>JAZROG010000024.1:0-9956 GCA_045648605.1 Eubacteriales bacterium | reverse complement strand
CAGCGTGTCGAGAAAGTCTCGACACGCTGGCAGACATCGAAAAAGGTAGGAATATTTTTCGTTCTTACATTCGTCGGCGTACTCGGTACGACAGAGTGTAAGAACGGAAAAAGCAAGTAAGCACAAGGCTTTCCTCCGGATTGCCTTGTGCTTCTTTTTGAATTTTATATTTTCTCTTTTATTTCACTTTTTTTTTACTATTATCTACTTGCGGTATTACAGCTTTTTCGACAGTCTGAGGGACAGAGTCATTTTTGGCTCTGTCCTTTTTTGTCTCCCCCTTGACTTTTTCAACAAAAAAACAACGAAAAAATTGGATAAAACGCCCTTTGGCGGATTAAAATTAACAATATGTTCAGCAATTGGATAGAAAAATCATGTATAATTACTGTGTATGCAAAAAAGGATGGTTAATTTTATGGATTTTAAGAGACTTATCAGCCTCTTTTTAGCTCTTATATTTGTTTTCACCATTGTTCCTATTCCTGCCCGTGCGGCAGTAAGCGCAAAGAAGACGGCAAATCTTGAAAATGTACTTAAAAGCGGTGTTTATAGAATAAAGAACTGCCAAAGCGGTCTTTATGTTGATTTTTATGATATGATATACGATGCCAAAGGCTCTGCTTATCTTGAGGAAAAGAATGGCGGCGAGGCACAGGATATCTATGTTGAGAGACTTTCGGACGGTACATATATCCTCCGTCCCCAAAGCGAGAGTGGAAAATATTCTCTTTCCTTTAAGGGTCTTTTGAGCGAGAGTGCTGTACTTACCAAAAGAGAGGCTGCTGAAAAAACAGAAAAATTTGTGATATATTCGGCAGATAACGGTTATTACAGCATTTCTCCCGCCATCGGGCGCGATTCGCTTACTCTCGGTATTTCGGATAAAACATCTCGCTATGACCATAATTATATTTCGCTTGTCAAATTCACGGGCACGGCAGATCAGAAATGGGCATTTGAGCCTATCGAGCCTGATGGGATCTCTCTTTCATTTGTGAGCACAACGGTTAAGCTCTATGCCGTGGGAACTCTCTATGCAACTCTTACGCCTTATAATTTCGGCGCGGACGATGTTAAATGGACATCGGACAATGAAGACGTTGTTATGATAGATTCAAAGGGCAATTATACTGCCATTGCTCCGGGAAAGGCAAAGATAAGAGCCACATCGGGCGGTAAGAGCGCGAGCTGTACTATAAATGTTTCAAAGGAAGCCGCGTTTACCTGGTATAGCCAGCATAGCGCCACGGGAAGCGACTGGAATGCCTCCTCTCTTTCGGGAATTTATTTTACCGCGGGCGGTCTCAGAAAGCGCTTTATGATAGACAAATACGGCAAGGGCAAGGATTGGATGGATGAGGGCTGCTATCTCGCATCCATTGCCATGGTTCTTAATAACATGGGCGCAAGGCTTACAAAGGGATATGATTTCAGAAGCGGTCAGACCGATAATCTGCCTGCCGACCCATATACCGTTGCTCTCGCAAATTCGGGAAACAACGGTGCAACAACATCAAGAAGCGTTCTTTACGGAAATCCCATACTTATTTCAAGAACCAACATTGATTCGAAATTCAATGTGGACGGAAAAGCAATAAGATCGGTTATGACATATGATGTAAGCCCCAAGGCGATAAAGGAGGCTCTTGACGAGCATCCCGAGGGTGTTGTTGTATATTTCTCGCGTCCTTCAAGAAACAGAACGCATTATATCGTATTTTCAAAATGCTTGAATCCCACAGAGAAAAATCCGAAAAATTACAAATTTGAGGTCTGCGACTCCGCCTCCTACGATGCCGCGAGAGGCGACCATGTGCCTTTTGAAAAATCCATTTCATATACCGCCGAGGGCTATAGAATGTCAAGCGCGGTGAGCATGATAACTTGGGAGATAATCGATTGATAGGGTTGATACATTGAAGGCAAGAAAGTGCACAAAAAGGACGAGAAATTCTCGTCCTTTTTTAGTGTGGTACATAACTTTCAGATTGCCGTTATCTTCTACAACTTTACGACCCTTAGAGAACTCTTGCAGTTTAGGATTTTCTATAAATATCTTGATAACGAAAGATTTTGAAAAATAGGAATTTAGCGAACGGTATGTGAAAGAGCCTCATCCGCCAGGCGGAATGCCGTGGGCGTGGCGGATGAGGCTCTTTCACATACCGTTCGCTAAATTCCTGTTTATATGTATTTATCCATTTAAGCAAATTCGCAAATATTTATCAAACAAAAATGCGTAAAATTCTTTACAAATGCCTGCAAATATGGTAAAATATATAAGTATGATATTTCCGAAAGGCAGAAAAACTATTTTTGCATTTCGGTTCAGCAAAATGAAGGTAAGAATTAAAAAAAGAAAAGATTTTGCCATGCGATTTGCCATGGGCTTCGGACTTGGACTCGTTTTTGCAGGGGCGATATTATTGCTGTTTTTGGCAATGACATGAATTTTGGGGAGGATGCCGCTTTGAGAATTGATAAATTTCTTTCAGAGATGGGAATAGCAACAAGAAAAGAAGCGGCATCCGCCGCAAAAAAAGGCGGTGTGCTTATAAACGGCGTGCCTCTAAAGGACACCGCAAAGCATATCGACCCCGAAAAGGATGAGGTCATTTATCTTGGCAGGCGGATAAAATACGAAAAATTCAGATATATCATGCTCAATAAGCCTGAGGGATATGTCAGCGCCACAGAGGATGGACGAGATCCTACGGTGCTTGAGCTTTTGCCTGCGGAATATTCAAGCTTCAATCTCTTCCCCTGCGGAAGACTTGATAAAAACACCCTTGGACTTATGCTGATAACAGATGACGGCGAGCTTTCTCACAGATTGCTTTCACCCAAGCGCCATGTTGAGAAACAATATTATTTTCATTCGAAATTTTCACTTTCCGAGGATGATGTGGCTCGTCTTGAGGCGGGCGTTATCCTTGATGATGGCTATGAGACAAAGCCATGCAAAATGGAGCTTTTGGGCGACGGAAACGAGGGATATATAACCCTTACCGAGGGTAAATACCATCAGATAAAGCGGATGCTTGATTCTGTGGGGAACAAGATAACTTATCTTGAAAGAGTTACATTCGGTCCTCTTTCTCTTGACCCCACTCTTGAAAGAGGCGAATGGCGAACACTTACAAATGAAGAAATTACGGCACTTCGTGATGCCGCAAAATAATGGAGCATACATAAATGGCTGAAAGAATTTTTCCAAAAGTAAAGATAACGGAGAAATCCGAAAGAACGGTGCGTCTCGGACATCCTTGGGTATATGCCGAGGAGGTTACGGAGAGAATAGGAGAGTGCAAAAACGGTGCGCTTGTTGATGTTTACACCAAAAAAGACAGATTCCTCGGAACGGGATATTATAACGACAATTCAAAAATTCTTGTTCGCATAATTTCCCGCAATGCAAATGATAAATTTGATGAGGATTTTTACCGCAGAAGAGTAAAATATGCTCTTGAATACAGAAAGACCGTTATGGGCGATGATTTTGCCTGTTGCCGTCTCATTTTCGGAGAGGCTGACAGCTTCCCCGGACTTACGGTTGACAGGTTCGGTGATGTTCTCGTAACTCAGGTGGCTTGCCTTGGCACAGAGCTTCAAAAGGACATAATTTACAGAGCACTTCGCGATACAATGGCTGAAATGGGCGAGCCGATAAAGGCGATATATGAGAGAAACGAGGGCGCGATACGTGAGCTCGAGGGTATGGAGCGTTATAGCGGATTTTATCAGCTTGAGGGGCTCTGCGAGCTTTCGGGCGTCACCGAGATCGTCGAAAATGGCATAAAATACAAGGTCGATTATATAAATGGACAGAAAACGGGATTTTTCCTTGACCAGAAATATAACAGAGCGGCTGTTGCAAGAATTGCAAAGGGGAAAAGAGTTCTCGATTGCTTTACCCACACGGGTGCTTTTGCGCTGAATGCCGCAAGGGCGGGCGCGGAGATAGTGAACGCGGTGGATATTTCCGAGGAAGCGGTTAAAATGTCGAGAGCAAATGCGGAGCTGAACGGTCTTACGGGTAATATGAAGTTTACCTGCGCAAATGTTTTCGAGCTTCTCACCGAGATGGGTGAGAAGAAAAAATGCGACTATGATTTTATCATCCTTGACCCGCCTGCATTTACAAAAAGCTCGGGAACGGTGAAAAATGCCATAAAGGGCTATAAGGAAATAAACAGAAGAGCTATGTCTCTTCTCCCTCGTGGCGGATATCTTGCCACCTGCTCCTGCTCACATTTTATGACAGATGAGCTTTTCAGAAAAATGCTTGCGGATGCGGCAAAGGATGCGGGTGTTTCACTTCGTCAGATAGAGGGAAGACAGCAGTCTCCCGACCATCCCATTCTCTGGAATGTCAGAGAGACAGATTACCTTAAATTTTACATTTTTCAGATAGTATAAGGAGTATAAAACATGAATATCATTGAAACACTTGCAAAGGAATTTAATCTGAAGGTCGATCAGGTTGAGAGAACTGTTGCCCTTATCGATGAGGGAAATACAATCCCCTTTATTGCCAGATACCGTAAGGAGGTTACGGGAAGCCTTGACGATACAACGCTTCGTGACCTTGATGATAAGCTCACCTATCTTCGCAATATAGAAAAGAGAAAGCAGGAGGTAAAGGAGCTTATCGCAGCGCAGGAAAAGCTCACTCCCGAGATCGAAGCTGCCATCGATGCAGCGGTTACAATTACCGAGGTGGATGATATCTACCGTCCCTTTAGACCCAAGAGAAAGACTCGCGCATCGGTTGCAAGAGAAAAGGGACTTGAACCCCTTGCGCTTCTTATTTCGGAGCAGAGAGACGAATATGAAGCGCCCCTTGAAGTGCTTGCCGAGGCTTACATAGATGCGGAAAAGGGCGTAGAGAGTGCCGAGGATGCCCTTGCGGGAGCAAGAGACATCATTGCGGAGGATATTTCGGATAATGCGGAATACAGAAAGACTATCCGTTCTCTTACATTCGGTCACGGTCTGCTCATCTCAAAGGCTGCAACCGAGGAGGATACCGTTTATTCTCAGTATTATGATTACAGCGAGGGTGTAAAGACCATGCCCGGTCACAGAATCCTTGCCGTAAATCGCGGAGAAAAGGAAGAAAAGCTGAAGGTAAGCATTGAAATTTCAAAGGATATCATCCTCAATTATCTTTTCAGCATGGTTATCACAAATCTTAAAAGTCCCGCGGAAAAGCAGCTTGAAATTGCAATAATCGACAGCTATGAAAGACTTATTGCACCCTCTGTTGAAAGAGAGATCCGCTCGGATATGTTTGATAATGCCGCTGAGGGCGCACTTGTTAATTTTGAGGTCAATCTCAAAAATCTTCTTATGCAAGCACCCCTTAAGGGCAAGACTGTTCTCGGCTATGACCCCGGTTACAGAACGGGATGTAAGCTGGCTGTTGTCGATAAGACGGGAAAGGTTCTTGATACCGCGGTCATCTACCCCACAAAGCCGCAGGAGAGAATTGAGGAGAGCAAGAAAAAGGTTCTTGCGCTTATTAAGAAATACGATATAAATGTTGTTGCCATCGGTAACGGAACAGCTTCAAAGGAAAGCGAGATTTTCATCGCAAATACTCTTAAGGAGCTTGACGGAAGCGTTAAATACGTTATGGTAAGCGAGGCGGGAGCTTCTGTTTACTCCGCATCAAAGCTTGCGGCTGACGAATTCCCGGATTTTGACGTTACACAGCGTTCCGCGGTCTCCATTGCTCGCCGTTTGCAGGATCCTCTTGCAGAGCTTGTTAAAATTGACCCAAAGGCTATAGGTGTCGGTCAGTATCAGCACGATATGAAGCAGGCAAGGCTTGACAGCGCCCTTGGCGGTGTTGTTGAGGGATGCGTAAACAGCGTTGGAGTTGACCTTAATACCGCTTCTCATTCGCTTCTTGCGTATATTGCGGGAATCGGAGCGCAGGCGGCAAAGAATATTGTAAAATACCGCGAGGAGAACGGAGAATTTACATCGAGAAAACAGGTTCTCAAGGTTCCGAAGATCGGCGCAAAGGCTTATGAGCAGTGTGCGGGCTTCCTTCGCGTTCCGTCATCAAAGGAAATTCTTGATAATACAGGAGTTCACCCCGAATCCTATGAGGCGGCGGCTTCGCTTCTTTCAATGTTCGGCTATACCGAGGATGATGTTAAGGCAAGCAAGCTTGGCGAGCTTCGCACAAAGGTCATGGGAAAGGGCAATAAAAAGGTTGCAGAGGAGCTTGGCATCGGTGAGCCGACACTTCTCGATATCATCGGAGAACTTGAAAAGCCGGGTCGCGATGTCCGTGATTCAACACCTCCTCCGGTGCTCCGCGATGACATACTCGATATGAGTGACCTTAAGCCCGATATGGAGCTTGTCGGAACTGTACGAAATGTTATTGACTTTGGCGCATTCGTTGATATCGGTGTTCATCAGGACGGTCTTGTTCACATTTCGCAGATCTGCAATAAGTATATCAAGCACCCCTCAGAGGTTCTTGCGGTTGGTGATATCGTTAAGGTAAAAGTCCTCTCGGTGGATGTAGCAAAGAAGAGAATAAGTCTTTCGATGAAGGATTTGAAAAATTAATATATTAAAGCTGTAATTTGCTCTTTTTGGCACAAATGACGAAAAATGGCAGTTTTTTGTGGAAAGTGTACAAAGAGGGGGCGCAAAGTTTGGAAGATTAACCACTTCCATTTTGATAGAAAATTTGGTATAATATATCTGTTAAAAATTATATACCCGAATTGTGCCTTGCGCAGTTCAATTTCAAGGAGGATAACAAATGGCAAGCCTTTCACTTAAACATATTTACAAGAAGTATCCCGGCGGTGTTACAGCCGTTTCCGACTTCAACCTCGAGATCAAGGATAAAGAGTTCCTTGTACTTGTTGGACCTTCCGGTTGCGGTAAGTCCACAACTCTGCGTATGATCGCAGGTCTTGAAGAGATCTCCGAGGGTGAGCTTTTCATCGGCGACAGACTTGTAAACGACGTTGCACCGAAGGACAGAGATATCGCAATGGTTTTCCAGAACTACGCGCTGTATCCTCACATGTCCGTGTTTGATAACATGGCATTCGGTCTTAAGCTCCGCAAGACACCCAAGGAAGAAATAAAGAGAAGAGTTGAAGAAGCAGCTCGTATTCTCGATATCACCCACCTTCTCGACAGAAAGCCTAAGGCTCTGTCCGGTGGTCAGAAGCAGCGTGTTGCGCTCGGTCGTGCGATCGTGCGTTATCCTAAGGTATTCCTTCTCGACGAGCCTCTGTCAAACCTTGACGCGAAGCTCCGTGCTGCCATGAGAACTGAGCTTACAAAGCTTCATAAGAGCGTTGGAACAACATTCGTTTACGTTACTCATGACCAGGTCGAGGCTATGACCATGGCAAGCCGTATCGTTGTTATGAAGGACGGCGTTATTCAGCAGGTTGACACACCTCAGAATCTTTATGATAAGCCTTGCAATATCTTCGTTGCAGGATTTATCGGCACACCTCAGATGAACTTCATCGACGGTAAGCTCACAAAGAAGAATGGCGAAGTATTCTTCACATTCGAAGAGAATGTTACAATCAAGCTTCCCGCAGATAAGACTGCAGAGGGCATTCTTGATGAATATATCGATAAGGAAGTTATCGTTGGTATCCGTCCCGAGTGTATCCACGATGAGCCTGTACACCTCTCCACATTTGCTGACGCTGTTGTTGATACAAATGTTGAAGTTACCGAGCTTATGGGTGCGGAGATCTATCTCTACCTCAAGGTGGGTGAGGAGACCAATCTTATCGCAAGAGTTTCTTCCAGATCCACATCAAGAGCAGGCGACGAGATCAAGGTTGCATTCGATACATCCAGAATCCATATCTTTGATAAGGATACCGAGCGTTGCATCGTTCACTAATATGAATAACATAGAAAAAATGAGCCTTTTGGGGCTCATTTTTTCTTACAAATAAAAATATCAAGAAATGTCCAAAATGACCTTTTTGAAACGCTATATAAGCAGAAGGAGGTGAGAAAGGTGCAGGGAGAAAAGCAAATTCTTGAAAAAGCGCTATTTGAATTGGCTTCGGGAAACAAAGATGGATTGTGCCCGATATATGAGGTTCTGGGAAGAATGATATTTTCGGTTGCTCTCGGTATTACAGGGAATCGAGAGGACTCGGAGGATGTTTTGCAGGAGACTATGATGGAGCTTGTGAAATGCGCACATACATATAAAAAAGGAACCAATCCACGCGCCTTTATTCTCACGGTGGCACGTCATAATGCACTTGACGCTGTGCGAAAAAGGAAAGATAATCTTCCTATCGATGAGGCAATGAACGTTACATATGATGAAATTTCAGATGCTGCCCCACTTGCCGCAGAGCTTCTTTCTCATCTTGATGAGGAGGAGAGGGGAATAATTCTTTTGCGTATCTATGGCGAGCTTTCATTTTATGAGGTGGCAAAAATAATGAATATAAGTGTTTTTGCCGCCCAGAAAAGATACCAAAGAGTATTAAAAAAACTAAAAAATATAGCGGAGGTATTTTGTGATGAAGAAAAATGATATTAAAAAGGCACTTTTGGAGCTTGACAAAATCCCGATGCCCGTGCTTTTTGAAGCAAGTGCAGAGAAAACAAGACCGAGAAAAACAGCGATAAAAAGAACATTCATAATAGCGGCGGCTGTGATATGTGTACTTGCATCACTTGTTGGATGTGCCGCAGAGATAAAGGAATATAACGATGCCGTGGACTTTTTTGAGGAGCACGAGCTTTCAAAAGAAAATCTTTCGAGAAGCGACATAAAAAAGGTATATCGGGACATAATAACAGAGAAATTTGCCCTTGAAAAAACAGCAGTTGTCATTATAGACAGCTATGAGGGCAAGGCTATCGGAATAGCAAAGCCAAGCCCCGAGGAATTAAAGGATATCTGGAACAATATCGACAGAGGTGCTGATGAAAAATATTCATGGTATTATCTTGATAACGATGTTGAGATAGATGGACTTATTCGAAGCGGCGAAATGATGTTCAAAAAAGAGGAAAACGGAGCGGTTTTGTGGGAGTCAAAAATACCCTTGAGAGATGGATATGTAGAGGACTATACAGTTCTTTCGGATGGGAAATATATTGCCGCATACGGCATCTATTCTCCTCTCATAGCACCTTCACAATCCTGTGGATTTGTAGAAATATTCAATGAAAAAAGCGGTGAAAGTGTGCTACGAAAAACATTCGATACTTACAAGTGGTTCAGCATTGCGGAGATAATCGAGACAGAGGATGGTATGGCACTTTTCTGCCGCGCAAACCTTAAAAAGTTTGTTTTTATAAAGATGGATATTTCGGGTGAAATTCTGCTGAAAAAGGAGACTGAGATTGGCAATAAAGGCATTTGGGATGTTGCCAGATTCGGCGACGGATATATCATTCAGCTTGGTGGTTATCAGGTGAACGAGACTCTTGTGAGAGTTTCGGCAGATGGCGAGCTTGGAGAGGGAATATCCTATAGTGCCGATGACTGTGCATATTTCATCTGCGATATGCTTGAATATGGCGGTAACCTCTATTTAAGTGCATATGCCGTCCCGAAGCACGGAAAGGATATTGACAGCAGCCATGATGAAATAAGCCATGTTCTCGAAAAAATTTGGAAGATGCATGATGCATCAAGCGGAGTGTTTGGCTACGGTAAGGAAAATCTTGTAGCTGATCTTCGCGAAAACTACACTGCTGTGCTTCTTGTGTGCGATGCGGAAAGCGGTCTGCCAAGGGAATTCTATTCGGTTGAAGGCTCGGTCTGCGGTGAACTTTCGCTGTCGGAAAAAGGCGAGATGCTCTGGGAAACACAGTATATCTCCTATGCTTATTATTCTCCCGGTACAAGCTCATTCAGCATCGGCGGCGCTTCTGTCGTTTATAGACACAGCTTTAATAAGGACGGTAAGCTC
>JAZROG010000023.1:0-9060 GCA_045648605.1 Eubacteriales bacterium | reverse complement strand
CCCAAATAAAATTCTCATTTTTTTTATGAAGAACCACAGTAAAACAAAAAAAAACTCCCCTTTTTTTAAGTTTAGATCACCTTTTTTAAAAAGGCCGCGCGAGCGGGCGGCGGCGCCGTTCGCCACCGCAGTGGCGAAATCCCCCCTCCGCAGTGGCGAAACTTCTGTTTAAATATAAAATTTTTTAAAATGTTGATTTTTGAAAAAATATGTGGTATAATAAGTTAAAGTACGATTAAAAAGTTGTTGGAGGCAGATTAAAATGCTGAAGGTTGAAAGAACATCGGTAATGAATTTTGAAAACGCCATCAGAGGCGCAAGAAATCCCATGAACAGTTGGTCAAAAATGGACAGCAGCTATGACGAGGAGGGGAATTTCGTCTTTGGCGAAAATGATATTGACCTTGCAAAAAGACTTGCGAAGGCGGGAAGCGACCATAGAAAATTCCTGCGTCAGATATTCGTTTCCGTGGATATCACAGCGCCGCTTTATTGGTGGAAGGAATTTGATACATACAAGGTCGGAACTGTTGCAAATTCCTGCTCAACCATGCACAAGATACATACAAAGCCATTCTGCCGCGACGATTTCAGCCATGACAGAATGACAGACGATGCCCTTGCCGCTCTTGATTCGCTCATTGCTTTTCTTGAGGACGAAAGACAGAAATTCGCAGAAAACAAGGAGGATAAGAGCCATTGGCATAATATGATCCAGCTTTTGCCCTCGTCATTCAATCAGATGAGAACGGTAACTCTCAATTATGAGAACCTCATCAGCATCTATTATGCCCGCCGCACCCACAAGCTCGCTGAATGGCATACTCTTTGCGATTGGATAATGAGCCTTCCTTATGCTACAGATCTTATCGCGGTAAAGGATTGATTTTTGCAAAAATATAAGGGACTGTTTTGAATTTTCAAAACAGTCCCTATTTGTTTTATTGTATCTTTTCAAAAACTGCGGTGATAGCCGATGTTACATCGGGTGAAACGGTCACAGTATCTTCGGTGCCAATAATATTTCCGCCCAAATCCTTCCATCCTGCGAGGCGATAGCCCTCTGCCGCTTTTGCGGTAAGCTCGATTTTCGCAGGGAGATATTCCGAAGCATATCTTCCGCCCTCAAGAGGAAGCAGATAATCATAAAGATATATCTCGCTGCCCTCGCCGCCTTCCGTTCTTACGGAAAATTCGGTAACCTTGTTTTCAAGTTCGAAAAGCTCGCAGGTGTATTTAAGCAGGTACTCACCTCTGTGCTCCCAGAAGGTTCTTATAACATCAAGCTCCTTGGGATAATCCGATGTGGTATTGTATCTGAGTCGGTTCATCTTCATCTGCTCATTGAAATTTTCCTCGAAATAATCAAGATGCTCGTTTATTTTACTTGTATCGTAATCCTTCATGAAAATATCCATAAGAGTTGTTACAAAATGGTTTTTAAAATCTTCATTCTTATAGACGTATCCGAATATAATACCGTTATCTATAAGCTTTCTTGTGTAGGTATTTACGTCATAATCCTCATTTGAGTCGGTTCCGTAAAGGAGCATGGTTCGCTCGGTATCATAGACCACCCATCTCCACTTGCCGTCGGCATAGGGATTTGAGGGATCTGTCTCGCGGACTCTCCAAAGCTCGGTGTTGTTTCCGGGCCAATCCGCATTGTTGGCAATAACATTGAAGCAAACATAGTCTATATAGCTCTGCATATCTATCATGGAGCAAAGCTTTTCGTAGTTTTCGGGAATGGTAAGGTCATTATTTTTGCAGAAATTACGCAGCTCTCTGTAAAGATCCTTATCATCATCGTTTCCGATATCAACATTACCTGTTTTAATGGCAATAACATTGTCCTTGTCAACGCCGTAATACTGCTCAAAATAATCCGCATCGTATCTTTCCATCATCATGTAAAAGCCCCAATATTCACCATTGAGGAACATAACGCAGGGCTGCCATTTTGAGGTTGTAACATCTCTGTGGGCAACCAGGCTTTGATTGAGAACATCGCGTATCTTCGTCTTTGCAAAATCATTTGCGCCTGTTCTCATAAGGAATGTGTCATAAAATTCAACTCCCTCGAAGATGGGGTAATCAAAGCTGTTCTTGCCGTATTCACTTCTGGCATAGAATTTCATGCTCTTCTGCTGACTTGATTGGGAGGTGTTGCCCGCCATTCTTATTCCAACATCCTGATAGAAGCAGAAATTGTGCTGTGCATCAAAATATTCGATGGAAGCGGGTCTTTCGCTTTCAATTCCGTCAAGAAAATAGTTTGCGGGGCGTGCCCAGGTTTCTTTATATGGGGCGTTTTCGGGATTGTTCATATAATCATCATAGGTCTTTCCGAGAACGTATATTCCCGTCTCGTAATCAAAGAGATTTTCTCCATCGGTATAGACCGAAAGGATAGGCATATTCTTATATGAGTCTTCCTGAAGGATCCTCGTTATGAAAAACGTTCCGCCAACAGCTTTGCTTGCGTTGCCATCGCTGTCATAGGCAACAGCTCTTATGACATTTGCCTTGTTCTGGTTGTTTTTGGTGATGAAATCGCTGACAGTATTGCCGCCGATGGCGGAATATACGTTCGGCTTTTCCGTTGCGTCCTCAAGATAGAGAGGCTCGCTATATATACTTGAGCTTTGAGTGGGGGTTGATCCGTCTGTTGTGTAATAAACGGTATAGCCGTCGGGAATATTTATCTTAAGCTCGATGGGGGTGCTGTAAAAACCGCTGACATGAGAGAATGCAGGCGCGGGAACCTTTATAATGGAGGTTGCCGTGTTGTTTGTGGCAAGGGGGGAGGGGGTAAGGTAATTCAAGGTGCCACCGCCGTCATTCGTTCTGCCGTATGTTTCGTCCGCTTCAAGCATAGGGACCTTCAGCTCGTCGCGAAGTCCGTCGGGGGAGGTGAGTACAAGCTCTTCTCCCTCGGCTGAAAGCTTAAAGGGCAGAGAAATAACGCCGTTTTTATAACCCACATTTCCCGTTGCCATGAGCAGGACATAAGAGCCTGCCTCAATGAGGTAATTTGAAAAAACATACTTTCTCGGATTTTCTGTGTCATTCGAAATGGTGTATCCCGCAAGATTTACCGCGCTGTCCGAGGAATTATAAAGCTCTATCCAATCGGGAGTATCGCCCGTGCTGTCGAGAAAATTGCCATTATTAGAGGAGCAGACCTCGTTTATTGTCACAAAAAGCTCCTGTGGAGCAACGATTTGGGTAGGGTCGCTTTTTGTGGTCGTTTCTTCTTCTGTTTCCTTTGTTGCTTCTGTTTCGACCTCGGTAACGGGCAAGGTCGTTTCCGCTTCGGTATCGGTAGCCACAGTCTCACTCTCGGCAGGATTGCCCGTGCTTATTTCTCCGCAGGAGCAAAAAATGAACAGCAAAGCAAAAATCAGTGCAAAAAATATTTTCATAGTGTTATCTCCGTTCTTTAAAATATAGAACTCTGCAATTATTTTAACATATTTTTCCGGAAAATTCAAGAATTTTTCTCATATGTAATTTTAAAGTATGTATTTTTTGCTTTTTTGGCAAAAGCCATTGACTTTTTTTGCGGAATATTTTATAATAATCTCAACTAAAACGGTACTTGCCGTGTGGTAGTATAAAGCCGCGGAAAGGAGTTCATTATGGCAGATATGAACGCATTTATGACAAATCAGGAAAAAACAGAGATCGATACCACAAGAAAGCTTCGAATCGGTATCATCGGAACGGGCGGAATCGCACACGCTCATATGAGAACCTATCTGGCTCAGCCCGATGTTGAGGTTGTTGCGGGATGCGACCTTGTTCCCGGAAAGGCAAAGGCATTTTTCGAGGAATTCGAGGTTGAGGCCAAGACAGATTATAAGGATCACAGCGAAATGATCGCAGATAAGAGCCTTAAGCTTGACGCCGTGAGCATTTGTACATATAACCGCCAGCACGCAAACTGCGCAATTGAGGCAATGCGCGCGGGCATCCATGTGCTTCTTGAAAAGCCCTTTACGGTAACTCTTGAGGAAGCGGCAGAGATAATGAAGGTCGAAAAGGAAACAGGACTTATCCTCTCGGTCGGATTCCAGCCTCGTTTCGACAACAATATGAAAATGATAAAGAAGATATGCGAGAGCGGCGAGCTTGGTCAGATCTACTATATCCAGACAGGTGGCGGCCGCCGCCGCGGAATCCCGGTTAGCGCCCAAAAAACAAGCTTTATCGAGGAGGAAACAGCAGGTATCGGCGCACTTGGCGATATCGGATGCTATTCTCTTGATATGGTGCTCAATGCCATTGGTTATCCCAAGCCGCTTACCGTTACAGGCTACAAATCCGCATTGTTTGGAAGGAATCCGAATTATGTTAAGTATGTAAATGAAGGTGCGCCTTGGCTTGCGGAAAAATTCGGTGTTGACGATTTCGCAGCAGCATTTGTTCGTCTTGAGGGCGGAATTATTCTTGATTTCCGCATTGCTTGGGCAATGAATGTAAACACCCCCGGCGATACTATCATTCTCGGTACAAAGGGCGGTCTGCGCATCCCCTCCACCGACTGCTGGAATGGCTCTGTAGGCGGTCCTATGACCATATATCATGAGGTTTCAGGCGAGCAGGTAGCAACACAGATACCGATCCTCCAGACACCCACAGGACTCTGGAACGGAAAGATCCGCTCCTTCCTTGATGCCATCAAGAACGGCACACCCTCGCCGATCCCCTCATGGCAGATACTCTATAACCAGGCTATCATCGACGGAATTGCAAAATCCAGCGATGCAGGCAAGGAAGTTGAGATCGTTATTCCCGAAATTTAATTCTGCTTTTTGTTAAAATGAGGCTGCTTCATTGAAAATGAGGCAGCCTCTTAGTTTTTGGTAGGGGGATTTCGCCACTGCGAGGAGGAGTTTCGCCACTGCGGTGGCGCCCGGCGCCGTCGCCGGCTCGCGCGACCTTTTAAAAAAGGTCGATCAAAACTTAAAAAAGGGGAGTTTTATTGGTGTTTACCTGTGGTTCTACATGAAATAAGATAATTTTATGTAGAAAGGAAAAGCCACCTCACCCAACGAGTCATCCCGAGCCTGCCGAGGGATCTGTGAGCGCTAAAGGAGTACTATAAATAGGAATTTATCGAACAAAAGAGGCTGAATGAATCAGCCTCTTTGCTTGATTATTTATTTCTTACAGCTTCAAAATATTTGGGAAGAGTATCTCTGTCGATAAATGTGACGCCTGCCATAATTTCCTCGCCATAGCCCCACCAGTCGATGGAGTCCTGTGCGGTCCATGTAAGAATATAAGCAAGCTTATATCCGTCGGAGAACATCTGCTTTATCATATTCTCAAAATCGAGACAGCTGAAGGTTAGCTTCTGCCCGAGCCATCGATCTCATATCCGCCATCCGAGTACCGGTCAAGACCGACGAGGTCAACATAGTCATCTCCCGGATATGTGTACATAACGTCGATAAAGCCGTTTGCATTATTGGGAGAATATACCCAGACAACGCTGTCGAGTCCTATTTCCTGATAATATTCATACATATATATCCAGAGATTTGCAAAATAGGAAGCATCGATGGTCTTACCGTTAACGCTTACGCCCCACCAGAACCGGTTTGCATTCATCTCATGGAAGGGTCTCCAAAGCACTGGAATACCCATATCATGGAAAAGCTTAACATATTCAGCTTCGATCTCCATAGCCTTCTTAAAGGTTGCGTTGAGTGCTGTACCCTCAGTAACTACCTCATCCCAGACCTCACCCGTGCCGAGAACGCTGCGGAACACCTGATTTGCGGGATCCCATGTCTCTGTTGGCATTGCCATATGAGTATGGAGCTGAATGATACCGCCCATTGCGGCATAGTCAACGTATTCGCAGAAAACCTGGCTCTTTAAATGGTCGGGACACTGCTCGCCTGTGAGCTTGAGTTCGTATCCACCAACGTCAACACCGATTATTCCCGGATATTTGCCCGAAGCATTATAGAATCGCTTCAAAACATCGGATGGAGTTCCGATATCACCGCCATAAGAGTTGACCTGCTCACCGATAATGACGGTTTCCTCATCATATACCGTCTTAAGGACAGCCATAAGCTCATCCTTTGTATAGAATGTGGGGATATCCAGTGCGCCCTCAAAGCTGCCCTTGATATTTACATTCTTTTCGCCCTTTTTCACATAGTAATCAAGGAACTCGGTGCAGGATTTATAGGAGCCGTAAACATAAAGGTTTCCGTCCTTCATTTCAGCCTTATAGGGAGCATAATCCATGCTTGTAGGCTCAAGGATGATATAGGATTGACCATCCTCCATCTCCTTTGCAACCTCAAGGGTCTGACCTGTATATTCATCATAGATCTTCTCCTTAAGAAGTGCTGCAGCATCGGAATTTACAGAGTATATTTTAAATCCCGAAGCGTCCTTATCCTCAATTTTGATATTTGCAAGCTTGTAGTAATGGGTATAAGTGAGTCCGTCACCCTCGGGAACGACAACCATGTTTCTGAACATGAAATTTTCATAAAATTCATTAAGCGCTGCCTCAAGTGCCGCTGCAGAGCCGCCCGCGATGACGATCTTTGTGCCGTCAAGCTTAATAACATAGTCATTAAGACCAAGTCCATTCATGGCTTTTTTACTTTCGGGACGGTTCGTTTCGCCAATGAGGATCTCATATTGGCTCTTTGTACCGTAATCTGTGCCTATCTTGAGCTGCGAGCCGCAAAATTCGCTTATTCTTGTACGAACCGATGTTGCGATCTGCTTTATTGCATCATCGGCTGCCGCGATCACTATAATGAGGGTTGTGCTGCCCGCACTCTCGCCGCCGGGAATGACTGTTTCAATTATTTCTGTTTCGTAAGGTTCGGATAATACTCCTAACCTTACTTACCAATATATGTTATCTTGGGTCCGACAACGATCTTTTTGATATCCTTTCTGTACGAGAACCAAGGCTGCTTCTTTGAGCCGCCGCCATAGTAGTTTACGATATCGTTAAGCGCGCCCTCACCGAGAATGGTAAGAGTTCCCGTTTCCTCATCAAAGTAAGCATATCCGATGGTGGCGAAGTACTTTGATACCTCAACGGTCTTGATGGAAGCGATTACCATGTAAACTCCACCGTCAACTCCCGTGATACCCTATTTGAATATCATTTTATGTATTTTACCGTCATAATACCAAGGTATTTCCTTGTTTTTGCTGTAGCCAACCTTCTTGCCCTTATACAGTATATCACACAGTCCGATTCTGCGCAATGCAAATTTAAGCAATTTTTGTAAAATAGGGAAGCTTTTTGATTCTTGAAATGACAAAAGACATTGCAAAAAAATTGATATGCACCCCAAAAGTTATATGCTTTTTGGGGTGCATATCATTTAAAAACTGTGATTTTATCTTATACCGTAATTTTCGATAACGTAGTCCATATCCTTATCGCCTCTGCCCGAGAGATTGATAAGAATAGAGCCATGCTCCATCTGCTTTGCGAGCTTCATGCCGAAAGCAACGGCATGGGAGCTTTCAATGGCGGGAATAATACCCTCAAGCCTTGCAAGCTGATAGAATGCGTCGATGGTCTCCTCATCGTCGATAACGTCATATTTAACTCTGCCGATCTCCTGAAGGAATGCATGCTCGGGACCCGAGGAGGGGTAGTCAAGACCGCTTGCAACCGAATATACGGGGGCAGGCTCGCCGTTTTCGTCCTTGAGCATAATGCTGTTGAAGCCGTGCATGATGCCCTCTGTTCCGTATTTAAGGCTTGCCGCGTGATCGCCAAGCTTGGGACCTCTTCCGAGAGGCTCGATTCCGTAGATATCAACGGGGTCGTTGAGGAATCCCGCAAAAAGACCTGCGGCATTTGAGCCGCCGCCAACGCAGGCAACGATGGCAGAGGGGAGATGTCCTGTCATATCAATGAACTGCTCTCTTGCCTCGATTCCAACAACACTCTGGAAATCGCGAACCATCATCGGGAAGGGATGCGGGCCGAGAACGCTTCCGATGCAGTAGATAGAATCCTTATATTCCTTGCTGTATGCGTCAAATGCCGCATCAACAGCCTCCTTAAGAGTCTTAAGACCGTGTGTAACCTCAACGACGTTCGCGCCGAGAATCTTCATTCTTGCAACATTGGGTGCCTGCTTCTTGATATCGACAGAGCCCATATAAATATCACATTCAAGACCGAAGTAAGCCGCCGCGGTTGCAAGAGCAACACCGTGCTGACCTGCGCCGGTTTCTGCAATGACCTTCTTTTTGCCCATGTACTTGGCAAGAAGCGCCTCACCCATGCAGTGGTTGAGCTTGTGTGCGCCCGAATGGTTAAGATCCTCTCTCTTTGCATAGAGCTGAACCTTTCCGCCAAGCTTGTCCGAGAGTCTTTCAAGGTGAGTTACGGGAGTGGGTCTGCCCTGAAATTCCTTTCTTATTCTGCGAAGCTCCGCAATGAATTTTCTTGACTGGCAAATAGAATAATATGCTTCAGTGATCTCCGCCATTGCAGCCTTGAGCTTATCATCGATATAAACTCCGCCGTATTTACCGAAATAACCGTCCTTATCGGGATAATTGTTAAAATATGTATCAAAATTTACTCCACCGAATTCCATTTATATTTCCTCCAAATTCATTCTTAAATTATATAAATCAAATAAAATCCGAGGCACGCCATCGCCTGTCAAGCTTCATTTAAAATCCTCCAAAAAATATAAAAGTCCGAGTATCTGACGATACTCGGGACGAATAACCTTAAACTTTATCCGCGGTGCCACCCGATATGAGCCGAGGCCCACTCTGTGCATACGATCATATGCCTGCCCATGGTAACGGAAGCCACCGTCGAAGCCTACTCGGAAAGCCTTTTAAAGCCGCCCTCCCTCGGTTCGCCCTCGAAAGTCCATTCACTGCACCGCTCTTGCCGCGCTCCCACCGCCCGCGGCTCTCTTTGAAGAGCTCAATGAAGCTACTATTCTTTCTCATCGGTTTAGTGTAGTATAGCACAGAAAATCCCCTTTGTCAAGAGCTTTTGAAAAATTTGTCGCCCTGCACCTG
>JAZROG010000022.1:0-1734 GCA_045648605.1 Eubacteriales bacterium | reverse complement strand
GTTAACAGCGGTACCCCAAGAGTAGGGAATATCATTGTCACGTCTGTAAACGTTTGCACGGGGGTTGTCCCAAGAACGGGATACTGCCTCAACAGCACCCATGAGCTGTTCCTTAGGATCAGCGGGGAAGTCAGAACCGATCTTAGCCTTGTACTCAGCCTTGAACTGACCTGCGAGTTCCTTAAGGTCGTCTGCAGTAAGGTCAACGTCCTGAGTAACACCCTTTGCTTCCTTCATCTCATCGATGAGCTCTTCAAAGTACTTCTTACCAACTTCCATAACTACGTCAGAGTACATCTGAATGAATCTTCTGTAGCAGTCCCAAGCCCAACGAGCGTTACCGGACTTTTCAGCCATAACAGCAACAACTTCGTCATTAAGACCGAGGTTAAGAATTGTATCCATCATACCGGGCATGGATGCACGAGCACCGGAACGAACGGAAACGAGGAGGGGATTCTCCTTATCACCGAACTTCTTGCCGGTGATGCCTTCCATCTTGTCGATGTGCTCCATGATCTGAGCCTGGATGTCATCATTGATCTGCCTGCCGTCTTCATAGTACTGTGTGCAGGCCTCTGTAGAAATTGTGAAGCCCTGGGGAACGGGAAGACCGATATTGGTCATCTCCGCGAGGTTAGCGCCCTTACCGCCGAGAATTTCACGCATGTCTGCGTTACCCTCGGAGAAGAGATAGCAATACTTCTTTGCCATTTTTAGTAATCCTCCGTTTTTATAATATAATTTTTTTGACTTTGTGGGGTATGCCCGAAAAAAAGCACGCAAAAAAGACACTCCTTCGAGCACGCATTACATTATAACATATTTACCTCGGTGAAGTCAAGCATTTTTTGGTGAAATAGTAAATTTTTTATTAATTTCGTCATATTCGGCAAGAAATACTTTGACAAAAAGCAAAATAATGTATATAATTATTAGGTATTTTATGGCTTTACGGAGATTATATGGCAGATATTTTTGATTTATTCAAGCAAATAGCGGAGAAAAAGGAAAGCTCTCCCGCTCAAAATGAGCCGATCTCCCACCTTGTTGTGGGACTTGGCAATCCCGGAGACAAATATTTTCACACCCGCCACAATGCGGGCTTTTTGGCGCTTGACTTCATTTCGCAGAAGGTCAACGCAAGGATAGACCGTTCAAAATTCAAGGCACTCTGCGGTGAGGCCGTTATCGGCGGAAAAAGAGTGCTTCTCATGAAGCCCCAGACCTTTATGAATCTTTCGGGCGAGGCTGTTGCGGAGGCGGCAAGGTTTTATAAGATCGCTCCCGAGAATATTATTGTAATATTCGACGATATCAGCCTTGATGTCGGAAGAATGAGAGTTCGACGCGACGGAAGCGCAGGCGGTCACAACGGAATAAAGAGCATAATTGCCTGCATTGGATCTGAAAAATTCCCAAGAATAAAGATAGGCGTTGGACAGAAGCCGCATCCCGATTTCGACCTTGCGGATTGGGTGCTTTCGGAATTTAGCAAGGAGGATAAGGAAAAACTCTTTAATATGTTCGGCTTTTCTTATGACGGTTTGTTAAAGCTTCTCGAAAACGATATCGATGGCGCAATGCAGATCTGCAACAGCGCAAAAGGCTGATTTACGGAACTATTATTGCAGATAAACAGGAATTTGTCGAACAGGCGGAGACATTTGTTTGTAGGGGACGGCGACCTCGACGTCCCTCAAAAGACGTGAAATAATCGTGAATTTCAAATGA
>JAZROG010000021.1:0-2494 GCA_045648605.1 Eubacteriales bacterium | reverse complement strand
CGACGTCCCTAGAAGATGTGAAATTACCAGAGATTTTTAAATGACAAATGGGACGTCGAGGTCGCCGTCCCCTACAAAAAACGTCTGTGACAGTTCGATAAATTCCTATTTATACGTCAAAATAGCCTTAAGCAGCGTCTTAAAAATTCTTTCTTGACAAAACGGAAAATTTGTTGTATAATGTAAAAAGCAGACAGGAGTGTCGCAGAAACTTTTTTCTGCGACACTTTATGGCTTTTTGCCGAAAGGAAATGATAAAATGAGCAAGGTAACTGAAAGCTTCGGAACGATGGTCTTTAACGAGACCGTTATGCGTGAAAAGCTTCCGAGAGAGATGTACAAAAAAATGCAAGCCACCCTCAAAAAAGGCAAGAGGCTTGATATCGAGACTGCGAATGTCATTGCAAATGCGATGAAGGATTGGGCGATCGAGCACGGTGCTACCCATTTTACTCATTGGTTCCAGCCGATGACGGGTGTTACCGCCGAAAAGCACGATAGCTTTATTGCGCCTGCGGCAGACGGCAAGATAATTATGGAATTTACCGGCAAGGAGCTTGTCAGCGGCGAGTCGGATGCTTCTTCATTCCCCTCGGGAGGTCTCAGAGCCACCTTCGAGGCAAGAGGCTATACCGCTTGGGACCCTACCTCCTTTGCTTTTATCAAGGATAATACACTTTATATTCCCACAGCCTTCTGCTCATTTGGCGGCGAGGCTCTTGACGGAAAAACTCCCCTTCTTCGCTCTATGGAGGCGCTGAACCGTGAGACCCTCCGCATTCTCCGCCTTTTCGGAAACGAAGAGGTTACTGCAGTAAAGGCTACCGTCGGCGCAGAACAGGAATATTTCCTCATTGATTCCGATGCCTTTGAGCACCGCCCCGACCTTATCTATACGGGCAGAACCCTTTTCGGTGCAAAAGCGCCCAAGGGTCAGGAGCTTGACGACCATTATTTCGGAATAATCAAGCCAAGAGTCAAGGAATTTATGGCAGAGCTTGATGAGGAGCTTTGGAAGGTCGGCGTTCTCGCAAAAACAGAGCATAATGAGGGCGCACCCTGCCAGCATGAGCTTGCTCCCATTTTTGCCACAACAAATATAGCAACAGACCACAATCAGCTCACAATGGAGCTTATGCAGAGGATAGCGAGAAAGCACGGCATGGTCTGCCTGCTTCATGAAAAGCCTTTCAAATGGGTTGCGGGAAGCGGCAAGCATAATAACTGGTCGCTCTCCACCGACACGGGCGCAAATCTCCTTGAGCCCGGCGACACACCCTTTGAAAACGCACAGTTTTTGCTTTTCCTTACAGCCGTGATAAAGGCTGTTGACGATTATCAGGAGCTTCTCCGCATTTCGGTTGCCTCTGCGGGCAATGATCACCGTCTCGGTGCTGCGGAAGCCCCCCCTGCTGTTGTTTCCATGTTCCTCGGAGACGAGATAACAGCGGTTCTTGAGGCCATCGAGAACGAAAGCACCGCCAGCGCAAAGGATAAAGAAATGATGAAGATCGGAGTTCACGTTCTTCCCAAATTCCCCAAGGCTTCCTCGGACAGAAACAGAACATCTCCTTTTGCATTTACAGGAAATAAATTTGAATTCAGAATGCTTGGCTCATCTGCCTCCATTGCAGATGCAAATATCGTGCTCAATACCGCGGTTGCGGAGGTTTTGGGCAAATTTGCAGACGAGCTTGAGGGCGCAATAGATTTCAGCTCCGCACTTCACGATCTTATCCGCCGCACCGTTATTGAGCACAAGAGAATACTCTTCAACGGAAACGGATATGACGATTCATGGATAGATGAGGCGGAGAAGAGAGGACTTTCCAATCTCCGAACCACTCCCGATGCTCTTTCCCATTATCTTGATGAGAAGAATATCGCTCTGTTTACAGGAAATAAGGTCTTTAGCGAGTCAGAGCTTCGCGCACGCTATGAGATACACCTTGAAAGATACGCAAAGGTGCTGAATATCGAGGCAAGAACCATGGTCGGAATGGTGCGCACCGCCATTCTTCCCGCGGTATCAAAATATATCCGTTCTCTTTCGGAGTCTGCTCTTTCCGTAAAGAAGCTTATCCCCGAGGGTGATCTTTGCTTTGAGGAAGAGACGGTTTCGGCACTCACAGAGCTTTCCTCCAAAACATATGCCTATGTAAAAATGCTTGAGGGAGCAAATGAGGAGGCAAAGTCTTTGCCCTGCTCAAAGGAAAAGGCAGAGGCCTACCGCGACAGCGTTCTTCCCATAATGGAGGATTTGAGATGCGCCGTGGATTCCATGGAAAAGCTCGTTTCGGCAGAGTTCTGGCCATACCCCACATACGGTAATATCCTTTTCGGAGTTAAATATTAAAAAATTCGGAGCTGCACAAAATGCAGCTCCTTTGTTTTAAACAGGAATTTGTCGAACAGGCGGAGACATTTGTTTGTAGGGGACGGGGGAACCCCCACGCCCCCCCAACACCGTAAAATAAATCAAAATTTAAACAAT
>JAZROG010000020.1:0-4166 GCA_045648605.1 Eubacteriales bacterium | reverse complement strand
ATAATGTGGCCGCACTTCCCGAGGATCTGAAATTCAGCCTTGTTGAGGCTATAAACCTGCTCTTCAAGGATGAGGTAAGAGTTGTCGCTGAGGCACTCGGTCTTCCCCATGCAATGGTTTACCGTCAGTCGTTCCCCGGCCCAGGTCTTGGCGTAAGATGCCTTGGCGCGATCACTCGTGACAGACTTCACGCACTCCGCGAGGCAGATGCGATCCTCCGCGAGGAGTTTGATAATTGCGGCCTTGCCGAGAAGGTTTGGCAGTATTTCATCGCTGTTCCGGATATCAAGAGCGTAGGAGTTAAGGACGAGAGCCGCTATGAGGGCTGGCCCGCAATTATCCGCGCGGTAAACACCAAGGACGCAATGACAGCTACAATCGAAGAAATCCCCTATGCGGTTCTTCATAAAATAACAGACAGAATCACTCATGAGGTTGAGGGTATCAACAGAGTCCTTCTTGATCTTACTCCAAAGCCTATAGGCACTATCGAGTGGGAATAATTGAAAGGGGAGTAAAATAAAATGGCAAACTATGAACGCAGAGTGGGAACGGTTTCGAGAGGAATCCGCTGTCCCATCATACGCGAGGGAGACGATCTCGCCCAAATCGTAAGCAGCAGTGTACTCGAGGCGGCTGAATTCGAAGGCTTTGAGCTTCGTGACAGAGATGTTATCTCCATAACCGAATCTATCGTTGCAAGAGCACAGGGAAACTATGCAAGCGTTGACGCTATCGCTGAGGATGTAAAAAACAAGCTTGGTGGCGGCACAATCGGCGTGATTTTCCCCATCCTTTCCCGTAACCGTTTTGCAATCTGCCTGCGCGGCATTGCAAAGGGAGCGAAAAAGGTGGTTCTTATGCTCAGCTACCCCTCAGATGAAGTCGGAAATGAGCTTGTAAGCCTCGATAAGATCGACGCTGCGGGCGTAAATCCTTATAGCGATGTTCTTTCTCTTGAAAAATATCGTGAGCTTTTCGGCGAGAACAAGCACGAGTTTACAGGCGTTGACTATGTTGAATATTACGGAAATCTTGTTCGTGAATGCGGCGCAGAGGTTGAGATAATATTTGCAAATCAGGCAAAGGCTATTCTTGATTATGCAGACTGTATTCTCGCCTGTGATATCCACACAAGAGCACGCACAAAGAGAATTTTAAAGGCTGCGGGCGCAAAGGTAGTCCTCGGTCTTGACGATATTATGAATGCTCCTGTAAATGGAAGCGGATGCAATGAAAAATACGGACTTCTCGGCTCAAATAAGTCCACAGAGGATTCCGTTAAGCTCTTCCCGCGCGAGTGCAAGGATCTTGTTCTCGATATTCAGAAGAGAATTCTCGATGCAACCGGAAAATGCGTTGAGGTAATGGTTTACGGAGACGGCGCATTTAAGGATCCCCAGGGTAAAATTTGGGAGCTTGCTGACCCGGTAGTTTCTCCCGCATTTACAGACGGTCTTGTTGGTACCCCCAATGAGCTGAAGCTGAAATACCTTGCAGATAACGATTTCAAGGATCTTTCGGGCGAGGCACTGAAGGAAGCTATCTCAAATAGCATCAAGGCAAAGGACGGAAGCAGCCTTGTTGGTAACATGGCGGCGCAGGGAACAACTCCCCGTCAGATAACAGACCTTATCGGCTCGCTTTGTGACCTTACAAGCGGCTCGGGCGACAAGGGTACACCCGTTGTCCTCGTCCAGGGCTATTTCGATAACTATACAAACTGATTTTGTTAGATAATGGCGGTTGGCTTTTTGGCCGACCGCTATTTTTATAAGAAAATTTATATATTCTATTTACTTTTTTGTTCAAAGGGTGTATAATAATATATTATAATGAAATCAACATCCAAAAAAGGAGACAAAATATTATGGCAAACAGAAAAATTGAAACGATCTGCGTTCAGGGCGGATATATTCCCGGAAACGGTGAGCCTCGCCAGGTGCCGATATATCAGAGCACAACATTCAAATATGATACCAGCGAGGATATGGGCAAGCTTTTTGACCTTGAGGCCTCGGGATATTTCTATTCCAGACTTCAGAACCCCACCTGCGATACCGTTGCGCAGAAGATCTGCGAGCTTGAGGGCGGTGTTGCCGCAATGCTTACCTCCTCGGGTCAGGCGGCGAATTTCTATGCCACCTTCAATATTGCAAATGCGGGTGACCATATTGTTTCTTCATCTACCATTTATGGCGGTACCTTCAACCTTTTTGCGGTTACCATGAAGAAGATGGGAATTGATTTTACATTTGTTTCTCCCGATTGCTCGGACGAGGAGCTTGAAGCAGCGTTCAGACCCAATACCAAGGCTGTTTTTGGCGAGACCATTGCAAATCCCGCGCTTACTGTTCTTGATATTGAAAGATTTGCAAGGGCTGCTCACGCACACGGAGTTCCGCTTATAATCGACAATACCTTTGCAACTCCCGTAAATTGCCGTCCCTTTGAGTTCGGTGCTGATATCGTTACTCATTCCACAACAAAATATATGGACGGTCACGGCGCACAGGTGGGCGGATGTATAATTGATTCGGGCAATTTCGATTGGCTCGCGCATGCTGAAAAATTCCCCGGAATGTGCACTCCCGACGATAGCTATCATGGCATAGTTTATGCGGAAAAATTCGGCAAGGCGGGATACATCACAAAGGCGACAGCACAGCTTATGCGTGATTTCGGCTCCACACCCTCGCCCCAGAGCGCATTTATTCTCAATCTCGGACTTGAAAGCCTCCATGTGAGAATGGCTCGTCATTGCGAAAACGGTCTTGCTGTTGCAAAATTCCTTAAAGGCCATACCATGGTCGATTGGGTAAGCTATCCGTCTCTTGAAGGCGATAAATATTATGATCTTGCAGAAAAATATCTGCCAAACGGCTCCTGCGGCGTTGTAAGCTTTGGAGTTAAGGGCGGCAGAAGGGCTGCGGAGGCATTCATGAAGAAGCTTAGTGTTTTTGCTATTGAAACTCACGTTGCAGATGCAAGAAGCTGCTGTCTCCACCCCGCATCCGCTACTCACAGACAGATGAATGATGAGGAGCTTGTGGCGGCAGGCGTGCGTCCCGAGCTTGTGAGACTTTCCTGCGGACTTGAGAGCGCGGATGACCTTATTGCAGACCTTAAGAACGCTCTTGAAGCGTAAAAAATAACTTTTAAAGGGGTATATTATGCCTATTAAAATACCAAACGAGCTTCCGGCAACGAGAGTGCTTGAGGATGAAAACATATTTGTGATGACGGAAAACCGCGCCATTACGCAGGATATCCGTCCCCTTCGTATCCTCCTTCTCAATCTTATGCCGACTAAAATAGACACCGAAACACAGCTTTCGCGTCTTCTCAGTAACACTCCTCTGCAGGTTGAGCTTTACCTTATGCACACTGCAACTCACAAATCACAAAATGTTGCAGAGGAGCATCTGACCGCCTTTTATCAGAGCTTCGATGCCTACAAAAATGAATATTTTGACGGCCTTGTGATAACCGGTGCTCCTGTTGAAAAGATGCCCTTTGAGGAGGTTGACTATTGGGAAGAGCTTTGCGAGATAATGGAATGGTCGAAAACTCATGTGCATAGCACATTCCATATTTGCTGGGGTGCTCAGGCGGGGCTTTATTACCATTATGGAATAAACAAGAGCCAGCTTGATGAAAAGCTTTTTGGCGTTTTTCCGCATAAGGCAGATTATGTGCGCGCTATCTTGCTCCGTGGCTTTGATGATGTGTTTTATGTTCCTCATTCGCGCCACACAACGGTGAAGAGGGAGGATATTGAGGCTGTTCCTGAGCTTAAGATCATTGCTTCCTCCGAGGAGGCGGGTATTTATGCCGTTTCTTCGAAAAACGGTAAGCAAATATTCATAACAGGTCATTCGGAATATGATCCGAGAACTCTTGAAAAGGAATATCTCCGTGATAAAAATTTGGGACTTCCCATTTCTGTTCCGAAGAATTATTATCCGAATGACGATGACACTAAAGAGCCGATGGTAACATGGCGCTCCCACGCGAATCTGCTCTATTCCAACTGGCTGAATTACTTCGTTTATCAGACAACTCCTTACGATATTAAGAAAATGTCAGAATAATAAAAAAGCTGTATTTTGATCACTCAAAATACAGCTTTTTGCTTAATAATTTAACGAGATTTTGAAGAATTG
>JAZROG010000019.1:0-32583 GCA_045648605.1 Eubacteriales bacterium | reverse complement strand
TTTATAAACTCAATAAACTCTGCATCTTCTTCTCTTTCCGTCCAGGGCATATCACTTCGTGCTTTTCCGCGTCTTTCCTTTATTCCGTCAAGACAAAGCTCGGTTGGATAATCAAGAAAAATAACCGTGTCGCAAGCCTTTATCCTTTGTTCCATTGTGGAAGCATAATTACCGTCAATTATCCATTCATCTTTTTCGATTACATTTGATAATCTCTCAAGAAAAACCGATTTTTCGACAGTTGTTTTATCTGAATTCCAGAACATCATATCCAAATGAAAGAGCGGAATTTCTGCTGCTTTGTGTAATGCTTTGGCAAATGTGCTCTTGCCGCTTCCCGGACAACCGATCACTATGATTTTCTTCATTTTGTTGCTTTACCTTTTCTCTAACCATTTTACCAAACAGACTGTGGCGATAAATGCCACAGTCTGTTTATATATACCGATTTTAAAGCGCGTCTGCGGGTGCTTCCTCGGGATAAAATCCGCTGTAGCCTGTCTGTGGCATATTTGCGATCTTCTCCATATCCTCGGCGGAAATCTCAAAATCGAAAACGTCCATATTTGCCGCCATTCTCTCTGCGTTTGTAGACTTGGGGAGCGGAACAAAGCCATTCTGCAGTGCAAAGCGTATGCAGAGCTGTGCAACGCTCTTATTATATTTCGACGCGATTTCCGCAAGAAATGCATTCCCGAGAACTGCGCCGCATCCGAGGGGACTCCAAGCCTGAAGAACTATCCCTTCCTTTTTGCAGTAGTCTGCAAGCTCTGCCTGCATATACCCGGGGTGGAATTCTATCTGATTTACCATTGGCTTAACGGTGCTTCTTGCTTTCAGCGATTCAAGATGAGAGGGAAGGAAATTGGAAACTCCGATGGCGCGAACCTTTCCGTCATTATAAAGCTTCTCAAAGCCTCTCCATGTGTCTGCATTTATCTCCTCCCAGTTGTCGCTTATCTTGGCAACGCATGGCCAATGGATAAGATAAAGATCGAGATAATCAAGTCCGAGCTTTTTGAGAGATTCCTCGCAAGCGGCAATGGTTTTTTCGTATCCGCGGTTTGTGACCCAGTGCTTTGTGGTGATGAAAAGCTCCTCGCGGGCAACGCCTGCGGCTCTTATTCCGGCACCAACGCTTTCCTCATTGCCGTATGCGGCGGCAGTGTCGATATGACGGTAGCCCGCCTTTATAGCCTCATAAACGCACTTTTTTGCAATATCTCCGTCGGGTGTCTGCCATGTGCCGTAGCCGATGCAGGGCATATTTACTCCACTTGCAAGCGTAACTGTATCAGAAAAATTTTTAAACATAATCTATCTCCTACAAAACAATATATTCAAATATATTATAGCACCAAATTTCGCTTTTATCAAGTAAAATACTTTTTTTATAATATAAAATCGGTTCAAACAGGAAAAACAGCAATCTAAATATCACCAATTTTAAAAAAAACATTGACAAAACCCGAAAAATGTATTAAAATATAGAAGATACAGAGAAGAGGAGACGTATCAAAACAACAGGTGGAGGACACCTTTTGTTTTGGTGCGCCTTTTTTTGCCTTTTTTGGGGTTCTCAAGCAAAAAATTATATCGAAAGGATTTTTATTATGTACGACGTAGCCATAATCGGTGCCGGTGTTGTTGGCGGAATGATCGCCCGTGAGCTTTCACGCTATAATCTTCGCACCGTCATTCTGGAAAAGGAAAACGATGTTGCAATGGGTGCAACAAAGGCAAACAGTGCCATCGTTCATGCGGGCTTTGACGCAAAGGTAGGCTCGCTTAAAGCAAAGCTCAATGTTAAGGGCTCGGAAATGATGGAGCAGGTAGCAAAGGAGCTTGGAGTTAAATATCAGCGCAACGGCTCTCTCGTTATCGGATTCTCGAAGGAGGATCTTAAAACCGTAGAGGAGCTTTACGAAAGAGGAAATGCGAACGGTGTCCGTGACCTTGCGATCCTTGATCAGGAGCAGCTGCGCGCTATTGAGCCTAATATCGGAAAAAACGCAACCTGCGCGCTCCATGCGCCCACAGGTGCTATCATCTGCCCCTATGAGCTTGCCCTTGCAGCCATCGGAAATGCAATGGACAATGGAGCGGATTTGAAGCTTGCTTTTGAGGTCAGATCCATCGAGCAGAGAGACGGAGCATTTGAAATCAGCTCCGCAGATCAGTCTGTCAGCGCAAGATATGTTGTAAATGCGGCAGGAGTTTATTCGGATTCTGTTGCAAGAATGGTCGGTGACGCTTCCTTCACGGTTCACCCCAGAAGAGGTGAATATATCCTTCTTGATAAGGAATGTGGCGGTCTTGTTTCTCATACTATATTCCGTACACCCAGCAAAATGGGTAAGGGTATTCTTGTTTCTCCCACCGTTGACGGCAATCTTCTCACAGGTCCTACCTCTGTCGATATGGAGGATAAGGCGGATAAGTCCACAACCTCCGAGGGCTTTGCTCATGTTATAAAGGAAACTGCAGAAAATGTTGAGGGCGTTCCCTTCGGAAAAACGATCACATCCTTCTGCGGTCTGCGTGCCGTTGGAAGCACAGGCGATTTCATCATCACATCTCCCGTGAAGGGATTTGTAAATGCCGCGGGCATCGAGTCTCCCGGCCTTTCATCAGCTCCCGCCATTGCGGAATATATAGTTGATATGCTGCGCGATGGTGGCCTTGCGCTTGAGGAGAACAAAAATTTCAATCCAACAAGACGCCCCATGCACTATTTCAGAGAGGCTTCCATTGAAGAAAAGAACGCTATAATTGCAAAGGATAATTCCTTTGGCAAGATCGTTTGCCGTTGCGAGACGGTTACGGAGGGCGAGATACTTGAAGCGATCCGCACAAATCCACGTCCTCTCGACCTTGACGGAGTTAAGCGCAGAACGAGAAGCCAGATGGGAAGATGTCAGGGCGGCTTCTGCTCGCCGAGAATAGTTGAGCTTCTTTCGAGAGAGCTTGGAATTGCTTATGAAGAGGTTACAAAATTCGGCGGTGAATCGGTTATTAACTTCGGGAAGACCAAGGGAGGTAAAAAATAATGACAGATCTGGTTATTGTTGGCGGCGGACCTGCGGGCATGAGTGCCGCGATCGCTGCATATGAGGCGGGCATCCGCGATATTCTCATCCTTGAAAGGGACAATCGCCTTGGAGGTATTCTCGGTCAGTGCATACATAACGGCTTTGGCCTTCATCGCTTCGGTGAGGAGCTGACAGGACCCGAATATGCCTGGAGATACGAGGAAAAGGTAAGAGGGATGAATATTCCCGTTAAGCTTGGTACAATGGTTCTCGATATCACAGAGGATAAGGTTATCACAGCAACAAATGAAGAGGATGGAATCTTTCAGATAAAGGCAAAGACTATAATCCTCGCAATGGGTTGCCGCGAGCGCTCAAAGGGCGCGCTTAACATTGCGGGAACTCGTCCTGCAGGTATTTTCAGCGCGGGTACAGCGCAGAAATTCGTCAATATTGAGGGATATATGCCCGGCAAAAATGTTGTTATTCTCGGCTCGGGTGATATCGGTCTTATCATGGCAAGAAGAATGACACTTGAAGGCGCAAAGGTTCATGCAGTGTGCGAGCTTATGCCTTATTCCGGTGGTCTTGCAAGAAATATTGAGCAGTGTCTTAATGACTTCGGAATTCCGCTGAAGCTCAGCCATACAGTTGTTGAGATCCATGGCAAGGAGAGACTGACGGGTGTTACCATTGCAAGGGTGGATGAAAACAGACGTCCCATCCCCGAAACAAAGGAATATATCCCCTGCGACACACTGCTTTTGAGTGTTGGTCTTATACCCGAGAACGAGCTTTCAAAGAGTGCGGGTGTTTCTCTTGACAGAGTTACAAGCGGCGCTGTTGTTGACCAGGACAGACAGACGAGCATAGAGGGAATTTACGCCTGCGGAAATGTGCTTCATGTTCATGACCTTGTTGACTATGTTTCAGAGGAAGCTGAAATTGCGGGAAAGAGCGCGGCGGCATATATCAGAGGAGAAAAGGCGGAAGCAATTTCTGTTGATATAAAGACAGACGGCAAGATTCGCTATACAGTACCTCAGAAAATAACGAAGAATAAGGAAGTTACGGTTTATTTCCGTGTTTCCGATGTGTTCAGAAATGTTACTGTTGCCGTTTACAAAAACGGTGAAAGGGTATTTACAAAGAAGAGACCCAAGGTTGCTCCCGGCGAGATGGAGAGCGTTAAGCTTTCATGTGAAGCCTTTGCCGATTGCAACGAGCTTGAATTTAAGCTTGAGGAAAATTAAGGAGGCGATAAAATGAAAAGAGAGCTTACTTGCATAATCTGCCCTATCGGATGCAGTCTCGAGGTTCAGATCGAGGACGGAGAGGTTAAGAGCGTTAAGGGCAATACCTGCATAAGAGGCAAAAAATATGCGGAAACAGAGTGCATCGCCCCTATGAGAACCGTTACGACCACCATGCGTTGTGACGACGGAAGCGTTGTTCCCGTAAAGACTGATGCTCCCATTCCGAAGGAAAAAATGTTTGAGCTTATGGAAATTGTAAATAATTCTGTTGCACACTTGCCAATTTCTGTTGGAGATGTTATAATAGAAAATGTATTCGGTTGCAATATCGTTGCAACAAAAAATATGTAAGGATCTATTATTACTTATGACAGAAATTAAAAAAAGCACTGTTATTGCGGCTGTTAGAATCGAAGGTGAGCTTGAAGCGGCGCTTAATTCTCCGGCAGAGATGATTTTTGATCTTTCACCAAATATTCTTACCCTTGCCGAAATGGTAAAAAAAGCCCATGCAAAGGGTAAAAGGCTTTTGATACATCTTGACCTTGCCGAGGGAATAGGTAAAGACAGAAGCGGTCTTATCTTTGCAAGAGAAGCGGGTATCGACGGAGTTATCAGCACGAGGGTCAATATAATCAAGATGGCAAAGGAGCTTGGTCTCTTTACTGTTCAGCGATTTTTCATAGTTGATTCTCATTCCATCGATACCACAATGGATTCTCTGCGCGCGTCAAAGGCCGATATGATCGAGGTGATGCCGGGAGTTGCTTACAAGGGTATAACAAGACTTTGCACCATGACGAGCGTTCCGATAATTGCGGGTGGTCTTATCGACAGCCGAGATGAGGTTGAAAAGGCACTGGTTTGCGGTGCAACTGCCGTTTCAACGGGCAAAAAAGAGCTTTGGGGGTAAATAAAATGAGCGATCTGAAAAATAAAAAGCTGTTCCTTTTCGATATGGATGGAACGATCTATCTTGATAATGATCTTTTTGACGGAACTCTCGATATGCTGGAGCATATCAGAAAAATCGGCGGAAGATATATTTTTCTCACCAACAATTCTTCAAAAAGCGTTGAAAAGTATATCGAAAAGCTGGCAAGCCTCGGTATAGAATCAAATGCGGACGATTTTTTGACCTCAACAAATGCGACGGTTCTTTATCTTAATAGCCATCCGTATAAAAAGATATATGCTCTCGGAACTACCTCCTTTAAGGAGCAGCTTCGGGATGCTTCTCTTCCCGTAACGGATGTGCTGGAGGACGATATCGACTGCCTTCTTATGGGCTTTGATACCGAGCTTACCTTTAAAAAGCTGGAGGATGCCTGCATACTTCTTGGCAGAGGTGTTGACTATATTGCAACCAACCCCGACTGGGTCTGCCCCACATGGTATGGATATGTTCCCGATTGCGGCTCTGTGAGCACAATGCTTTATAACGCAACAAAGCGTATGCCAAAGTTCATCGGCAAGCCCGAGCCTGATATGGCTCTTCTTGCGATGGAAAAAACAGGTTATTCAAAGGAAGAAACGGTGCTTCTCGGTGACCGTCTCTATACGGATATTGCTTGCGGTGTGAATGCGGGGATAAGTACGATCTTCGTTCTCAGCGGAGAGGGCACTCTTGAGGATCTTGCAAAGAGCGAGACAAAGCCCGAATTTGTCTATGAAAACATCCGCAAGGTATATGAAGATATAAAATAATTTACATCAAAAAGAGACTGATTATTCGGTCTCTTTTTTTGTTCTGTAAATAGGAATTTATCGGTGAGATGGCGATGGTGAAATTATACCCCAATGCTAACGCATTGCTCCTGCGGAGTTCGACTCCGCTCTGCTGCGCTCAGGGTGACACACTACTGTTTGTCATCCCAATATGCTTATAGATCCTTCGACTCCGCTCTGCTGCGCTCAGGATGACTCGTGGGTGGGTGAGATTTATTTGTTTACGTGAAAATTGTACGTATTTTTCGTAGAAAAAACAATAGACAACCACCAAAAGTCATCCCGAGCCTGTCGAGGGATCTACGAACACTTAAGGATGATAAAACCACAACCGTCACCCTGAGCGAGACAAGTCTCCTTTGGCGAATTGTGAGTCGAACCGCTTGCGGCAACGCCATCGGCGTTGGGGTATAATTTCACCGTTTTTTCTCTCACCGACAAATGTCTATTTTAATTTCCTGAGGTAAGATGTCATATTCAAGCTGAGCAGCATCCTTGTTTTGTGGAATTATCGTTGACTTTTTTGATAGTTTGTGTTATTATATAATAAACTTTATCGGAGGTTTTTATATGCTGTCATTTGAAAGTGATTATATTGAAGGTGCACACGAGAAAATACTGAAAAGACTTTTTGAAACCAATCTTGAAAGGCTTTCGGGATACGGAAGCGATATATATTGCGATAGCGCAAAGGAAAAGATAAAAAAGGCCGCAAAATGTGACGATGCGGAGATATTCTTCATCGTTGGCGGAACACAGACAAATCAGATAGTTATTTCTTCTGTTTTGAACGGTTATGAGGGCGTCATTTCCGCAGACACGGGACACGTCAGTGCACATGAGGCGGGGGCCATTGAGGTTACGGGACATAAGGTGCTCGCTCTTGAGGGGAAGGACGGAAAGCTTGAAGCGGAGACGGTGAAAAAATACCTTGAGGTATTTTATGCCGATGCAAATCACGACCATATGGTTTTCCCTGGGATGGTATATATTTCTCATCCCACAGAATACGGAACTCTTTACAGCGCAAAGGAGCTTAAAGCTCTCTCGGAGGTTTGCCGTGAATATAAAATTCCTCTTTATATGGACGGTGCAAGGCTTGCTTATGCTCTTGAAAGTCCGAAAACAGACGTGACCTTGCCGATGATCGCTGAGCTTTGCGATGTGTTTTATATAGGCGGAACAAAGGTCGGCGCGCTTTGTGGCGAGGCAGTTGTTTTTACCAAAAAGAATATGCCGAAGCATTTTCTGACAACGGTGAAGCAGAGAGGTGCGCTTCTTGCAAAGGGGAGGCTTCTCGGAGTTCAGTTTGACATGCTCTTTACCGATGATCTCTATTTTGAGATAGGCAAGCACGCGGTATCTCTTGCAATGAAGATAAAGGAGATGCTCCTCTCACGAGGATACAGGCTGTTTATTGATTCATATACCAACCAGCAGTTTGTTATTTTGGAGGATAAGGAGCTTCAGCAGCTTTCAAAGGATGTTAAATTCAGCTTCTGGGAAAAATATGACGAAAATCACACGGTCGTTCGTCTTGCGGCGAGCTTTGCAACAACCGAGGCGGATGTTGAAGCACTCGGAAGGTTAATGAAAGGACAAGTATAAAAATGGCAAAAATACTTGCAATAGGAAATAGCTTTTCGCAGAATGCGAACCATTATTTTTACTCTATAGCAGTGGCTTCGGGAGTGGTGTGGCAGAAAAATGTGAATCTTTTTATCGGCGGATGCCCAATGAGCCTTCATTTCAGAAATATAATGGCAAATAATGAGGCTTATGATTTTCAGTTTAAGGGCGAGAGCACGGGACTTATGGTTTCTATCGACAAGGTGCTTCTTTCTGATAATTGGGAATATATCACCATTCAGCAGGCGAGTCACGAGAGCTTTAAGTGGGAATGCTATGAGCCTTATATAAGCTTTCTTGCAGAGCATGTGAGAAGGCTTTGCCCCGGTGCGAAGCTCGGTATCCACGAAACATGGGCATATGTAAGCGAGGAGAGGCTGGCGAAATTTGGATTTGGCAGTTCAGAGGAAATGTATGCAAGGATCAAGCCCTGTTACGAGAGAGCAGCAAAGACTATTGATGCGGATTTTTATATTCCAAGCGGCGAGGTTATGCTTGAGGGTGTGAAAAAGGGTCTTTATGTTCACGGTGCAGACGGTTTTCATTCAGGAGCTCTCGGTGAATATATGCTCGGACTTACATGGAATTCGGTTATCAACGGAAAACGCGCCGAGGGAAATACATTCAGAATAGCGGGTGCCGATATCGACGAGGATGATTATCTTCTGGCGCAGGAGATAGTTGATGAGGTCCTTTCAAGATGAAAAGCGAAAATGTTATTAAATTAAATAAAATATCGGGGATATTATCTCTTATATTTCTTGTTGTAACGCTTGCTTTTGAAATACTGAGGCAGACAGTGCCGCCGCACACAGCATTGCCCACGGCATCAGAAGGGATGATAACTGTTTTCAGAAATATCGCCTTTGTTCCCTTTGCTCTTTCATTTACCGTGCTTTTGTTTTTGATATTCAAAAATCGCTTCGGTAATGTAAAGGCTGTCTTTTATACTCTTTATTCCGATTGCTTTATGGGATTCTTGATAGGAATGCTTATAACGATGCTGGCAGGCTCGAATAATCCCGCAGCATTTGGAATAACACCTCTTGAATCTATCTATTACTATTTTCTCGGAACATTCATTATGCTGATCTCTGTTTTGATCATACTTATAGGGATGATCGCATATGCCATTATGCTAAGCATCAAAGCTCATAAATTGAAAAAACATCGACCAAACAGTTAAATTCAGCACTTTTGAATCATCATAAAGCTTTCGCATTTAAAGATTGTAATTTACTTGCTAAAGTAGATCATAAGGAAAGGATCGGTCAAAAAATGAAAAACCTTTTCGTCCCTCCCTATAAGGGCAAGGGCAGTGATTGGGTGCTTGTGCTTGAAAAGTGGAACAAATATAAAAAATACAAGGAATTAAAATAAATTCAAAACTTTTTTGAATCATCATCATAAAACTGTCACATTAGGCGCTTATAATTTAGTTACCGCAATAAATCATCAAAGGAGGAAATGATGATGAATGAATTTGATAACAATATGAATAATATGCAAAATAACGAAAACGAAAATAGTGCTCCTGCTCCCGAGAGTAATGCTTCTTTTGTAAATCAGAATGCAAATTCCACATATCAGAGCACATATATTCCCACCCCCGATGGATATACAAGCAACACAGCCGGCTCAGGCTCTTATAGCTGCGCTCCCGACGGAACATATACAAAAGCTCCCGGTGCAGCACCTTATTATGTGCCGCCGAAGAAAAATTCCGGAATTTCAAAGGGTGCGGTGATCGCCATTGCAGTATGCTCATTTCTGGTGGCATCTGTTATCTTCATGTTTGTGGGGATCAGCATTGCAGGCATGGTGACCATGACAAAGGGTACAATCGAAGAAAACAAGGTTGCTATGGGTGATGAGAGTATGTTTGATTCCGATACTGTCGCTCCCGAAACTCAAAATGATGTTGAAGCCGAGACAGAAGTAACTGACGATGGTACTGCAACCATCACCAAGACCCCCGGCGGCTCTGTTGTAACAGTCGAGGGCAAGGTTGGCGAGCTTATGTCAAAGCATCAGGTTGTCTCTCTTGTCAAGGACAGCGTTGTTGAGATCACCACCGAGCAGGTTGTAAAAGGTCACAGCTTCTATCAGTATGTCCAGAGCGGTGCGGGAAGCGGTGTTATCATCGCAAAGGAAGGTCATGTTATTACAAATAACCATGTTATCGACGGCGCAAGTAAGATAACAGTGCGTCTCACCAATGGCAATGAGTATGAAGCAAAGCTTCTCGGTACTGATGCAAGCTCGGATATTGCCATCCTTAAGATCACTGCCGATGAGGAGCTTGCAGTTGCAACCCTTGGCACAAGCGCAAAGCTTTCTGTTGCCGAGGAGGTAATAGTTATAGGAAATCCTCTTGGTGAGCTTGGCGGAACTGTTACAAACGGAATCGTCAGCGCACTTGCGAGAGAGATCAATATCGATGGCGAAAAAATGACTCTTATCCAGACCAATGCTGCAGTAAATCCCGGAAATTCGGGCGGAGGAATGTTCAATCTTTACGGTGAGCTTGTTGGCATTGTCAATGCAAAATCAAGCGGAAGCGATGTTGAAGGCCTCGGATTTGCAATACCTATTGATACAGCATATGACATCGTGCTTCAGCTTATGGATTACGGTTATGTTCGAGGCAGAGTCGATCACGGACTTGAGCTTATCGACATTGGAGACCTCTTTACCGCCGCTTCATACAGAGTAAGCACACTTGGCGTTTATGTTTATGAATCAAAATATACCGACGAGATCAAAAATGGCGATAGGATCGTTTCTATAAACGGCAAGGAGGTTTCTACCTCGGCAGGTGTAAAGGAAGCTCTTTATGGCTGCGCTGTTGGCGACACGGTAAATGTAACAGTTGCCAGAGGCGGCAGATTTGTTGATGCAAGCCTCACTCTCCGTGAGTATATTCCCCAAAATGCAGACGAGGTTTCTTTTGAATAAGGAATAATAACGAAGGGCGACAGGCTCTGCCGCCCGCACCTTAGGAGGCAATATGTATAACATACTTGTAGTTGACGACGAAGCAAGAATACGCGAGCTGATAACGAAATATGCGAACTTTGAGGGGCATAGCGTTACAGAAGCCCCCGACGGAATGGAGGCGGTGCTTCTTTGCCGCCGACAGCAGTTTGATATTATTATCATGGATATAATGATGCCCGAGCTTGACGGATTTTCCGCTTGCCGCGAGATACGCAAGATATCCCAGACTCCTATTATCATGCTCAGTGCAAGGGGAGAGGAATATGATAAGATAAACGGCTTTGAGCTTGGCATAGACGATTATGTGGTGAAGCCCTTTTCGCCAAAGGAGCTTATGCTCCGTATTGAAGCGGTTATGAAGCGTGTGCGTTCAAATCCCACCGATATGGCGCGTCCGAATAACGAGATAATCGAATTTGACGGCGGGGGACTGCGCGCAGATATCACTGCAAGGCTTGTTTATGTTGGCGGGGAGAGGGTAGAAATGTCCCCAAAGGAATACGATCTCTTCTTCTATATGCTCCGCAATAAAAACATTGCTCTTTCACGCGAAAAGCTGCTCAGCGAGGTTTGGGGATACGATTTTTACGGCGACGCAAGAACCCTCGATACACATATCAAGCTTCTTCGCAAGAGTCTCGGTCAGTACAGCAGATTTATCGTAACTCTCAGGGGCGTTGGCTATCGCTTTGAGGCTTGATGAAAGGAACTGTGGTTTAAAAATATGCAAAAAAAATTTTGCGATAATAAATGCAAGGGAATGGGCATCAGGTGGAACCTGTTTGCCTTTCTTGCGTTATTTGTGGCTTTTATTTTAGCGGTGGTTTGGATATTTCAGGTGCTTTTGCTTGGCAGATTCTATGAAAATGCCAAAATGAAGGAGCTGAAGCTCACCTCCTCCGTCATAGAATCAAATATTGAAAAAAGCGATCTTGAGCATACCGCCTATACTCTCTCGGGAGACTATACCATATGTATAATTCTCTATGAAATATCCGGCGGCAAGGCAAAGGAGATAGTAAGCTGTGATGCTTCAAGCGGATGTATGATACATCATATGTCATCTAGGAGCTTCAGTCAGCTTTATAATGAAACCCTTGAAAATGGCGGAGAATTCACAAAGACATATTCTCTTGATTCCTTTATGACAAAGGGGGAGATAAACGGAGAATCTCTGAACACCATATATACAAAAAGCTTTAAGGGCACAGATGGAAAAAGCTATGCTCTCTTTCTTGATTCCGAGCTGGCACCGGTCAGCGCAATCGTGAAAACATACCTTGTTCAGTATCAATGGATAGCAATGATACTCATCCTCGGTGCTCTTGTGCTTTCCCTTTTTATGTCAAGAGTTATTTCAACTCCAATTATTAAACTGAATCGCTCTGTTAAAAAGCTGGCGGCTGGAGATTATGAGGAGGTCTTTGACGGCAAGGGCTACAGAGAGATAAGAGAGCTTTCGGATGCGCTGAATTTTGCCTCCTCCGAGCTTTCAAAAAATGACAAGCTTCAAAAGGAGCTTATATCGAATATTTCACATGACCTTAGAACTCCTCTTACCATGATAAGAGGATATAGCGAAATGATGCGCGATATTCCGGGGGAAAACACACCGGAAAACGCGCAGGTCGTAATTGAAGAGACAACACGCCTTTCGGAGCTTGTGGGCGATATGCTCGACCTTTCAAAGATAAAGGCAGGCACAAGAAAGCCCGATTTGGAATTCTTCAATATGACCGAAACCGTCAGAGCCACTATGCTTCGTTATGAAAAGCTTACCGAGAAGGACGGATATCACATCGAATTTGAATGTGATGGCGAGATGGAGATATATGCCGACAGAACCATGATGCTTCAGGTGGTCTATAATCTGATAAACAATGCGGTAAACTATACGGGCGAGAGCAAAGAGGTGAGGGTTTCGCTCTTCCGAACAGGCGAAAAAATGCGTTTTTCGGTTTCCGATAAGGGAGATGGCATATCCCCCGAGGAGCTGCCCTTTATCTGGGACAGATATTATAAGGTGGATAAGATACACAAGCGCGCGGCTGTCGGTACGGGACTTGGACTTTCCATCGTCAAGAGTATTCTTGAGGCTCATAAGGCAACATACGGTGTTGAGAGCACTGTGGGAGTTGGCAGTACCTTCTGGTTTGAGCTTCGGATATCGGATGAGGAAAAATAAATTTTATAAATCTCTTGTATTTAACCGATTTTTATAATATAATATAGGTGTAAAAACAGAGAAAGGAGAAAATATGGGCTTTTTCAGAAAAAAAAGAAACGAAGCAGGCGATATCCACGAAGAAGAGATATCAGTTTTTGAACGCTCGCTGATGGAGCTGACAAGCGATGACATTGCGCCGCCCCTCAAAAAAAGCAGCGGCTCTTCCGCATACGGCATCGTGAGAATATTGCTCATATTCATCTGCCTTTCGGTTTTTGCATATTGTGTTTATCTCTTTGTCAATAATATGAGAGAATATGATAGGGCAGACGATATATATATTTCGCTTTCCGACGAATTTTTCGACCTTGAGAGAAATGACAAGGCGATGATAGACGATGGGGTAACAAAAATGAAGCTTCCCCAAAAGAGCGTTGCCATTCCGATATTCGCTGAGGCTATAAAGCTTGATGATTCAGAGATCAACAAATTTTATTCCGAGGGGAATTCGGAATACAATATGGAATTTGAACGAATGAAATCAAAGCTGGAGGCGCTTCATGCTCAAAATAGCGATATCGTGGGCTTTATGTATGTGGAGGGGACAAAGATAAGCTACCCCGTGACCCAATATACCGATAATGAATTTTATCTTGATCACAGCTTTGATAAAAAAACACTGAAAAGTGGCACGATATTCATGGATTACAGAAATCTGCGTAGCATCGGAGATAATAAGAATATCGTTATTTACGGACATAATATGTCAAACGGCTCGATGCTTGGCGGTGTTACAAAATTTTATAAAAACGAAAGCTTTTTTGCTGCTACCCCGATAATTTTCTATGCCTTTGACGGAATATACACCTTTGAGGTCTTTTCGGTTTACAGAACCACAGCGGATTATCAGTATTTTAAGACAGAATTCAATTCGAAGGAAGAATTTTTGAATTTTGCCGCTGAAATGAAGGGTAATTCCATCTACCAAAAGGATGTTACCTTTGATGAGGAGGATATAATCCTTACTCTTTCCACCTGCACAAATACAACACAGCTTGGCAGATATGCTCTGCATGCAAAGCTCACAAGGATAGACAAATAAAATGAAAAACAACTGCTTTATCTGCCCGATTTGCGGGTCTCGACTACGGCTGTCAGAAAACGGCGCATCGCTTGTCTGCGGAAAGGAAACAAAGCCCCATTGCTTTGATATAGCCTCCGAGGGGTATGTTAATCTTGACCGTGACCATGCGGGCGGCGGCGACTCAAAGGAGTGTGTCAGACACCGTACTGCCTTTCTCGACAGCGGCTATTATGACCCGATCGCGGCAAAAATGTGCGAGATATTAAAGGATATTGCCCCCGATGGCGGGATTTTGCTTGACGCAGGCTGCGGCGAGGGATTTTATACATCGTCTTTTGCGCGCTCACTACCCGATGTGTCGGTTTACGGCATTGATATTTCAAAGCATGCTGTTCGCCATGGTGCAAAACGAGCCAAAAAAGAAGGTCTTGGAAACAATATTTATGCTGTTTCGAGTATTTTCACTCTCCCGTTTGCATCGAAAAGCATTGACATAATTACAAGCATATTTGCTCCGTGTCCCGATGAGGAATTTTCAAGAGCCTTGAAAAAGGACGGATATCTCATAATTGCGGCGGCGGGAGAAAAGCACCTTTTGGGACTTAAAAAGGCGCTTTATGATGACATTTATATGAATGAGGAAAGAGCAGATATGCCCTCCTCGGATTTTGAGCTTTTGAAGAGAGAAAGACTTTTGTTCGGTATTGATCTCAAAAGCAATGAGGACATTTTGAATCTCTTTTCAATGACTCCGTATTATTACAGAACGTCCCAAAGGGACAAAGAAAAGCTTACCTTGCTTTCAAGCCTTGAAAGCGAGATCGAGATAGACTTTTTTATCTACAGAAAGGTTTAGCATGAGAATTTCACTTTGCATACCAATGTATAATGAAGCCCTTATAATCGAGGATACCGCAAGGGCACTTTCCGAATATATGCAAAACACCTTTGACGAGGGGGACTATGAGATAATCTTCTCGGATGACGGAAGCACTGACGGCTCGGCAGAGCTTGTGCGCGCCCTCGGACTTCCCTGTATAAAGGTTGTTGGCTATGAAAAAAACCGCGGAAAAGGCTCGGCGGTCAGAAATGCGGTGCTCTCATCTGAGGGGGATATTGTAATGTTCACCGATGCCGACCTTGCATATGGCACAGAGATCGTCAGGACTATGACAGAGGCTCTTGAGGGCAATACCGAGGCATCACTTGCCATAGGCTCAAGAAATCTTACGGGAGATGGCTATTCGGGCTATACCTTTATGAGAAAGGTTGCTTCAAAGGCGTATATAAAGGTGCTTTCGGTTGTTGGCGGTTTTAAGCTGACCGACTCCCAGTGCGGCTGTAAGGCGTACCGAGGCGATGCGGCGAGAGAGATTTTTGCAAAATGTAAGGTGGACGGCTTTGCATTTGATTTTGAGACTATCTTGCGCGCGCAAAAGGCGGGTCTTAAAATAATCGAGGTGCCTGTGAAGATTGTGAACCACAGAGATTCCAAGATAAATGTTGTCCGAGATGCTTTTAAGATGCTTAATGATCTTAAAAAGATAAAGAAAGATATAAAAAACGAAGATAAAATATTGAAATGATCATAAAAGACCGATTTGCTTTGCGAATTGGTCTTTTTCTCATTAAAAGGGAATTTATCGGAGGAGGAGTTTCGCCACCGCAATGGCGAAACTTCCACGACAAATTCCTGTTTGACAATCAAAAAAGGGGCTATGTCAGCCCCTTTGCGTATAAAATTAAATTTTTAATATCACTGCAGAGAGTGGAGGAATAAGGTCATTTTCGGTATAGGTCTTTCCCGTAAGCAGATCATTGCCCGAAAGCCTTGCGGAATAGGGACTCTCGCCTCGGTTAAGGGCAATTATGAGCTTGCTTTCACCTTTGGCTCTTTCGTATTCAAGGTAGCCACCCTCTGTTTTTCTTATTTTGAAAAGTCCGTCGCTAAAGACCTTATTTTCACTTCTTATTTTGCCGAGAAGAGTATAGTGCGAAAGAAGCTCTTCGTTTTCCTTGCCCCATGGGAAGGGCATACGGCAGAAGGGATCGCGGTAGCCCTCAAGACCTGCTTCATCTCCGTAAAAAACAGATGGGATTCCATAAACTGTATATTGCAGTACGCTTCCCATTTTAAGAAGCTTTATGGCTTTTTTCTTTGTTTCTTCATTCATTCTTATGCGCGCAAGCTCATCATTGCTTTTGTCAAAATTGTCCTCGCCACCAAGCACCGTAATTATTCTTTCGGTATCGTGAGTGCCGAGAATATTCATAAGTGAATCGCAAACGCATTTTGGATATGAAGCATAAAGCTCTGTGAGCGCCGATGCAAGAAGGGAAGAATCGCCCGACAGGAGATAATCTACCGCAGCAGAGCGGAAAGGATAATTCATAACGCTGTCAAGCTGGGACCCCCTGAAATATTTCCTTCTCTTGCCATATGCGATCTTGTCTGCGGCGTTTTCCCAGACCTCTCCGATGATGACAGATTCGCCGCTTGAAAATTTTTTTGTTGTTTTGCGGAGCCTCTGGAGAAAATCGTCTGTCAGCTCGTCCGCAACATCAAGGCGTATTCCGCCGATGCCCATTTTTGTATATTTTCCGACAACGGAAGTCTCACCATCCACAAAATAATTGCGGCAGGACTCATTTTCAAGGTTGAGCTTTGGCAGAATCGGTATGCCCCACCAGCATTCGTAACTGTCCGTATGCTCTTTCCAGTGATACCAGCCGTAATATTCGGATTTTTTCGACTGATATGCGCCGACGCTGTCATATTTTCCGTATTTGTTAAAATATTTGCTGTTATCGCCCGTGTGGTTGAAAACACCGTCAAGAATTATTTTCATGCCACATTTTTCTGCTTCGGTTATAAGGGTCTTTAGTGCCTCATCTCCGCCAAACATTTCATCCACCTGCATATAATCGCCTGTGTCATATTTGTGGTTTGAATAAGCCTTGAAGATGGGGCTTAAATAAATAACGGTAACGCCGAGAGATTTGAGATATGGGAGCTTTTCCTTGATTCCAACGAGATTTCCGCCGAAAAATACATTGTTTTTCACAAAAGCACCCGGATATTCTCCGTACTGCGGAATACCGTTTTCCCAATCCTCATTTATCTCCGCATCCTCACGCAAGGGGGCAGAAAAAGAACCTCTTGCAAAACGGTCAACGAAAATATGGTACATTATGCCGCCCTTGAACCACTTCGGGGTGTCAAAGCCATCCTCATAGACAAGAAGGCGGAATTTTGACCCTTCAAATTCCGAAAGCTCCATATTTATATTGTCAAAGGTCTCGGAGAAAAGCTTTTTTTCGCCAAGAGGGAAGAGAAAATCATAGTAAAAAAGTCCGCTATGCTCATTTTCGCAGAGCTTTTCAAGGTCAAGTGTTATATTGAAGCGGTCGGAGCCATCGAAAATCCCCGCAAATTCCATTGGAAAATCACGGATTTCCTCGCCATCCCTTGCTATGCGAATGGTTGGATATGTTATTCCGAGCACTCTTGGAATGAGCAGATAAAGGCAAAGCTCGGATTTTGAAGAGAACGCTCCGAAAAGCGAAGCGTCCTCTCCTTTTATCTCTTTGCCGAGTATGATTTTTCTATCTGCCTTTTGGTTGAAAGAAAATTTTGCAAGCATAGATAAAACCCGTTTGTCTTTTATTTATCAAGGCGTTTCAGATGCCAGATGTCCCTTGCATAGTCATCTATAGCTCTGTCTGCGGCAAAATATCCCGCCGATGCGATATTGATAAGAGACATTCTGTTCCAGCGTTCCTTATCGCCGTATATATCCATTGCCTTTTCATGTGTCATGCGGTATGATTCAAAATCCGCAAAGCACATATAGGGGTCTGCGATTCCGTGACCGGAAAGGAGATAAGAGCCGATATGGGCAAAGGACTGACCTGCAAATCCAATGCCGAGGCGGTCGATTATTCTCTGCAGACGGGGATTATTTGCGTAGTATTCCGCAGAGCGGTAGCCGCGGAGCCAAAGATCCTCCACCTCGTTCTTGTTAAGACCGAAAATGAACATATTCTCAGCGCCTGTAGCCGCCTGCATCTCAACATTTGCACCGTCAAGAGTTCCAATGGTGAGCGCGCCGTTTATCATAAGCTTCATGCAGCCCGTTCCGCTTGCTTCCTTACCTGCAAGAGATATCTGCTCGCTTATCTCGGCAGCGGGAATAAGTGCCTCTGCTATGCTTACATTATAGTCCTCAAGGAATACAACCTGAAGCTTTTTGCGAAGAATGGGGTCATTATCAATGTCCCTTCCGATGAAGCAGAGAAGCTTGATTATCTCCTTTGCCATAGCATAACCGGGGGCAGCCTTCGCGCCGAAGATAAAGGTCTGGGGTCTGATGTCGAGATTTGGATTTTCCTTCAGCTCGCAGTAAAGATTTATGATATTGAGAGCATTAAGAAGCTGTCTCTTGTATTCATGGAGACGCTTGATCTGAACATCGAAAACAGAATCGGGATCAATACATTTTCCTGTTTTCTTCATAAGAAGATTGGAGAAATTGACCTTGTTTTGATGCTTTATCTCCGCAAGCTCGGAGAGAACATTTTTATCATCTGCGAATTTTTTCAGGTTTTCAAGCTCTGTGGGGTTATGACGGTAGCCGTCTCCGATAAGTCCCTCGATAAAGGAGGCAAGACCGGGGTTTGAATAGCAGAGCCAACGGCGGTGTGCGATTCCGTTTGTGACATTCGTAAATCTCTCGGGGTACATACGGTGGAAATCCTTGAAAACCGAGTCCACAAGGATATCCGAATGGAGCTTTGAAACTCCGTTTATATGATGAGAGCCGATAACCGAGAGATTTGCCATGCGAATTTGAGAATAAGCGATGATAGCCATACCCGAAATTCTGTTCCAGTTGCCCGGGAAATGCTTCCATGCCTCAGCGCAGAAGCGCTCGTTTATCTCTTTAATGATAGTATAAATTCTCGGAAGCTTGAGACGGAAAAGATCCTCGTTCCAGCTTTCAAGAGCCTCGGGCATAACCGTGTGATTGGTATATGAAACAGTTCTTGTAACAATGTCCCAAGCAGAATCCCAATCGAAGAAATATTGGTCGATGAGTATTCTCATAAGCTCAGGGATGCAGAGGGCAGGATGGGTATCATTTATGTGGATAGCCACCTTTTCGGGAAGATTGTCAAGTCTGCCATAGACCGCCATATGGTCGCGGATGATGCTCTGACAGGATGCGGAAACGAGGAAATACTGCTGACTCAGGCGCAGAAGCTTGCCCTCGGTATGGTTATCGGAGGGGTAGAGCACCTTTGAGATGATCTCCGCATTTGTGCTCTCCTCAAGAGCCTTTGTATATTGTCCCTGTGTGAAAAGACCCATATTGAAATTGTGAATATCTCTTGCGCGCCAAAGGCGAAGCTGGCTTACAGCCTTTGAATCTGCGCCCGATATCATCATGTCATAAGGAACTGCTTCTATTTCCTCGCAGTCCTCATAAATTATCTCGCATCTTCCTCCGCTCCATTTTTCCTTGACGTGACCTCCGAATTTTACATGGAAGGTTCTGTCGGTTCTCGGCACAAGCCAAACATCGCCGCCGGGAAGCCAAACATCGGGAAGCTCTATCTGCATTCCGTCAACTATCATCTGCTTGAAAAGACCGTATTCATAGCAGATTGAAAAGCCTGTTGCGGGATAATCAAGGGAAGAGAGAGAGTCCATAAAGCAAGCGGCAAGTCTGCCCAGACCTCCGTTTCCGAGGCCTGCATCGGGCTCACATTCATAGAGGTCATCAAGCTCGAAGCCCATCTCCGCGAGTGCCTTTTTATATTCCTCTGAAAGACCGAGATTGCAGAGATTTGTGCGAAGAGATCTGCCAAGCAGAAATTCCATGCACATATAGTAAACTCTCTTTGCGCCCTTTTCGTTGACCTCGTTTTTAAAGTCCTTTCTCTTTTCTGTGAGAATGTCCTTTATTGTGAGAGCCACAGCCTTATAGACCTGCTCTCTTGTTGCATCTGCGGGAGAAGCGCCAAAGGAGCGGGAAAGCTTACTTTCGATATTTTCTTTTATTTCATTTGCTTTGGGGGTAAAATTCATAAATAGGAGTATCCTTTCGGGGAGTGTTTTTTAATTTTTATCAGACAAGCTCCTCGTACATTGCGAGATAGCTTGTTGCCGACACCTTCCATGAAAAATCGGTGTCCATAATTTTTTTAACAAGAGCAAAACGCTGCTCCTTATTATTGTAAAGCTCGATTGCGGCATCGGTCCTTTCCGCAAGCTCATAGCTGTTGTAGCCTGCAAAGGTAAATCCGTTGCCCTTTATTTCGCCATTATCGACCCAATAGCCCTTTATTGAGTCATAAAGACCGCCTGTTTCTCTCGTTACGGGAATAGCACCGTATCTTGAGGCTATCATTTGAGAAAGACCGCATGGCTCGCTCTTTGAGGGCATAAGGAATATATCGCAGGAAGCATAAATGCGCTTTGAAAGATCTCGGTCATACATTATCATAGCTCTGACCTTTTCGGGGAAGCTCTTCTCAAGATTATGGAAGAAGCCTTCATATTCGGGAGTGCCTTTTCCGAGAATTACAAGCTGGATATCGTTCTTTGAAATAAGACCGCCAATCATTTCGCTTATTATATCTATTCCCTTATGGGAGGCAAGACGGGAAATGATGGCAAGCATGGGAATGTCGCGGTTCTCGGGAAGCGCCAAGGCGCGCTGGAGAGCAAGCTTGTTTTCGTATTTGTCCTCGATGGTATCCGAATTGAAAGTTTTCTCGATGGCGGGGTCATTTTCGGGGTTATAGTAAACATAATCGATACCGTTGAGGATACCCCTTATTTTATATGCGTTTTCACGCAAGATCGGGTCAATACCGTGTGAAAATCTTGGATCCTTTATTTCCTCCGCATATCTTGGGCTTACGGTTGAAACGATGTCTGCTGTTACTATTGCACCCTTCATAAGATTTATGCAATTTCCGTATTCAACGATGGAGCGCTCCATTGCTCCAAGGGCAAAAACATCTCCGAGAATCGAAAAATCATAATTTCCCTGATATTCGATATTGTGGATGGTAAATACCGCTCTTATTTTCGCATAATCGGGGTCAGCAGAAAAGAGAGTTTTAAGATACACGACCGAAAGTGCGCTTTGCCAATCGTGAGCATGGAGAATGTCGGGCATAAAATCGACGCATTTAAGCATCGAAAGCGCCGCCATGCTGAAAAATGCAAATCTTTCCGCATCGTCATAGCAACCGTAAAGTGTATCTCTCTTGTAATAATATTCGTTGTCGATGAAGTAATAGATAACGTCGTCTTTTTTGAGGCTCATTATGCGGCAGTATTGCTCGCGCCATGCAAGTCTCACCGTAAAGACGTGCTCCTCCTTCATTTCAGCTCTGTATTCTTCCTTTATCTGTCCGTAAAGGGGCATTACCACACGGACGTCAACTCCCTTGGGGTCTGCGCTTTTTATAGCTGTCGGGAGAGAGCCGAGGACATCGCCAAGACCGCCTGTAGCGGCAAAGGGCATTGCCTCCGCACCCACAAAAAGTATCTTTTTCTTCTTCATTATTGTGAAATCCTTTCTTCGGGAATTTGGGAGGTTTCAAACAGGAATTTATCTTTGGCTTCCCCTTGAGGGGAAGCTCCCGCAGAGCGGGTGATGAGGTGTTTTTCGAAAGGTTATAACTCTTTATTTTTCAACATTTTTGTTTTGACACCTCATCCGTCAACTGCGTTGACACCTTCCCCTCAAGGGGAAGGCTAAGAGCCCGATAAATTCCTATTTATATTTCATTGAAATGAGTTCGATTTATATCATAGTACCCTTACTGATGTAGAAGGGCAGAGTGGAGTGACCGGAGAGATTTCTGTCATCTCTTATAAGAACATTTTTGTCTGTTACAACACATCCGAGATTTACATTGCTTCCGACAACAGTATCCTGCATGAGAATGGAATTTTTGACCACAGAGCCCTTGCCAACCTTAACTCCTCTGAAGATTATGGAGTTTTCAACTGTTCCTTCAATAAGGCATCCGTCTGCGATAAGTGAATTTTTAACTCTTGCATCACTTGTATATCGGGTGGGAGCGGAATTGCGCACCTTTGTGAGAATAGGTCTGTTAGGCTGGGCGAAAAGCTCATCTCCCATACCCTTCTGAAGAAGCTTCATATTGCAGGAATAGTATCCCGCAAGGGAATTTATCTGTGCATAGAAGCCGCTGTAATGATAAACAAAATAGTTTGCACGGAGCAGATTTCTGTCGAGAACATCGCTATAAAAGCTGGTATAGCCGTGAGCAATGGCATCGGAAACAACATTCTGGAGATATGTTCTGTTTGCAACGATGATATTGGTGCTTATTTCCTTTATTCCGTGAATTCTGCGGCTATAATGAACAACATCCGAAATTCTGTTGTTTTCATCCGAGGTTATAACTGCGCTGCCCGCAGAAATTTCAAATATGTCGGTATCGACCTTTGTTGTAACTATGGTTATATCAGCGCCGTTTTCCTTATGGCTCTTTATAACGTCGCCAAGGTCGATATTGCTGATGGCGTCGCAATCCGAGAGGACGATATGGTCCTCATTGCATCTTGAAATAAAGTCCATTGCGCCCATCATAGCCTCAAGACGGGTGGTATAGAGCTTGTTTGCGCCCATTCCGCTATAGCTTGTGATAAAGGGCGGAAGAAGCTTTATTCCGCCGCTTCTTCTTGCAAGATCCCAGTCCTTTCCTGTGCCAAGATGGTCAAGAAGCGACTGATAATTATTATGTGTTATAACTCCGACCTTGGTAATGCCGGAATTTACCATGTTGGAAAGTGTGAAATCGATAAGGCGGTAACGGCAGCCAAAGGGAACGGATGCCATTGTACGCATTTTAGTGAGATCGGGTATGTTCTGGTCATGAATATTTGTAAAAACTAATCCTACTGCGCTCATTTCTCTTCCTCCTTATCTTATGCATTGTCGGATATCATTTCACCCGCGCCTATGACCTTGCCATCTTCTATGACAACATCAGCACCGATAACGGTGATACCCTTTGAATTTTCTTTGTTTATTCCGATAGAGGCGTTTTTGCCAACCGTTACATTTTCGTCAAGGATAGAATATTCCACACTTGCTCCGGCTTCAATAACGCTTCCGCTCATGATGACGCTGTCACGCACCACTGCGCCCTCCATTATCTTTGCGCCCGTAAATATAACGCTGTTATGGACTGTGCCGTATATCTCACAGCCCTCGGTTATTATGCTGTTTTTAACACTTGCATCCTCGCCAAGATACTGGGGCGCTGCCGCAAAATGACGGGCAAAGATGCGCCAATCCTCGTTATAGAGTGTGAATGCGGGATGCTCGCCAAGAAGATCCATATTGGCTTCCCAAAGGCTCTGTATCGTTCCAACATCCTTCCAATATCCCTCAAACTGATAAGCGAACATTTTTTCGCCTGCCGCGAGCATTGTTGGGATGATATTTTTTCCGAAATCGTTAGAAGAATTCGGATCGGCATTATCCTCTATAAGATATTTTTCAAGCTTTTTCTTACCAAAAATGTAGATGCCCATTGAAGCAAGGGTGCTGTCAGGCTCCTTTGGCTTTTCGGTGAATTTGAAGATGGAATTATCCTCATTTACGCTCATGATACCGAAGCGGCTTGCCTCCTCTTTCGGCACATCAAGAACGGCGATGGTGCAATCTGCGCCCTTTTCGATATGATAATCGAGCATTTTTGAATAATCCATCTTGTAGATATGGTCGCCCGAAAGAATGAGCACATATTCTGCATCGTATCTATTGATAAATTCAAGATTCTGATAGATGGCATTGGCTGTGCCCTTATACCAATCGGCGGTCTTATTTCCCTGATAAGGGGGCAGGATCTTTACACCGCCAAAGGCGCGGTCAAGATCCCAAGGGAGTCCGTTTCCGATATATTCGTTAAGAACAAGGGGCTGATATTGGGTAAGAACACCGACGGTGTCTATGCCCGAATTTATACAATTGGAAAGTGGGAAATCAATGATGCGATATTTGCCTCCAAAGGGAACTGCGGGCTTTGCTGTTTTTTGGGTCAGTGCATAGAGTCTGCTGCCCTGTCCTCCTGCGAGGAGCATGGCAATGCATTCTTTTTTCTTGAACATGATCTTTCCTCCCGATGTATTATATAATTATTTATTTTTTTGTTTTTTTAATTTCAGCACCGATGCGCTCATAGGTGCAAGGGGGTATATTATGGCCTGCTCGAAGCCGTTCATTGTGTAGGTTTCGCATTTGAATGAATTATAGGACGATGCTCTTGGAATGTTTCTTCCGCCGTAGATTCCGTCATCCGAGCAGAGAAGCACCTCATATTCGCCCATCTCGGGAACTCCGAGATGGAAATTCGGTTTTTCCACGGGGGTGAAATTAACCACCGTTATTATTTCGCTTCCGTCCCTTGCAATTCTTCGCATGGAAAGTATGCTTTCATTTCTGTTGTCGGCATCTATCCATTTGAAGCCGTCCCATGAGTCCTCAATTTCCCAGAATGCTTTGTTTTCAAGATAAACTCTGTTGAGGTCGCTGACAAATTTTTGCATTTTTGCGTGCATTTCGTAGTCAAGAAGGAACCATTCGATCTGCCCCGTATGGTCCCATTCTCTGAACTGTCCTATCTCGCTTCCCATAAACGACAGCTTTTTGCCGGGATGCGTCATAATGTAGGTCATAAATGCTCTCGTGCCGGCGAATTTCATATGGTAGTCACCGGGCATCTTGTCAAGGAAGGATTTTTTGCCGTGCACAACCTCGTCATGTGAGATGGGAAGGACGAATTTTTCGTTAAAGGAATAGAACATTGAGAATGTCAGCTTGTCATGGAGAGCGCTTCTGTAAATTGGATCTGCCTCCGCATATTTAAGAAGGTCATTCATCCATCCCATGTTCCATTTCAGGGTGAAGCCAAGGGACATTTCATCGTCAAAGCCCGTTATGCCTTTCCATGCGGTGGATTCCTCGGCTATCATCATAACGTCGGGATGCTTTTCCTTCATATATGAATTGAGCTTGCGCAGAAAGGCAACTCCCTCAAGATTTCTGTTGTCTCCATAAGCATTGGGAAGCCATTTTCCCGGCTCCTTTTCATAGTCAAGATATATCATTGAGGCAACCGCGTCGACCCGCAGACCGTCTGCGTGGTATTTTTCTGCCCAGAAAGACGCATTTGAAACGAGAAAGCTTTGAATCTCATTTCTGCCAAGGTCAAAGCGTCTTGTGCCCCATCCCTCGTGCTCCATTTTGTCCCATCCCTGATATTCATAGAGTGGCGCACCGTCGAATTCATAAAGTCCGTGGGTGTCTTTAGGAAAGTGGGCGGGTACCCAATCGAGAATGACTCCTATTCCGCTTCTGTGAAGAGAGTCGATAAGGAACATAAGATCCTTTGGAGAGCCAAGCCTTGATGTTGGTGCATAGTAACCGCATACCTGATATCCCCATGATCCGTCAAAGGGGTGCTCCATAATGGGCATAAATTCAACATGAGTATATCCCATTTGTTTCACATATGGCGGAAGCTCACTTGCAAGCTCACGATATGAGAGGGGAGTGCCATCATCATGTCTTTTCCATGAAAGCAGATGAATTTCATAGATATTCATGGGGGCGGAGTAAAAGCCTTTTGATGCTTTGTTTCTTGCTTTTATCCATCCGCTATCATGCCATTCATATCCCTCGATGTCGAAGAAGCGAGAGGATGTTGCGGGCGGCACTTCAAAGAGAAAAGCATAGGGATCGGATTTGTAAAGCTCTCTGCCGCTTACCTTTATCTTGTATTTATAGTTGGAAAAATCACCGAAATTGCAGAAAAACGGAAGATGAGCCTCCCATATCCCGCTCTCGGTTATTCTTTTCATCGGAAAGCTTTCATCCCAGGAGCAAAAATCACCTGTGAGGAAAACCTCATCTGCACGGGGGGCCCAAGCTCTGAAAACGAAGCCGTTTTCATCCTTGTGTGCGCCCATATAGTCAAAAGCACGGTAGTTAGTACCCTGATGAAAATAGAAAGGCGCAAGCTCGCCTGTATTTTTTTTGCTCATTTTACCACTCCGTTTCTAAAAAATACCCATTATATTATACTATATTTTTTCTTCGATTTCAAGGGTTAAACCGATTTTTATGTGCTTTGCTTGCTTTTTTTTATCGACTTTCACCCATAAAATACGACCAAAAAATTCATAATATGCCACTCAAAGCAAAAACTTCCGTTTAAAGATAAAATACGTATTGAAAATAGAGGAATTTTATGATATAATTACTTTGATTTTACTTTTGAAAGGAATACAATATGGAGATTAAGCTGACTCTTGACCGTATCGAAGAGGGGCGAGCCGTTCTTTTTGATAGCGAGGGAAAAATATTTGAGTGCAGTAACATATGTAATTTTGCCGAGGGAGATATTCTTCTTTGCAGAATAGAGAATGGCGAGATAAATGTCATCGAAAAAATAAATGAAGAAACAGAAGAAAAAAAGAAAGAGATGTCAAATAGACTTAAATCGCTTTTTTCGAGAGGAGATAAATAATGCTTTTTAAAGGTTTTATGTTAAGAGGACTTTACCAGACACTCAGAGCTGACGGGTTGGTACCCGCATGGACAATGATTATTTTTATAATCGGTTGCATCGCCATGGGATATCTTTTGGGCTCGGTGAATTTTGCCGTTATGCTCTCAAACAAGAAGTATCATGACGATATCAGAAATCACGGCAGCGGAAACGGTGGCACCACCAATATGCTCCGTACCTATGGCAGGCTTGCGGCACTTCTCACCTTTGTGGGCGATATCGCAAAGGGTATGGTGGCGGTCGTTATCGGTTCTGCGCTTCTCGGACTTACCTTTGGCGGTCATATGGTGGCGTTTTTCTGTATGCTTGGTCATATGTTCCCGATATTTTATAAATTCAAGGGCGGAAAGGGCGTTGCCACAAGCATAGGCGCGATATTTATGCTCAGTCCCTTTGTTGCGCTTATAATGATCCTTGTTTTCGCCATTATCGTCATAGGCACAAAATTTGTTTCCCTGGGCTCCATCATGGCGGCGCTGGTCTATCCTGTGCTTCTTTACCGTGTCAATCTTATTCAGGATGAGGCGGGCTGGTTTGTTGCAAACAATATCGGCTGGGGCTTTGATATTATCTTCTCGTTTTTGATGATGGCGATGGTGGTATTTATGCACAGAGAAAATATAGGGCGTCTCATTGCGGGAAAGGAATCGAAGGTTTCCTTTGGAAAGAAAAACAAGGGTGAAGGCGATGGAAAATAATATTTTTTCTTCCGAGCTTTCTAAAATATGCTCTAAAATTTTGGATGCTGCAGGTGCGGGAGCGCTTAAAAAGGCGGTGCTTTCAAAGCCCGAGGACAAGGAAATAAAAAAAACGATCGTAACACTTCGCCTTATCGGCGGCAGACCCATGCTCCAATGCGAGATATTCAAGACCGATAATAAGGCTATCCATAAGAATATAGATCAGGCGGATACTCAAGGATTTTGCGAGATTTGCTCAAGCTATATGCAGATAAATGTTATCACAAGCCTTGGCGAGTGTGAATACAAGCGCTCGAAAAACGGTAAGGAGACGATTATCGGCGCAAATAAATTGAATTTTGACGGTGTGACAAAGGAAAACGCCGTTATGCTTAAAAATGACAAGGAAAAAAACTATATTTTAAGCGGAAATGAGGAGTTTTTAAAATATCTGGGCATATGCGATGAAAGAGGCAGAGTTCATGATAAAAAACGCCCGAAATTCAGACAGATAAACAGATTTCTTGAGCATATCAGAGATATAGAAAAGCATCTTCCTGCAGAGGGAGTGCTCCGAATCTGCGACCTTTGCTGCGGAAAAAGCTATCTTTCCTTTGCGGTTTATTATTATTTTACCGCCATAAGAGGCAGAGAGGTTTCAATGACCGGTGTTGACCTTAAGGGCGATGTTATCGAATATTGCAATTCGGTGTCAAGTGCTCTTGGCTTTTGTGGACTTGAATTTATCTGCGGAGATATCATGATGTATAGCACCGAAGTGCCTCCGTCGCTTGTAATTTCGCTCCATGCCTGTGATATCGCAACGGATATCGTTCTCGAGAAGGCATCGGAATGGCGCGCACCGGTTATTCTTTCAACTCCCTGCTGCCACCACGAGCTTAATCACAAGCTGAATTGCGAAACACTTTCCTTTATCGGCGAGCATTCGATGCTCCGCCAGAAGCTTTGCGATGCTGCAACCGATGCCCTGCGCTTGAAGCTTCTTGAATCAAAGGGATATTCCTGCGATGCCCTTGAGCTTATCGACCCCGAGGAGACGCCTAAAAATATAATGCTCCGTGCGGTTCTGAAAAAGAACCCCTCAAAGCAATCTATGATAATGGCGAGAGCCGAATACGAAAAAGCGAAAAAATTTCTTTTGGGTGAATAAATAAATGACATACGTTAATGCACTGAAAAAAATATTCTCCTTTCCGAGAACCGCGGGCGCGCCGACCCTTGAGAGGATGCGTCTGCTCTGCAAATATCTCGGAGAGCCGCAGAAAAAGCTGAAATTCGTTCACATAGCAGGCACAAACGGCAAGGGCTCCTGCGCCGCAATGCTTGATAGTGTTCTGCGCGACGGTGGTTATAAGGTTGGCAGATATATTTCTCCCTATATCCTTGATTTCAGAGAGAGGATGACCTTTGGCGGTGAGATGATAAGCCATGAGGAGCTTTGCGAGCATACAAAGACTGTGATTGAAGCGGTCGCAAGTCTCAGTAATGATGTTGAAAAGGCGAGACGTGGCGAGGAAACGCCATATCCCATACCCTCTGCAATGCTTGACGGAACGACCTATGCCATGCCTGTTCAATTTGAGGTGGTAACTGCCATCGGATTTCTCTTTTTCCTCAGTAAAAGATGCGATGTTGTGCTTCTTGAATGTGGTCTTGGGGGCAGATTTGATGCCACGAACGTCATAGACGCGCCGCTTGCCGCTGTAATTATGGGCATCGGACTTGACCATACAGAGCTTCTTGGAGAAACGGTGGAGAAGATTGCCGCGGAGAAATGCGGAATAATAAAAAAGGGCACGCAGGAGATAATCAGCTATCCCCAGCAGCCATCTGTGATGTCTGTCATCAGCGATGCCTGCGTCAAGACGAATGCGAGAATTTCCGTGCCGCTGAAAACCGAGCTTAAAATGATAAGTGCCTCCCTTGGAGGACTTGGATTTTCGTATAAAGGGAAGAATTATTCTTCAAAGCTTTCGGCATATTATCAGCTTTTCAATGCGGGCACCGTTATTGAGGCGTGCGAGGCACTTCGCAGAGTCGGAATGGATATATCCGAAGAAAATATTGAAAACGGACTTGCAAAGACCTTCTTCCCGGGGCGCTTTGAGGTGCTTGGTGCATCACCGACTTTTATAGTTGACGGAGCGCATAATGAGCATGGAATAAAGGCTTTTTGCGAGAGCGTTTCGATGATTTCGGAGGCAATCAAGGGGGATACTGTATTTGCACTCGGAATGTTAAAGGACAAAAATCCGGAAAATGCCCTTGCGCCCTTTGTTGAGCTTGTCAAAGGAGAGCAGATAAGAACAAGAAGGATAATAACCATAACTCCCGACAGTCCGCGAGCAATGGAGGCAAAGGAGCTGGCATCACTTCTTTCGGAGCTTTTGGGTGAAGATGTTGAAGTAGTTTCTATTTGTGAGAGCGGAAAGGTGGGGAAAAAGATACTTTTCACCCTTCTTTCAGAAATAAAGCCGAGTGATGCAGTTATTTCCTTCGGGTCACTTTACCTTGCAGCCGAGATGCGCCTGATGCTTAAAGATTTTCTTGAAAATTATAGACCTGAGATGTAAAAACAAAAAACGATATGGATGCCGAATTTGTTGATGGTTATATGGTTTCAGTACAAACCATTTTATCATTTTTGTAGTTGTGCATATGTCTGTTACAATTGCGAAAATGTAAATGGCGACAGCATTATCAACATAAAGGATGTTGTGCTTCTTGCGCAGTACCTTGCAGGCCGGGGAATCACCCTCGGTTAAAATATTTAAGGGCTGAACGGTCGTAACGTTCGGCCCTGTTTTATGCAATGACGGTGAAATAGGAAAAGTTTCATGTCGAATTGAATTTTGCGGTCGCCTTGCTCGAGTGCTAATTTTTGAATTTTTGTAACTTGCGAATATTTTTATCCGAAAAGGATAATCATCACATGGAAAAAAGTGTGTAAAAAGGGGTCAAAGTGCCTAAAAACACTTGATTTTTGCGATATTTACAGTTCGTTAATAAATTATCTCAAAATTCTTATTGAAAAAATTCGGAATATGTGGTAAATTTTTAGTGTCGATTAGCACTCGACACATATGAGTGCTAAAAATCGTGAAGGGGAGGTGCTTCTCATATGCGTGGAAATGAGCTGAGCGAACGCAAAAAGTTAATTCTGAAGGCTATTATAGAATCGCATATTGAGACGGGTGAGCCTGTCGGTTCAAAGTATCTCACTGAAAACAAGCAAATAAATTGCTCCTCCGCCACCATCAGAAATGAAATGTCAGAGCTTGAAGCGATGGGTTATCTTGAACAGCCTCATACATCCTCGGGAAGAATCCCCTCGGATATGGGCTATAGATTTTATGTTGACTCTCTTGCAGACAGCTATGCAAAGGCAAATGCAGACCTTGAAGGCATGAGCGAGCTGATGAAGACAAAAATGCACGAGATCGACAAGGTTCTCGAATCCGCTTCAAAGCTGGCATCCTCCCTTACCAATTATACGGGAATTGCCATAAAGCCACGTCCTGCTGCGGCTTTTATCAGCAGATTTGAGATAATGTATCTTGATGAGCATAATTTTATAATGGTGATGCTCACCTCAATCGGAAGCGTAAAATCAAGAAGCATTGCTTGCGAGACTCCGCTTGACAGAGAAAATGCGGAGAGGATTCCCGATTGCCTTAATGCTTGCTTTGCGGGCCTTTCGGCGGATAGGATAACTCTTCCCATCGTTATGAAATTTGAGGGGATGATGAGCGAATATGCCTCTCTTGCGGGAAATCTCATCAAAAGCGTTTATGAGGTCATGAACGAGATAAACGGCGGCTCTCTCCGCTATTCGGGCATTGACCATCTGCTTCAGTATCCCGAATTTTCCGATATGTCTCGCTTTAAGGAGCTGCTTGGCGCGCTTGAAAATCAGGACGATATTTTGAATATGATATCCGATGGGGATAAGGAGGATATAAGAGTTTATATCGGCTCGGAAAGTCCGCTTAAGGTGATGAATAATTCCTCTATCGTTTTTAAGGCGATAAAGGATAAGGAAGGAAAAACGGTTGGCGCAATCGGAGTTATAGGCCCTACACGAATGGACTATGCAAAGGTGCTTTCAACCATCTCATCCATCAGCGGTAATATTTCAAATATGCTTGATGGCGGTGCACACATTAAAAATGTAAATAACCTTTTAGGAGAAGGAGAAAATAATGGCTGAAAACAAAATGTCCGAGGAGAAGCTTGAGGAAATGCCCGAGGAGCTTGATGCAAAGGACGAGGAAACTAAGGAAGAAAAGAAAAAATCAAAAAAATGCGGCGACAGCGCACTGAAAAAGGAGCTTGAAGAAACAAAGAAGGCTCTTGAGGATGCAAATAAAGCGCTTGAAGATTCAAATGCAAAGTATCTTACGATGCTTGCCGAATATGATAATTTCAGGAAGAGGAGCGCCTCGGAAAAGGAGCGCACATATACCGATGCAAAGGCGGATGCGCTTATGCAGATACTTCCCGTTATCGACAATCTTGAAAGAGCGGCGGTATATGGCGGCGGCAATGCTGAAAATGTTGCAAAGGGACTTGAAATGACTCTCCGTAGCTTCGGTGAGGTTATGGAAAGGCTTGGAGTTAAGGAGATCGAGTCGCTCGGAAAGACCTTTGATCCCGAGCTTCACAACGCAGTATTCCATGTAGATGATGAAAGCTACGGCGAGCAGGAGATAGTTGAAGTCCTGCAAAAGGGATACATGATCGGAGACAAGGTTCTCCGCTATGCCATGGTAAAAGTGGCAAACTAATTTGTAATCAATAAATCTTTATATATTTTTGGAGGAAAAAATCATGGGAAAAATCATAGGAATAGATCTTGGTACAACAAACTCTTGCGTTGCGGTATTTGAGGGCGGCGAGCCTATCGTCATCCCCAATCCCGAGGGAGCAAGAACAACACCCTCTATCGTCGCTTGCTCAAAGACAGGCGAGAGAATGGTAGGTCAGGTTGCAAAGCGCCAGTCTATCACAAACCCCGATAGAACAGTCAGCAGTATCAAGCGTGAGATGGGTACAAACTTTAAGGTTAATTTTGACGATAAGGAAAGAACTCCCCAGGAGATCTCCGCAATGATCCTTCAGAAGCTGAAGGCTGATGCAGAGGCTTATCTCGGCCCACCCGTAACACAGGCTGTTATCACAGTCCCCGCATACTTTACAGACGCACAGAGACAGGCAACAAAGGACGCAGGTCACATTGCAGGCCTTGAGGTTCTCCGTATCATCAACGAGCCTACCGCCGCTGCTCTTGCATACGGTATGGATAAGGAAAATGATCAGAGAATCATGGTATTCGACCTTGGTGGCGGTACATTCGACG
>JAZROG010000018.1:0-5247 GCA_045648605.1 Eubacteriales bacterium | reverse complement strand
TTGCAATCCTCTGATATTTCTTTTCCGCAAAATCTACAGATCATAATTCAATGTCGCCTTTTTGTTATTTTTTAGTCTTTTGTTTATTATATCAATAAAATTTTATTTTGTCAATTGATATTGTGAAAAAATAAGGCTTTTTGGGAAGTTTGATGGCTTCAGAGAAAACGGACGATGCAAAATTCAGATTTATTATAAAAAAACTGCAACTGATATGTTTTGTGAAAAAACTTTGTTTTTCACTGTTTTGTCTTTGATTTTAACATTGTTTTTTTCGCGTTTTTTTTGTATAATGTCTGTAGAACAAAGGGGTTGTGCCTTTGCTCCATTTATTCGACAGATCGATTGTACATAAAGACGAAATGTGTTTGATTGTCTTTGGAAAAAACATAATCTGCCTTAACAAAGCAGTTAAAATATGTTAAATTCAATAAACCAATAAAATTAAGAAAGGAGGATTTTTTATGAAAAGAATTTTGGCAACCGTTCTTGCTCTCATGCTTCTTCTTTCGGCGCTTGCTCTTGTATCTTGCGGCGATAGCAGCTCAGGCGGCAACGAGGACGACTACACAGAGACCGTTGATCCCGAGGCGGCAGCGAGAAACCTCAATGCAGAGCAGAAATTCAATATCACCATCAGCGTGAATACCCAATACTAATACAAATCTCGAAAGAACAGGTATTATCGTTGACTACCTTACATACGAGTCATACAGAAGCCTTCTTCCCAGATATTATGATATCCACGTTGCTCTGAAGTCTCTTGACATACAGGAATCTGTTGATGTTCTTGCTCTTATCAGAGGCACAAGAGGTATTGAGGTATCTCTTCCCTTCGGATGGCTTGGAAATCTCCAGACAGATATGCAGACCCTCGCTATGAAGCACGAGCTTGCTATCAGCTCTACTGTTGAGAAATACAGAGAGCAGATAATTGCAAATATCGACAAGACATATGCGGAATATCCTACATATAACAGCATCACAAAGGGTGAATAATTGATTTTTAAGTGACTGAATCAAGTTGATTGATTCAGTCCCCTTTTGATTGGTTATTTATGGATTGCATACCTTGCAAGGGACATATCCCTTTGCTATTACCTCTTCTCTTGTGCCCGTGTGATAGGCACGGTTGACATCCTTTGTCTTTTGACCGCTTTTACATGAAATATGGTGGAATTTTTTCGAGTTTGTGTTCAGCAAATATTCTGTTCCGCTTTTGTCTTCAACCTTTTCTGTGGCTTCGGCTTCGGTTTGCTTTTCTGTTTCGGGTGCGGCGGTTTCAGCTTCGGTTTCCTCTTCTGTTTCGGGTGCTGTGGTTTCCTCGGGTATAACTTCGCTTTCAACTTGATCTGTTATTTCCTCGGCTTCTGTGACTGTCTCTATGGCGTCGATCGCTGTTTCTATCTCCGTTTCAAGTGCTGTTTCCGAAACAGAAGGGTCGGTTGTTTCAGGAACCGTCGATGTTTTGCTTTCTAAAGCTTCCGACTCTGCTTTAGCATCCGTGACCTCTTCTGTCTGTACCGTATCTGTTACGGGAGAGATATCGATGCCGTTTTCGGCAGATGTGTCCACGCCATAGATGCTGACTCCTGTGTTAGCTGCACAGGCGGAAAATACTATCATGAGTGAGAGGATAAATAAGAGTATATTCAGGTTTATAAATAGCTTTTTCATTTTTTGTCCGTCCTTAATTTGTTATGATATAAACATAATTATTGGTTCAAGGGTGCGAGCGCTTGTCATTACGGTGATACGATCGCGGTCGGATGTAAAATCACATTCCCAAAATTCTCCTTCGGAATTAAGTATTTTTACATTCTTTACTTCCTTTTCGCAGACAAGCGGTATATTTTCAAGCTCGTCAAGTCCAAGGTTGAAGAGGGTACAGAAAAGCGTGCCGTCGGGCATATCCGCTACCTTAATATATACCTCTGCATCCTCGGGATAGTAGATGGGAAGCTCACCCCATTCCGAAAGCAAGCGTATGAGCTGTTTTTTTCTCGTTTCGCAAAGATATGAGAATGGTTGAGTATAGTTAACTCGCAATCGGGAGTGCCGCCGAAAACGGCAACCTTGCCGCTCTGCGGTTCATAGCTGGAAAGTCTTGTTATCCAATGCTTTGCGCCTCTTGCACCCTCAAGTATCGTTCCCACATGGTGGGCGTGTAGCATCTGCGCTGAGGTGCTGTATCTGTTTTGCGGGCAGGTGTCTGTTTCGTCGAGGATAACATCGACCTTATCACGAATAAGCTCTATTTGGGTAGCTGCGCGAAGAAATACATTGGAAAATCCTCTTCCGTGGTTTGCAAGATAATTTCCGTTGTTTATTCTGACAACTGTGGGGTTGCCCTCGCCTGCAAGTGCTTCCGTGATCTCTGCACCGAATTCAAAATTGTGTCCGCATCCGCAGAAAACTCCGGGAATTGAAGGATCGACGCGGTCGATTCCCTCTCGCATTGCCTTTGCCGCACCCACAAGGGAATCGCCAAGCGTCTCTACATAAATATCGTGATATTCTTTGTTTTCATTTACAGCCTTTAAAAGCTCGGTACGGTCAAAGCTCGTGCCCGCTTTTTTATTGAATTCCTTTAGGTGGAGAGGGCAGGCACACCCCTTTCCGCTTCTGTGATAAAGGCGGAAATCATCATCAACCATAATGACGTTGGGATGCTCCGAGGCAAGGCGGGACATAACATTTTTAAAATGCTCTCTGAAATTTTCATCATATGGACAAACCACATTCCGCCGTGCTCCGTCACTGAGATTTATAACATGCTCAAAGGGGAAATCTGCCGCAAGAGCATATCCATGACCGATGGACGCCTAAACGAGAATGCCGCATTTAAGGCCCATTGAATGGAGCTTTTCCTGAAAGGGACGGTATTTTTCGCAAAATGCCGCTGCATAATGTCACCTCTCAGCGTTCTTTATATTTTAGCACTTTTTTCCTTGTTTGTCAATGGTAAATCGAACGAAAAATATTCGTATTTTAATTGGCCTATAGGATATGGTGTGATCATTGAGAAAAGTATATGTTTTTTGCGAACATTTTTGAGATTATTTGCGTATTATGATACAAAGGAGGTGATAAATTGTGGATTGTATAGCATCATTTTCCTCGCAGACCTATGCCATCAAGGCGCAGAGAGCGCTTGCCGCATCTGACATTCCTTGCCGAGTTATAAAGCTCGATGGTGAGAAGAGTAAAAAAGGCTGCTCGTATGGCGTTCTTATGCCGTGCAGTCTGCTTGAAAATTCAAAGGAGATACTTGAAGGAGCAAGAATAAGAGCTCGGCACTTTTACAGAGGAGATACCGAGCTATGATATATTTTGATAATGCCGCAACCTCTTATCCCAAGCCACTTTCTGTGGCAAAAGAGGTTACAAAATGTATAAAGAGCTATTGCGGAAATCCGGGCAGAGGAGCACATTCTCTGTCCCGTATTTCCTCTGAAAAAATCTATGAGGCAAGGGAAGAGATCGCATCCTTTTTCGGCTCGGAAAATCCCGAAAATGTCTTTTTCACCTACAATGATACCTATGCTCTCAACATGGTGATAAAGGGGCTTCTCTCGGAGGGGGACCACGTTATAATTAGCGATATGGAGCATAATTCCGTATATCGTCCCATCGCCTGCCTTGCAGAAAGTGGAAGAATAAAATTTAACATTTTTGATACTATGTGTCTCTCGGATGAAAGATGCGCTGAGAATATTTGCGCAGGCATAAAAAGACTCATAAATCCGAAAACCAAAATGCTAATAGCCACCCATTCATCAAATATCTGCTCCGCTAACTTACCGATACGGGAGATCGGCGCGCTTTGCCGCTCAATGGGAATAATTTTTGTTCTCGACGCGGCACAAAGCGCGGGGCATATTGCCATAGATATGGAGCGAGATAATATCGATGTTCTATGCGCGCCGGGGCATAAAGGTCTTTACGGACTTCAAGGAAGCGGATTTGCGATCTTGCGTGATGGAATAATGCCCCGTCCCATAATTGAGGGCGGCAGCGGAGTCAATTCTTTTGAGACTCATATGCCGGAATTCCCTCCGGAGCGATTTGAAGCGGGGACACTTGCTGTGCCCTCGATCGCGGCACTTTGCGAGGGCATAAAATTTATAAAAGAACGAGGACTTGAAGATATATGCGAGCATGAATGCTCACTTTTCAGCAGAGCCTCCGATATGCTTTCCTCATTACCCTCTGTGAGACTTTATGCTCAGAGGCATATAGGCTCTGTGCTTCTGTTTAACATTGATTCTATGCCCTCGGAGCGCCTTGCGGATATGCTTGATTCTTATGGTATATGCACGCGCGCAGGCTATCATTGCTCGCCCCTAGGCCATAGGACGCTTGGGACCCCCGAGGGCGGGGCAGTACGCATCAGCTTCAGTCCGTTTAATACCATGAGGGAGCTTGAATTTTTCTATTCGGCGATTAAAAGCATCATAGGATGTTGAAAAAAGTCGGATTTTGTGTTATACTGTGTAAAGAAAAATTTTCCGAGGTGCAAAATGAGGATACTTGATTTCTTGTTCCCACCGAAATGTATTTGCTGCGGAGAGGTGCTGCAAAGTGCGCCAAAGCTCATTCATGAAAAGGGTGGAGATGCCTTTTGTCACGCCTGCCGCGCAGAATGGGAAAGGGCAAAGCTTTGCCAATGTGCCCGTTGCCGTTTACCTATGATGGATTGCAGATGTCCATCGTTCTTGATGAGAAGAAACGGAAATAATGTGCTTTTAAAGCTCTGTTCATATAACGGTGAACCGATGGGGGCTGTAAAAAAGCTGATATTTTCCCTGAAAAGGAATGCGGACAGAAGAGCGGAGCGCTTTGCGGCATATCAGCTTCATCTGCCCATCATGAAATATGCATCCATATACCTTGGCGCAGACCTTGTGATAACCAATGTCCCAAGAAGAGAGAGGGGAATTATAAATTACGGCTATGACCAAGGGAGAGTGCTTGCAAAAAATCTTTCGAAGATAACACGTGTCCCGTATTCTCCGCTCCTGGAGCGCCAAAGGGATGGAAGTGAACAGAAAAATCTCGACGAGGAGGAGAGACGCAGAAATGTAAAGGATGCTTTTTCTCTTTCGAAAAATGCCGAAAATATAAAGGGGAAATGCATTATTCTCGTGGATGACGTTGTTACAACTGGATCAAGCATAAATGAATGTATTGCCGTTCTGAAAGCGGCTGATCCCGCGGCGATATTGCCTGTCTGCATCGCCCAAA
>JAZROG010000017.1:0-4762 GCA_045648605.1 Eubacteriales bacterium | reverse complement strand
CTCTTGATTATCTCTTGGTGAACTGTGAGCAGTTAAGAAAACAGTTGATAACTGTTTTTAGGCGAAAAGACAAAATGCTTGTCGTTTTGTCTTTCCTCAGTTCTCAGGGATAAAAACAAAAACCCACCTCGAAAGGTGGGTTTTGAACTGTGCCATAGGCACAATGTTTTTATCTCTTGGAGAACTGAGGAGCACGACGAGCGCCCTTGAGTCCGTACTTCTTTCTTTCCTTCATACGAGGGTCACGAGTGAGAAGTCCAGCCTTCTTGAGTGCAGGTCTGTTTGCTTCGTCAGCCTGGAGAAGAGCACGTGCTACACCGTGACGGATTGCGCCTGCCTGTCCGGAAATACCACCGCCGCATACATTTGCGATGATATCAAACTTACCCTCTGCGCCAATTACGCCGAAGGGCTGATTTACGATGAGCTTGAGTGTCTCAAGACCAAAATATTCGTCGATATTACGTCCGTTGATTGTTACGTTACCTGTGCCGGGAACGAGACGAACACGAGCTACAGACTTCTTTCTTCTGCCTGTGCCGTAGAAATAAGGCTTTGCACTTGTATACATATCTTATTTACCGTCCTTCCTTAAACTTCATAAGGAGTAGGCTTCTGAGCCTGCTGATTATGTTCTGCGCCTGCATATACCTTAAGGCGTGTGATTGCGGTTCTTCCGATAGAGTTGTGAGGAAGCATTCCCTTTACTGCGAGCTGCATTGCAAACTCGGGCTTTGTTGCCATAAGGGTCTTGTAGTTGATTTCCTTGAGACCACCGATATAACCGGAATGGTGACGGTAGAACTTCTGCTCAAGCTTCTTACCTGTAAGAACTGCCTTTGATGCGTTGATGATTACAACGAACTCACCGCAGTCAACGTGAGGTGTGAACTCAGGACGGTGCTTGCCTCTGAGGATGGTTGCAGCAGCTACTGCTGTCTTACCAAGAGGCTTATTTGCAGCGTCGATCACATACCACTTACGCTCTACGGTTTCTTTTTTTGCCATAAATGTGGACATTTTAGAATCCTCCGTAAATAATATTGAAATTTTTGACCTCCATATTATATCACTTCTCTTCTCTTTTGTCAATAGTTTTTTTGAAAAAAGTTAAATATTTTGATTTAGATATTTCATACCTCGTTTTTTCTCCGTTTTTCATATCATTTCCTCGCTTTTTCTAAAAAATGATTTTCAAATTTTTTTAAAAAAATATAGGGATGGGCATGGTTTTTGCCCATCCGCACAAGTTAATCACATGATTTTTTGAAATATTTCTCCGTCTCATCCTTTATCTCACGTCTCATCAAAAACAAAGACAGCAAGTTTAAAAGCGTCATTGAAGCTATGGCGATATCCGAAAGGCACCATATAACATCGCCTATCTTCAATGCACCGATGAAAACGCAAACTATATATATTACCTTATATGTAATAGCTGCGTTTTTATTTTTTGTAAGATACATCACGGTGCAATTTCCGTAATATGCCCAGCAGATTATTGTGGCAAAAGCGAAGAAAAACACCATTATAGAGATAATCGGCGCAGCTGACCTTCCGATAGCAGCTCCATATGAAGCAAGAACCAGCTTCATCTCCTCGCCGTAAGCAAAATCCGAAATATTTTCTCCGAAAACGCACAAAATCGAAAGTGCTGTGAGTGCACAAAGCAAAATCGTATCAACAAAAACCTCGATTATGCCCCACACACCCTGCTCTGCTCCGCTTTTGGCATTTGATGCCGAGTGGGCAATGGGCGCGGTGCCGCATCCCGCCTCGTTGGATAAAATTCCTCTCATAGTACCGTATCTTATGCCCTCGGACATTAAAAATCCCAATATACCGCCGCCCGCGCTTCTGAAATCAAAGGCATCCCTCATGATCAATCCTATGGCATGGGGCAGATTTTCCCGAAACACCGTTATCACGAAAAAGGAAATTAAAACATATAATATAGTCATGACAGGAATTATTATGCTTGTAAGCGGCGAAATATCATGCACACCGCAAAGAATAACAGCACCGCATAAAACAGCAAGAGCTACACCTATAAGCGTAGGTGAAACCGAGGATATCTCGGAAAAGGAGCTTGAGACAGCATTTGCCTGAAGCATACATCCCATGGATAATGAATTCAAAAGACAAGCAAGCGCAAAGGCTGTCCCCACTATTTTTCCAAGTCCGCCACCAAGAAAATCCTCGATATAGTACATAGCACCGCCGAGAATGACTTTTCCTCTTTTCCTTCGGTGAAGATGGGCAAGCAAAATCTCGGCGTATTTCAGCACCATCGCCGCAAATGCGCTTACAAGCATCCAAAAAACAGCCCCCGCGCCGCCAAGGATGATAGCCCCCGAAACTCCAACTATATTCCCAACCCCGAGAGTTCCCGACAGCGCCACGGTAAGCGCCCCAAAGCTCGAAACGCCCTTTTCCTCGCTTTTTTTGAAAAGAGATGAAAATGCCTTCTTTGGATTTTTTATAAAAAAGAATTTCAGATAAAATAAAAAATAGATGCCAAGTCCGATAAGTCCAAAGGGGACTAATATCCCCGATACATATTTGCCGAAAAAAGACAAAAAAACACCTTCCTTTGATTAAAAAGCTTTATAAAATATACGTTTAAGGGAGAAAAAGTATTCTCATAAGGAGTTATTGAAAACAAAATGTGAATTATATGTTAAATCTGGAAAAAACACTTGATTTTTCCCAATAATGGTGTAAAATATATGTTGTACATTAGCACTCGACATCACCGAGTGCTAAAACATAAAAATTTCATCTTTATATATAAGGAGGAACAATCATGACAATCAAGCCACTTTTTGACCGTGTTGTTATCAAGGCGGTAGAGGCAGAGGAAAAAACAAATTCCGGCTTCATCCTCACAACTGCGGCACAGGAAAAGCCCCAGATCGCAGAGGTGGTTGCTGTTGGCCCCGGCGGACTTATCGACGGCAAGGAGGTCGTAATGACCGTTAAGGCAGGCGACAAGGTTATCGTCAGCAAGTATTCGGGCACCGAGGTAAAATGCGACGGTGTTGAATATAATATCGTTAAGCAGAGCGATATTCTCGCTATCGTAGAATAATTTTTTCGGAGGTAATTTATTATGGCAAAGGATATTCTTTACGGAATTGATGCAAGAAACGCCCTTCTTCGCGGCGTTGATAAGCTTGCAGACACAGTTAAGATCACTCTCGGCCCCAAGGGCAGAAATGTTGTTCTTGATAAAAAATACGGCTCTCCCCTTATCACAAACGACGGTGTTACCATCGCAAAGGAGATCGAGCTTGAGGACGAAGCAGAAAACATGGGCGCACAGCTCGTAAAAGAGGTTGCTACAAAGACAAATGACGCAGCAGGTGACGGTACAACAACCGCAACACTTCTCGCTCAGGCATTTATCAGAGAGGGTATGAAGAATGTTACAGCAGGTGCTAACCCTATGGTTCTCCGCAAGGGTATGAAGAAGGCTGTTGACAGAGCTGTTGAGTGCCTTATCGTAGACTCCAAGAAGGTAAACGGCACAGCAGATATCGCTCGTGTTGGCGCAATCTCCGCAGGTGACGAAACTATCGGAACTCTCATTGCAGACGCAATGGAAAAGGTAAGTGCAGACGGTGTTATCACAGTTGAGGAATCAAAATCCGCTGACACATATTCCGAGGTTGTTGAGGGTATGCAGTTTGACCGTGGTTACCTCTCACCCTACATGGTAACTGACACAGATAAGATGGAAGCCATTATCGACGATGCTCTCATCCTTATCACAGATAAGAAGATCTCCAATATTCAGGATATTCTTCCCCTTCTTGAGCAGGTTCTCCAGGCAGGCAAGAAGCTCGTTATCATTGCAGAGGATGTTGAGGGCGATGCTCTTACAAACCTCGTGCTTAACAAGCTCCGCGGCGTATTTGTTTGCGTTGCAGTAAAGGCTCCCGGCTTTGGCGACAGAAGAAAGGAAATGCTTCGCGATATAGCTATCCTTACAGGTGGTGAGGTTATTTCCAGCGAGCTCGGTCTTGAGCTTAAGGACACTCAGCTTCCCCAGCTCGGTCAGGCAAGACAGGTTAAGGTTACAAAGGAAAATACAATCATCGTTGACGGTGCAGGCGATTCCGCAGAGATCAAGGCAAGAGTTGCACAGATCAGAAGCGCAATCGAGAGCACAACATCCGATTTCGATAGAGAAAAGCTTCAGGAAAGACTTGCAAAGCTTGCAGGCGGTGTTGCCGTTATCAAGGTTGGCGCAGCTACCGAGGCTGAAATGAAGGAAAAGAAGCTCCGCATCGAGGACGCTCTCAACGCAACTCGCGCTGCTGTTGAAGAAGGTATCGTTCCCGGGGGCGGAACTGCTTATCTCAATGTTATAAGCGAGGTTGCAAAGCTCGTTGATATTACAGACGGTGACGAAAAGACAGGTGTTAAGATCGTTGTTAAGGCTCTTGAAGAGCCTGTTCGTCAGATCGCGGCAAATGCAGGTCTTGACGGTGCGGTTATCGTAAACGATATCATGAATAGCGGCAAGAAGGGTTGGGGCTTTGATGCTTACAACGAAAAATATACCGACATGATGAGCGCAGGAATTGTTGATCCTACAAAGGTTACAAGAAGCGCACTTCAGAATGCTTCCTCCATCGCAAGCGTTGTCCTCACAACAGAGGCAGTTGTTGCAGACAAGAAGGAAGAGGCTCCCGCAGCTCCCGCAGCAGGCATGGGCGGCGGTATGGGCGGAATGTACTAATACCGATACAATAAT
>JAZROG010000016.1:0-37408 GCA_045648605.1 Eubacteriales bacterium | reverse complement strand
ATATAAGAACCATTATTTCACCAATATCATCGATATCGATTATGATTACTATTTATCCTGCATGAAGAAGGCGGGCTTCTGGGATGAATTTGAGGGCTTTGGTGATGAGCATCCGAGAAAGAGCCCCGAGCTTCCTTATGTTTTCACAAAATAATAGGTAAAAGAAATAGGGATTTTACGAACAGGCGAAAACGTATTTTGTAGGGGCGATCATCGATCGCCCGAAAAACAAACGGTTAAAAAACAACGATAATTTGTGCTCTTTGTGTGGCGGGCGATCGATGATCGCCCCTACGGGTCACGTCTTCGTCTGTTTGCTAAATACCTGTTTATAACACAACGGAGAGGACTAAAAAATGTATTATTTAGGTATTGATATAGGCGGCACAAAATGTGCTGTGAGCCTCGGAAGTGACAGCGGAGAAAATTTTGCTGTCTGCGACAAGGTGAAATTCCCAACAGCAGGAAAAACCCCCTATGAGGTTCTTGATTTGTTCGTCATTGAGAGTGAAAAGCTCCTTTCTGCCCATTCTCTGAAATTTTCAGATGTTGCGGGGCTTGGAATAAGCTGCGGCGGGCCTCTCGATGCAAAAAAAGGTATAGTTATGTCTCCCCCAAATCTTCCGGGATGGGACGATATACATGTCACCGAGTTTTTCGAGGAGAAAACAGGAATTCCCTCAAAGCTTCAGAACGATGCCAACGCCTGTGCTGTTGCGGAATGGCTTTTCGGCGCGGGAAAGGGCTTTGACAATGTGATCTTCCTCACATTCGGTACAGGTCTCGGAGCAGGTCTTATTCTTGATGGAAAGCTTTATAGCGGAACAAGCGATATGGCAGGCGAGATAGGTCATGTGCGTCTCACAGAGGGCGGCCCCATCGGCTTTGGGAAATTCGGCTCATGCGAGGGCTATTGCAGCGGCGGCGGAATTGCACAGCTTGGTAAAATGGCTGTTACCGAGGCTCTTGCAAGAGGCGAAACGCCAAGGGTTCTTGAGGTGGCAGGAGAAATTGACAATATAAATGCCAAAATCATAGGCGATTTGGCAGAAAAGGAAAATGACGAATTTTGCCTTGAAATATATCGCAGGTGCGGCGAAAAGCTCGGCACTACACTGAGTATTCTCGTGGATATTCTCAACCCCCAAAGAATAATTCTCGGTGGTGTATTTATGAGAAGTCATGGAATAATCACTCCCGCAATGGACAAGGTAATGAAAAAAGAATGTCTTTCATATGCGCTTGATGTTTGTGAGGTAGTTCCCGCAGAGCTTGGCGAAAGCATCGGAGACTATGCGGCACTTTCTCTTGCAACACTTGCTGCAAAAGGACTTTAAACTATACAATTTTAGGAGCTAAAATGGAAACTAAAATTTTTAATGCTCAAAATGGGCAGTTTGATATCGGTTATTATGTATTTCTTCCCGAGGACTATTCACCCGAAAAGAAATACCCCATGGTGGTCTTTCTCCACGGAGCGGGCGAGAGAGGAAACGGTAAGGACGAGCTTTATAAGATTCAAAAGCACGCACTTCCTAAATATGCTGCTGCGGGCAAAAAATTCCCCTTTATTCTTCTTTGCCCTCAGTGTCCGGGAAGAGTGGTATGGAATAATGTCGTATTTGAGTTGAAGGCTCTTATTGATAAGGTTGCCGAGGAATATAATGCGGATATGAGCAGAATTGCCATCACGGGAATCAGTATGGGTGGCTTTGGTACATGGGAAATGGGACTCACATATTCAAATTATTTCTGCGCTATCGCTCCCGTTTGCGGCGGCGGACTCTCGTGGAGATGCTCAAATCTTATGAATACTCCGGTTTGGGCATTCCACGGTGATATAGATGATGCTGTTCCGATAAAGAATTCACTCGAAATGGTGGATTCGGTCAATAGCAAGGGTGGAAATGCAAAGCTGACGATTTTCCATGGTGTTGGACATGACAGCTGGGATAATGCTTATCTTGAAACCACCGTTCTTGATTGGATTCTTACCCAAAAGAGAGAGGATTTTGGCAAAAACAAAGAGGCATATGACGAGTTTTAATTACGGCAAGGAGAAAATTTGAAATGAAAGAATCTGTAAAAAATATTTTTGAAGAGCTTTTCAGCCGCTATCCTGAGCTTGAATGCTGCAGAGATGCGATTCTTGAGGCTCATAACACCATCTGCGCCACATATGAGAACGGTGGCTGCCTTTTCGCTTGCGGAAACGGCGGAAGCTGCTCCGACAGTGAGCATATCATCGGTGAGCTTTTAAAGAGCTTTAAATTCAAGAGAATGATAAACCCCATTCTTGCGGAAAAGCTTTACGGAATGGGTGATGAGGGAAAGGCTCTTGCTGATACCCTTGAAGGCTCACTTCCCGCAGTTTCGCTCTGCGGTCACGGGGCGCTGACAACTGCATTCCTCAACGATACAGAGCCTAAAATGACCTTTGCGCAGCAGCTTCTTGGACTCGGACACGCAGGAGATACTCTTATAGTTATCTCAACCTCGGGAAATTCCGAAAACTGCGTTTATGCGGCAACGCTTGCAAAGGCGATGGGGGTTAAGACCGTTGCCATGACGGGTATGAAGGACAGCAAGCTTTCAGCGCTTTGCGATGTCACCATAAAAGCACCCGAATATGAGACCTTCAAGATTCAGGAAAAGCATCTTCCCATATACCATGCACTTTGTGCTATGGCAGAGGAAACATTCTTTGAGAATACGGGTCGCAAATAATATAAAAGTAATGGAAGCACCTGCATTTTTGCGGGTGCTTCGTATTTTCATATGCAGTGTGTGAGAAATTGCAGAAAAAATTTAAAAAAGCTATTGACAAATGGGATTGGATGTGATATAATATTCCCGTTGTCCGAAAGAATGGGAGCATAGCTCAGTTGGGAGAGCATCTGCCTTACAAGCAGAGGGTCATAGGTTCGAGCCCTATTGTTCCCACCATATTCGGCCCGGTAGTTCAGTTGGTTAGAACGCTAGCCTGTCACGCTAGAGGTCAGGGGTTCGAGTCCCCTTCGGGTCGCCACTTACTTTTTTCGAGAAAAAAGTAAGCAAAAAAGCTTTTAATACCGGATGTCGTTATTTTTAAGCGTTTATTCATCACACGATGGTGAATTAAAATTTAATAATTGCGGATTTAGCTCATTTGGTAGAGCGCGACCTTGCCAAGGTCGAGGTGGCGGGTTCGAGCCCCGTAATCCGCTCCAAACAAAATCCGCTTTCGTAAGAAAGTGGATTTTTTTGTACCATTTATTATTCATCATTCACTTGAAAGATATTTTTTCCATTGACCTTTTTCGAAAAAGTGGGTATAATAATATGAATATGATTTTTGTGAGGTAAAAATGGCGGCTATTTCATTAAAAAGGCAGGGAAGCGCAACCACCGACATGACCAAGGGTAACCCTTATTCGGTGATGACAAAATTCGCTCTCCCTGTGCTTTTGAGTCAGGCTTTTCAACAGCTTTATAACACGGCGGATTCCCTTATCGTTGGACAGTTTCTCGGAACAGATGCTCTTGCGGCGGTAAGCTCCTCGGGAACCTTGATTTTCTTGCTTGTCAGCTTCTTTACAGGACTTTCCATGGGCTCGGGAACTGTTATTTCGCGCTATTTCGGAGCGGGAGACGATGAAAAGGTCTCAAGAGCTGTACATACCAACATAGCATTCAGCATTGCAAGCGGTATTTTCTTGACTGTTGTGGGTGTTCTTTTTACTCCAACTATCCTTGTTTGGATGCAGACGGATGCAGAGGTGCTTCCCGATGCTATAGAATATTTCAGATATTATTTTCTCGGTTCACTTGCTCTTGTTATGTATAATAACTGCCGCGGAATCCTCAATGCGGTTGGCGACAGCAAGCGTCCGCTATATTATCTTATCTTTTCTTCTGTACTGAATGTTCTTCTTGACCTTCTTTTTGTAGGCGTTTTCAGGTGGGGCGTGTGGTCGGCGGCGTTTGCAACTGTCATTTCACAAATGGCGAGCGTTGTGCTTTGTATGTTATACCTTATGAAGAAGGGAAATATTTTCACGGTGGAGCTGAAAAAGATTCGTTTTCATTTGGATATGCTTCTTGAAACGGTGAAATACGGCTTCCCCGCAGGTGTTCAGAATTCTGTCATTGCTTTTGCAAATGTTATCGTTCAGGCACAGATAAATTCATTTGGTAAGCTTGCAACGGCGGCATACGGAACTCACGCAAAGATAGAGGGCTTTGCTTTTATGCCCATTATGAGCTTTGCCATGGCGATATCGACCTTTATAAGTCAGAATCTTGGAGCAAAGGAGTATGAAAGAGCAAAAAAAGGTGCAAAATTCGGTATAATAGTTTCTGTTATTATGGCAGAACTGGTTGGTGTGATATGTTATATTTTTGCTCCGCAGATGATAGGATTTTTCGATAATAATCCGGGTGTTATAGAATTCGGAGTTTTGCAGGCGCATACCGTAACGCTGTTTTATTTCCTTTTGGCTTATTCCCATGCAGTTGCGGCGGTTTGCAGAGGCGCGGGAAAGGTCTTTGTTCCGATGACGGTGATGCTTTCTGTTTGGTGCGTTATCAGAATAATTTATATTGCGCTTGTGGTGCATTTCTTCGACGATATAAAATACATATATCCCGCATATCCCATAACATGGGCCATAAGCTCTGTTATATACTTTATCTATTACAACTGCTCGGATTGGGTTCACGGATTCGAGAAGAAAAAAACGAAAAACGAGGGTTAAAATTATGAAGCTTAATTACAAAAGAACGGTACTTATCGGTCTTGCCTTTATGTCGATACTCGCCTTCTGGCAGTTTTATGATCAGGTCATACCGTATATTCTTGAAAATGTTTTCGGACTTCGCACCTTTACTGCAAATGCCATAATGTCCATCGACAATGTGCTTGCAATATTCATGCTTCCTCTTTTTGGTGCGATTTCCGACAGAACGAATACAAGGCTCGGTAAAAGAACGCCTTACATCCTTTTCGGAACACTTGCGGCGGTTGCGCTTCTTGTGATCCTTGGCTTTTTTGAGCAGGTAAGATCATTCTGGGGCTTCTTCTTTGCACTTTTTGCACTGCTTGTTACGATGTCGATCTACCGTACACCCGCGGTTGCTTATATGCCCGATGTTACCGAGAAGCCGCTCCGCAGTAAGGCGAATGCCATCATAAATCTTGTTGGATATCTCGGCGGAATTTTTGCAACCGTTGTCATGATGTTTATGCTGAAGAGCGAGAAAAATGCAGATGGCGAATCGGTCTATGCCGAGGGGCAGTCATTTATGCCCGTATTTCTTGTTATCGCTGCCTTTATGCTCGTAACGGTGCTTTTCATGGTCTTTGCGGTAAAGGAAAACAAGCTTCCTCATATTAAGGATGAGGTGGAGGATGAAGAGGACAAGCACAGCGGCAAAAAGATGCCAAGGGATGTTTTTCGCAGCCTTGTGCTGATACTTGCATCGGTATTTTTGTGGTATATGGCTTATAATGCTGTTACAACTGCATTTTCAAGATACTGTGTTCAGGTTTGGAATGTTGACCTTGGTGCTTCGTCCGGATATCTTCTTGTGGCGACCGTTGCAGCCATTGCTTCATTTGTTCCTCTTGGATTTATTTCGGGTGCGCTGGGAAGAAAAAAGACCATCCTTCTCGGCATAACCCTTATGACAGTCTGCTATCTAATTGCTGTCTTTATAAAGCAGCAAACACCTGTTATGTATGCGATCTTCGGACTTGTAGGTATCGGCTGGGCGGCGATAAATGTCAATTCCTTCCCGATGGTGGTTGAGATGAGTACAGGAAGCGATGTTGGAAAATACACGGGATTTTATTATACCTTCTCTATGGCGGCTCAGATAACAACACCTCTTCTTTCGGGCCTCCTTATTGACAAGCTGGGCATTGGATATTCTGTTCTTTTTCCATATGCGGTGCTTTTCTCGGCACTTTCCTTTGTCACCATGCTCTTTGTAAGGCATGGAGACTCAAAGCCGCAGCAGAAGGCATCTGCTCTCGAAAGCTTTGCGGATGTTGACTGATATGATATGGCTCGTAATTGTTCTTCTGTGCCTTTTGGGAACGTATCTTTTTATGATATTTCCCACAATGCGAAGGCACAGAGACAGGAATATACTTGATGGACTTTATATTGCCCATAGAGGGCTTCACGATGCGGGGAGCGGTATTCCCGAAAACTCGCTTTTGGCTTTCGAAAAGGCGATAGAGGCGGGATTTGCCATTGAAAATGACATCCATCTGACAAAGGACGGTGAGGTCGTTGTTTTTCATGACGATGACCTTTATAGGATGTGCGGTATTCATGGCGCACCCGAGGAGATGACCCTTGCACAGCTTAAAGAATTAAAGCTGGGAGATACAGAGGAGAGAATACCGACTCTTCGTGAATGTCTCGATGTGGTCGAAGGAAAGGTGCCGCTTCTTATCGAGTTCAAAATAAAGAGCGGAAGTGCCGCGCCTCTTTGCCGCGCGGCGGAGAGGATACTTTGCGAGTATAAGGGCAAATATTTTGTGCAATCCTTTTATCCGTTTGTGCTTTCGTGGTATAAAAAGAACAGAAGGGAAATACTTCGTGGGCAGCTCGCCGCCGCATTCAAGGGGGATAAGCCTCATATGAGAATGCTTGGAATGCTTCTTTTTAACTGCTTTGCAAGACCTGATTTTGTTTCATACGAAAACGAGACCAGGAAGTCATTCGGCAGAAAAATATGCACCCTGCTCGGTGCTTTTCCTGTTGGTTGGACTTTTAAATGTCAGGCGGAGATCGACGCTTCGAAAAATGATTTCGGAAGCTATATTTTTGAGGGCTTTTTACCCGAAAAGCGATAAGATAGGATAACTTTTTATAAAAAAAGTAAAGCCAAGGCCGATCGACCTTGGCTTTTGTTATATTTGTTATATTTCAAAAATCAAAGAATTATATGAACTGGCAGACCGTTCTTATATTCGATATCGACCTCACCCTGAATGAGCGGAAGGAGATAGTCGATGCAGGCATCTGTCAGATGGTTTCCTTCTGCATTTATAAATTCGTCGGGAACTATCTTTTCCTTGTTCGCAACATCGTGAACATTGACTGTTCCGACCTCAATCTTATAAGGCGCATCGGAAATTCTGTTTATGCTCATCATAACTCTGCTTGCGCCCTCTACAGCCGCATGAACAGCAGTTTTTCCGACCATAACCGACTCGTCAAGGTCAGTCTTTGAAGCAATGTGAGACGCGCATCTCTGGCAAAGATTAAGCTCGATGGCGCGTACCTTGCAGCCGATTCTTTCCTTTATTGCGTTTTCAAGAGCCTTGCCGCTTCCGCCAAGATACTTGTGACCGAAAACGTCGGTTGCGCCACTCTGTGTTGAAGAGCCTACATAGTTGCCTTCTGCGTCTCTGATACCCTCGGAGATGGCAATAACAACATTTGGATGCTTGTCAAGAGCCTTCTTTACATCCTCAAAGAATTTCTCCATGTCGAAGGCCTTTTCGGGAAGGTAAACAAGATCAGGCTCTGCGCCGCATACGTGCCTGCCAAGTGCAGAGGATGCCGCAAGCCATCCTGCGTCTCTGCCCATGATCTCGATGATGGTAACAGCCTTAACATCGTAAACAGCGCAGTCACGAATGATCTCCTGAGTGGTTGCCGCAATGTACTTTGCAGCAGAGCCAAAGCCCGGGGTGTGGTCTGTTACGGGAAGGTCGTTGTCGATGGTCTTGGGGACTCCGATAACTCGCATCTCATAGCCGCAAAGCTCGCTGTATTTGCCAAGCTTGTCCGCTGTGTCCATAGAATCGTTACCGCCGATATAGAAGAAATATCTGATGTTGTTTTTCTTGAATATCTCAATGAGCTTTTCGTATGTTTCGTCGCCCATAACTGCCTCGGGAAGCTTCTTCCTGCAAGATCCGAGCGCGGCGGCAGGGGTATGCTCAAGGGTTTCCAGCTTGCCCTCGTCATCGAAAGCATCGAAAAGGTCGATGAGTCTTTCCTCAAGAAGTCCCTGAATACCGTTTCTCATACCGTAAAGCTTTGGGATGATGCCCTCGTCGCGAAGCTCCATAGCTCCTCTGATAACTCCGGAAAGTGTAGCGTTGATAGCGGCAGTTGGTCCTCCGGACTGACCTACCACAGCATTGCCGATAAGCTTGTTCATATTCTTCTCCCTTTCTTCTAAAAAGCAAATTTTACCAACTATATGATATCATTTTTTTTCTGATCTGTCAATGTACAGGCAAAAAAATCATCCCTTTGCATAAAATTTTAATGGAAAAGAGGTGATTTTTTGCTTATATTTTTACTTGGAGCAACATTTAAAGCGGCTTGTATGATTCTCGGAATCGAGGTGCCGCAAAATTTTCCTCCTCCGCTTCGAGAGGAAGAGGAGAAAAGGTATTTTGAACTGAAATGCGAGGGGGACGAAAAAGCGCGTGAAAAGCTGATACTTCATAATCTTCGTCTCGTCTCTCACATAGTCAGAAAATATTATTCCACAAGTAAGGATAGCGAAGACCTTGTATCGGTGGGGACTATCGGACTTGTAAAGGCGGTTGACTCTTTTAATCCTAAAAACGGCGCAAGATTTGCAACCTACGGAGCTAAATGTATTCAAAATGAGATACTTATGTATTTCCGATCAAAGAAGAAGCTTGCGGGGGAGGTCTCCATAAATGAAACGATAGATATTGACAAGGACGGGAATCCTCTTACATATATTGACGTTATCAGCAGTGAGGAATCGATGTGCGAGGAGGTGGAGAGGGCGATAAGGTCATCACAGGCAAGACGGTATGTTGACAGCATACTTTGCGACAGAGAGAAAAAAATAATATATCTTCGCTACGGACTTGCGGGTGGAGAGCCGCTTCCTCAGAGAGAGGTTGCCCAAAAGCTGGGAATATCAAGGTCTTATGTGAGCAGGATTGAAAAAAGCGCACTTGAAAAGCTTCGCATGGCGATGGGGGAATAGTTTTTTACGAAATTCAACATTTTTAGGTATTTTCACTGTCAAAACGGTGTTTTTTGATGTGAAAATACCTTTTTTCTCCCCTTTTTACGGCTTTGTCCGACGTTTTTGTTGTATCTCGGTGACTTTTTGGTGGAAAATTTCTAAAAATATCGGTTTATGATGGGAAATTATCGACTGCATATGACAATGGATGATATTGATAGAAATTACATATTATGGAAAAACACATAATATTTGTAAAAGTGTTTTCCTAAAATATGGTAAAAACATCGTTTTTTTGGTGGTTTTGCGAAAAAAATCTTAAAAATTTTAAATATTTTTTCTAAAAACTATTGCATTTTTATTCGCTATGCATTATAATATAATCACGGTGGGGCAAAATGTCGGATTTTACCGTAAAAGTGCATCGAAATGCAGTGCGTTTTGCCTTGGTTTTTTATTCATTTAATTAAAAGGAGGTGCCGAGTATGAATCTTTGCGGTGAGTTTTCTCACTCCATAGACGCGAAAAACAGATTGTTCATTCCCGCTAAATACAGAGAAATGCTTGGCGAAAAGGTGATGATCGTCAGAGATCACAAAAATAAATGCCTCCTTATTTATTCAATTGAGGAATGGGAAAAATACGCTGAAGCACTTTTCTCGGCGATCCCTCCTTCAAAGAGCAGAGATATTAGACGATTTATATATAGGAACTCACTTGAAACGGGATACGACTCCCAGGGAAGAGTTATGCTCACTGCGGCTCTTTGTGAGCACGCAGAGCTTTCAAAGGGAACTGCTATGATTGTCGGATGCGGAAATCTTGCAGAGATCTGGAATGAAGAGAATTATAATGCCAAGGTCGATGCGGAAGCTCCCGAGGAATATGACGACCTCTTCGATAAATATGGGGTTTAAGCCCAATGGAAAAGGAACTTGTATTCAATCATCGCTCGGTGCTTCTCGATGAATGCATCGAGGGACTTGCCATAAAGCCCTGCGGAATATACGTTGACGGAACGGCAGGTGGCGGAGGTCATTCATTTCATATAGCAAGTAAGCTTGGCGAGGGTGGCAGACTCATTGCCATAGACCAGGATGAAAATGCTATTGCGGCGGCAGGAAAAAGACTTGCTCCCTTTGGAGATAAGGTTACTCTTGTGAGAAGTAATTTTTCGAGAGTTTCCGAGGTTCTCTCGGAGCTTGGAATTGAGAAGATAGACGGAATACTGATGGATCTCGGCGTTTCATCCTATCAGCTTGATACACCCGAAAGAGGATTTTCCTACAATGCGGATGCACCGCTCGATATGCGAATGGACAACAGAAACCCGCTCGACGCTTCGGTTGTGGTAAATACCTATTCCGAGGAAAGGCTGAGAGAAATAATTTATGGCTACGGCGAGGAAAAATTCGGTGGCAAGATCGCCTCGGAGATCGTAAAGGCAAGAAGCATAAAGCCGATCGAGAGCACAGGCGAGCTTGTTGATATAATCAAAAGAGCGATGCCGAGTGCGGCAAAGCAGGGAGGACATCATCCCGCAAAAAGAACCTTCCAGGCAATAAGAATCGAGGTTAATTCCGAGCTTGATGTTATAAAGCCCGCCATTGACGGAGCCGTTAAGCGTCTGAATGAGGGCGGAAGAATAGCGATAATCACCTTCCATTCTCTTGAAGACAGACTTGTAAAGCAGGCATATGCGTCGCTTGCAGAGGGATGTACTTGCCCGAGAAGCTTCCCCGTTTGCGTTTGCGGGAACAAGCCAAAGGTCAAGATAATTACGAAAAAACCGATATTACCAAGCGAGAAAGAGCTTGAAGAAAATCCGCGCTCAAGAAGTGCAAAGCTGAGGGTTGCGGAAAAAATATAAAAAATTTACGGAGGAATTCAAACCATGTACAACCGCGGCGTGCAGAACAATAATCAGGATCAAGCCTTTTATAATTTGAGCAGACAATTTGCCGGTCGCGGACTTGCAAGACAGGCGCAGACCTCGGCTGATAGCTACGGCAGAGAGGCGATGTACGGCGCAAGAGGTGCGAATTCTGCTCCGCTCACTCTCGGTGAGTTTGAAAATAATTACAGAATGCGTCATTTTTATTCGGGCGCAGGACACAGCGCAGTGAAAAGCGCGGTTCAGAGCAAGCCACAGAGCGAACCTCGCACTCTTGAGGTGAAGAGAGAGCGCAGAGAAGCTCCCGTTCTGCCAAAGAGACCCGAGAATAGAAATACAGCGCAGAGAAAGCCGCAGACCGCTCCCGCTCCCATAAAAACGAGAGAGCGCAGAGCTGTGAAAAATCAGATACAGAATGAAAAAACAGAGGCTTGGTGGAATTCGGTTGCCCTCAGCTTCCGCAAGATCCCAGCAGCAATGGTTTTCATGGTAATGCTTTGTGCGGTGTCTCTTATGCTTGTTGTAAGCAGCTCGGTGCTTGTGAGTGATGCTTCGGGAGATTATGCGGAGGCGCAGAACGATGTTTCCATGATGGCAAAGGAGGAGAGCGAGCTTCTTATCGCGCTTGAAGTAAAGAATGATCTCAGAACCATCGAGAATATCGCAGTAAACAAGCTGGGAATGGTTAAGAAGGACCTTGTTTCAAGACAGTATATAAGCCTTGGAGACGAGGATATAATTGAGACATTTGAAGAAGAGGATCGCAATGTGGGACTATCAACTCTTCTCAGTGCTATCAGTAAAGGAAAATGATATTTTGAGGTCCGCCCGCATATTTCGGGCGGACTTGCAATAGGATATAAAGAAAGGATTTTTGATGTACCCATATAAGCTTTGTCTCGGTGTAAGTGACAGTATAGGACTTGAAATTATTGATCAGATAGGAAAATTTTCGGATGCGGGCTTTAGCGGCTTCTTTACCGAATGGTCGGAAAAGACGGATGTAAAGAGCATAAAGAGCTTTGCAAATGAGATCGGCATGCTTTATCAGTCGCTCCATGCTCCTTTTACCGTGATGGCAGATATCTGGCAGGAGGGGGAGAAGGCAGAAAAGGCGGTAAACACCCTTTGCGCTTGCCTTCGCGACTGTGCAGAGAATGGAATCGATACCATGGTCTCCCATGCCTTTATCGGCTTTGAGGATCACTGCCCAACGCCCGAGGGAATAGAGAATTTTTCGAGAGTTATAATCGAGGCGGAGAAGCTGGGGGTAAGGATCGCTCTTGAAAACACAGAGGGCGAGGAATATCTCCATGCTCTTATGGAGGTTTTTAGGGGAAGCAGTTCTGTTGGCTTTTGCTTTGACAGCGGACATGAGCTTTGCTACAACCGTGGTGAGGATATGCTTTCTCGTTATGGCGACAGGCTTTTTGCAACACATTTGAATGACAATCTTGGCATAAGCTCACGTGACGGAAGCATAACATGGACAGATGACCTTCATCTTTTGCCCTTTGACGGTATTGCAGATTGGAACGGAATCGCAAAAAGAATAAAAATCAGCGGCTTTGAAGGCCCTCTTACCTTCGAGCTTACAAGAAAGAGCAAGCCGGGAAGACATGATAACGACAAATACATGAGAATGACAGCGGATGAATATATTGCCGAGGCTTATGCCAGAGCATGCCGTTTTGCGGCGATTTTAAAGAAGAAATAATTCAAACTATAATCGGAAAGGGGATCGTTATGAGGAAAAAGCCGAAAATCGCTTCGCATGATAACGGTGGAGGAGCTTTTGTTACTGTAACGATTGCCATAATTCTTGTTTTCTTTGGTCTTGCGGGGCGAATTTTGTATCTCCAGACTAGAAACCACGAGGAATACAGAAAACAGGTCGTCTCGCAGATGACAACGGAATCTGTTATTCCCGCCGAGCGCGGCGATATATATGATACCAACGGAGTTCTTCTTGCAACCGATATAACGGTATATCGAGTTTTTATTTCCCCATCCGATATTCAGAATGCCATAAAGGGTGTTGACAGCGAGGGGAAAAAGAGCAAAAATGACCCAAGACCTGGGCTTGATGCATTCATTGCGGATTTTCTATCCTCTACTCTTGATGTAGATCGCGCATCTATCATCGAAAAGGCGGCGAAGATCAAACGACTTGATGAAACTATCGCAAGGAATGTTGAAAACGAGGTAGCGGTCGAGATAAGAAAATTCATAAATGCCAATGAGCTTGAAAATATGATACATCTTGAGGCAAATCCCAAGAGGTATTATTGCTATGACAGCCTTGCTTCAACAGCTCTTGGATTTACAGGCTCTGATCATAACGGTCTTTACGGCATAGAATATATGTATGATGACGAGCTTGCGGGAACAAACGGTATCTACGTTACTGCCCGCGATTCAAAGGGCAGAGAAATGCCCACAGAATATGAAAACTATGTTGATGCCATTGACGGATATGATATTACCACTACCATTGATATGTTCATTCAGTACGAGCTTGAAAATCAGCTTCGCGCAACTCTTGCGGATAACGGAGCGGACGAGAGGGTTTGCGGCATAGTAATGGACGTAAAAACGGGTGCTATCAGGGCGATGGCGACAATTCCCGATTTTAACTGCAATGACCCCTTTACACTTGATGATTATTTCCTTGATATTCTTGCGGAATACGCTGAGGATGAAAATTTAACAGAGGAAGATGAAGAATACAGCGCAAAGCTGAGAGAGCTTCGCAATGTTTCGTGGTCAAATAAGGCAATAACCAGCACGTATATGCCCGGTTCTACCTTTAAGGTCATAACCACTGCTATGTGTCTTGAGGAAAAGGTGGTTCAGGTTGGTGAAACCTTTGTTTGTACGGGTGCATATTTTGTTCCCGGATATAGCAAGCCAATCCATTGCCATAAAACCACGGGTCATGGAACACAGAGCTTTGCAAGAGCCCTTCAGCAATCCTGTAACCCTGCGCTTATGACCATTGCGCTTCGTCTTGGCTCTGCAAAATTCTATGATTATTTTAATGCCTTCGGACTTATGGAGAAAACGGGTATAGATCTGCCCGGAGAAGGAAATTCTATATTCCATAAGGTTGAAAACTTCAATCAGGTAGAGCTTGCAACCGCTTCCTTCGGTCAGAACTTTACCGTGACGCCCATTCAGCAGATAAGAGCGATCGCCTCTGTTGCAAACGGCGGATATCTTGTTACTCCGCATATCGTCAGCGAAATGCGGGATTCGGAAGGAAATGTTGTTTATTCCTTTGATGAAAATACAAAGCGTCAGGTTGTCAGCACAGAGGTCTGTGAGACAATAACCCAAATACTTGAAGAGGGTGTTTCGGGAGATGGCGGTGCTAAAAATGCATATGTTGCGGGCTACCGCATTGCTGCAAAGACGGGTACTACCGAGAAAATGGATAAAAGACTTCCCGACGGTAGCACACCGTTCCGCGTTGGCTCAACTGTTGCTTATGCGCCTGCGGATGATCCACAGGTGGCTGTTCTCATCATGGTCGATGAGCCAAATAAAGGCTCAGTTTACGGAAGTATAGTTGCAGCGCCTTATGTTGCAAATGTTATGGCATCGATTTTGCCTTATATGGGAATTGAAGCCGTTTATACCGAAAAGGAGCTTGAAAATCTGAGTAAGACCCTTCCTAATTATGTCGGTTGGGGACTTGAGGATGCAGTATCAAGTCTCGGATATCGCGGTCTCGAATATGAGGTCGTGGGTGACGGAGACAAGATAGTAAAGATGGCTCCCGAGGGCGGTAGCGGAGTTCGCAAGGACGGAAAGGTATATCTTTATACAGGCGAGATAGAAAGCGGAGATAAAACTACAGTTCCCGATGTTATGGGAAAGACCGCAACTCTTGCCAATATGATGATAGTCAACAACAAGCTTAATATAAATATTATAGGAACTACAAATTATGAAACAGGCGCAGGAGCTGTTGTTGTTTCACAGTCACCTGCGGCGGGAGAGATAGTTCCAAAGGGGACTCTCGTCACCGTTGAATTCAGATATCTGGACGGAACTGATTAAGATTTTTGATTAAAAAACGCGGTTTTTGTGCCGAAAACACCTCAAATTAGATGGATGTCGAACAAAATTTGATAATTCTTATCTAAAAGCGAGGTGAAAGCGCTTGAAGCTCATCGAACTTGTTACGGATATAAGCATCGAAAGAGTTTTGCTTGACGACAGAATCGAATGTGGATTTGATGATCTTGAAATAACCGATATTTTTTCCGATTCGAGAAAGGTTACGGTCGGTTCGCTCTTTGTATGTATTTCGGGTACAAGGGCTGACGGTCATAAGCATATAGGAGAAGCCATAGAAAAAGGGGCCTCGGTCATCCTTGCGGAAAATGGCGCAGAGATAGATAAAAGTTTATTTTTACATGACGGTGCGCCGATGCTTCTCTGTACCGAAAACACCAGAAAAGCCCTTGCTTATATCTGGAACAATAGATATTTACGCCCGGCAGAGGGCATGAAGCTTGTAGCGGTTACAGGAACCAACGGAAAGACCAGCATTACACATATGCTGCGTGAGATATTTGACACCGCATTCTTCAAAACCGGACTTATAGGCACTGTAAGGTGCTATTCGGGCGAAAAGCTTATTTCGATTCGCTCCGAGGATGAAAGGGCAAATATGACCACACCTGACCCGAAGGAGCTTTATGAAATGCTTTCTTTGATGCGTGATGATGGTGTGCAATATGTTTTCATCGAGGCTACCTCTCATGCTCTTGCGCTCGATAAGCTTGCTCCTCTTCATTTTGAGGCGGCAGTCTTTACAAATCTCACAGCCGATCATCTTGATTTTCACGGTAGCATGGAAAATTACCTTGCTGCAAAGAAAAAGCTGTTTCATATGGCTGATGCAGCGATTATAAACGGTGATGACCCTTTTTCAAAGAGCATTGCCGAGGAGGCCGAGAATGGCGGATGCAAAAATATCAGACTCTGTACCTTAGACGAGCATCGAAGATGTGATTATACAGCCATGAACATTCAAAGCCTCGGTTGCGACGGGGTTGAATATATTTTAAGCTCGGTCTGCTCGGTTTTTAAGGTCAAGAGTCCCATTCCGGGGCGATTTACCGTTATGAATACCCTTCAGGCAGCATCGTGCGCTCTTGCACTCGGTATAGATTGCAGAAGCATACAGGATGCACTTCGGCATATGAAGGGGATCGACGGCAGATTCGAGCGAGTTAAGCTCTGCGCGGGAGCGGATTTTTCTGTCTTCATTGACTATGCACACACACCCGATGCGCTTTGTAATCTATTGCTCACGGCGAGAGATTTCAGAGGGCGCGGGCAGAGAATAGTTCTGCTTTTCGGATGCGGCGGCGATAGGGACAGGAGTAAACGGAGCGAAATGGGCAGAATTGCCTCGCACCTTGCGGATTTCACCGTCATAACCTCGGATAACAGTCGAAGCGAGGAGCCTCGCGATATAATCTCCGACATTATGGTCGGTTTTGATTTTACGCGCGCGCAGGCGCTGATAATCGAGAACAGAGAAGAAGCAATATATTATGTCATAAAAAATGCCCTCTTCGGAGATATCATACTCCTTGCAGGAAAGGGGCATGAGGAATACGAGATAGACAAAAGCGGAAAGCATCCCTTCAGCGAAAAAAAGATAGCAAGGGAAGCGGCAGAGAAATTTTACGGACGAAACGGTAGGAACCAGTATGAAAACTAATTTTTCACATATAGATCTGACCCTTGCGAGAATAGCGGAGATATGCGGCGGCAAGCTTGTTCTTTCCCTGATAAGCGGAGAAGAGAAGCCGAAGGCGATATGCACCGATTCAAGAGAGGCGGACGGGGACACGATATTTGTTGCCATTGTGGGCGAGAGAGTTGACGGACACGATTATATGTCCTCTGCCGCAGAGAAGGGATGCAGATTCTTTATCGCAACAAGAATTCCCGAAATGAATACAGATAAGCCACACGGCATAATTCTCGTGGAAGATATCGAGAAAGCCCTTGCTTCTATTGGTGGATATTTTAAGAGTGAGTGCGGCTGCTTCACGGTGGGAATCACGGGAAGTGTCGGAAAGACCACCACAAAGGAATTTGTTTATTCGGTGCTTGCCGAAAAGGCAAAGACCTTTAAGACGGAGGGAAATTTCAACAGCGTTATCGGAATGCCCATGTCCATGGTGGAGATACCGAAGGATGCGGGTGCGGCTGTTTTTGAGATGGGAATGAGCGGCTTTGGCGAAATTTCAGCGCTTACAAACATCGCAAAGCCGAATGTTGGAATAATCACCACCATCGGAACATCACACATGGAGCTTCTCGGCTCAAGGGAGAATATCTGCAAGGCGAAAATGGAAATTGCAGAGGGACTTGACGAGAATGGAATATTGATCCTTAACGGTGATGAAGCTTTGCTTAAGAACGCAGATAAATGCGGTAAAAAAGTTTTTTATGTGGGTATTGAGAATAGAGATGCAGACCTTCGTGCGCTCAACATTCGAATGAGCATCGGAAGGACCACCTTTGATATCCTTTCGGGTGGAAGAATATATACCGATATCGAGATCCCCGTTATGGGACAGCATAATGTTTATGCCGCACTTTTTGCATTTTCCGTGGGCAGGATATTCGGAATGGATATTGAGTCCATAAGACGAGGACTTCTCGGATACAAGAGCGCAAAAATGAGGCAGAATATATATGAGCTTTGCGGAATAACCGTAATTGAGGATTGCTATAACGCAAGTCCCGAGTCGATGCGCTCTGCCATTGACGTTATGCACGAGCTTTCGGCTCAGCGAGGCGGCGCAAGAACGGTGGCGCTTCTCGGCGATATGCTTGAGCTTGGCGAAAATTCACCTCAGCTTCACCGAGAGGTTGGCGAATATCTTGTGAAAAGCGGTGTCAAGGTGCTTCTCACATATGGTGAGAGAGCAAAGGAAATTGCACTTGCCGCCGAGAAGCGCGGCATGAAGGCGGAAAATATTTTTGTCAATCCCAAGGCGAAAACGCCCGAGACAAGCGGCGAAATGCTTCTCCATGTATTGCGCGAGGGCGACATTCTTCTGGTAAAGGCAAGCCGTTCCATTGCGGCAGAGGAGATAATCGAATATCTGAAAAAGAATAAAGACAAATTACCAATGTGAAAGGCGACAGTATGAAAAATCAAATCACCGTGATGCTGATTTCGGCAGCTCTGATATTTTTGGCGACAGTTTTGCTCTCAAAAAAGATAATCCCCATTCTGAAGAGCCATAAGGTCGGTCAGAAGATACTTGATATCGGCCCCAGATGGCATAAATCCAAGGAGGGAACTCCCACCATGGGAGGAATATGCTTCATTTTGGCGATACTTATCGTCATGGCGGGCATATTCGTATATTTCGGCATCGGAGGAGCTGCATCAGCACTCATCCCCCTTGCTCTCACCTTGGGGCTTGCAACCGTCAACGGTATGGTCGGCTTTGTGGATGACTATACAAAGCTTGTAAAAAAGCAGAATGAGGGACTTCTGGCATATCAGAAATTTTTGCTTCAGGTAATAGTTGCCGTTATCTATATTTTTGTGCTTCACCGCACGGGGTATCTCACCACGGTGCTTTATATTCCCTATTTCGGAATCGAATGGGATATGGGACTTCTCTATTATCTCTTTGCGATAATCCTTATAACTGGAATCGTGAACAGCGTAAATCTCACAGACGGAATAGACGGTCTTGCAAGCTCTGTGAGCCTTGTGGTCGGAATTTTCCTCTGCATCCTTTCGGTGGTGGCGGAAAATCTCTCCCTCGGACTTGTATCAAGCTGTCTTATCGGCGGAACACTCGGGTTTTTGGTGTTCAATTTCTACCCCGCAAGGGTCTTTATGGGAGATACCGGGTCGCTCTTCCTTGGCGGAATGGTCGTCGGGTCTGCGTTCCTTATGAACAATCCCTTGCTGGTACTTATTTTCGGACTTGTTTTCGTTATCGAAACATTCTCGGTCATGCTTCAGGTCGGTGTCTATAAGCTGACTAAAAAGCGCGTTTTCAAGATGGCGCCGATACATCACCATTTTGAAAAATGCGGCTGGAGCGAGATAAAGATCGTTTGCGTTTTCTCGGCACTTACGGCGCTTTTCTGCGCTGTTGCCTGGCTTGGAATAAGAATTTAAATAAAAATTTTTGGGAGGTGCGAAGGTGAATAACAGAGACGAAGATTATTTTGTTAAGCGAAGCGCACCTGCAAAAAATGAGGAAATAAAGCGAAATACCGTTGCTCCCACACAGAAAAAAAGTGAGCTTCAAAGCAAATCCAAAGCATCTGTGCCTGCTCCGAAAAGTGAGAGAAGGGAAGAGCTGACCACATCCAAAAAGGTGGTAAGAGCACTTACCTTTGACTATTTCGGAAAGCCGGCGGGCATTGATTCGGTATTTCTTATACTGCTTATCATGGTCATAGCCGTTGGAACTGTAATGAGCTTCAGTGCGAGCTATGCCTATGCGGAGAAAAAGTATGATGACAGCTATCATTTCCTTTTTGAGCATATAAAGAATTTGCTTTTTGCAATCATTGTATTCGTTGCGATGACCTTTGCACCGCCTGAAGTGTTCAAGGCATTTACATATGTGATAACGGTCATTTCGATCATCCTGCTCATCTGCGTGCTTATCTTTGGAGAGGTCAGAAACGGAGCAAAGCGTTGGCTTGATCTGCCCCTGTTGCCCCTTTTTCAGCCCTCGGAGCTTGCAAAGCTGGCGATTATAATGGTTTATTCGCTGTTTTTTGCAAAGCAAAGAGAAAAAGTGACCAGCGATAAAAACGGAACCTCCTTCCTTTACGGTATGATCTGGCCCGGTCTTATACTTTTGGTCTTTGTGGGACTTATCTATTTTGAACATCATTTTTCTGCGATAATCATCTTTGCGGGTATCGCCTTTGCCATGATGCTTATTGGTGGAACGAGAATAAAATGGCTCTCGATAATAATTATCACAGCACTTGCGGCAATTCTCGGACTTATTCTTCTGAGCGGATATGCCACGGGCCGACTTAAGGTATTCCTTGACCCTTGGTCGGACCCCTCGGGCAAGGGATGGCAGACCATTCAAGGACTTTATGCCATTGCCTCGGGCGGAATTTTCGGTGTGGGACTTGGAAACAGTATTCAGAAATACGGATATGTGTCTGAGCCTCAGAATGACTTTATTTTCACCATTGTTTGCGAGGAGCTTGGCTTTGTCGGAGCATTTGCTGTTATGATGCTTTTCCTTGCTCTCATTATGCGTGGAATCTTCATAGCAAAAAAAGCACCCAATAAATATTCGTATTACCTTGTGATGGGAATAATGGTCAAGCTTGCCCTGCAGGTTGCACTGAATATTGCGGTGGTTACAAAATCATTGCCAAATACAGGAATTTCCCTTCCGTTCTTTTCATCGGGAGGAACACAGCTTATGCTCCAGATGATAGAGATGGGCATAGTGCTTGGAATTTCGAGATATTGTCATCTGAAAAAATAATCTTCTGCCTTGGAGGTCAAATGAGAGTTATAATGACGGGCGGCGGCACGGGAGGACACGTAAATCCTGCCATTGCCATTGCCAATACGATAAAGAGAAATATCCCCGATGCCGAAATACTGTTCGTTGGCACTGCAAGGGGAATTGAAAATAAACTGACTGCGGCAGAGGGGTATCCGATAAAGCATGTTGAGATAAAGGGCTTTCGACGTTCTCTTTCTCCGTCGAACATAAAGGCAGCTTATCTTGCTTTTGTTTCCCCCATAAGGGCGAAGAAGATAGTTAAGGAGTTTAAGCCCGATATCGTTATAGGTACCGGTGGATATGTTTGCTGGCCTGTGCTTGTTGCCGCTTCAAAAATGGGAATCCCCACGGCGGTCCACGAGTCCAATGCTTTTCCGGGCGTTGCGGTTCGCAAGCTGCAGAAGTATGTTGACAGAATATGGCTCAATTTTGAGGAAAGCGCGAAATATCTTACCGCAAAGGATAAGATAAAGCACGTCGGAAATCCTCTGCGTACCTCATTTGGCGCGATTGGCTATGAGGAAGCAAGGAAAAAGCTTGGAATTGACGGAAAATACGGCTGCTATATCCTTTCTTACGGCGGAAGCATGGGTGCTGAAAAGGTCAATGAGGCTTGCCTTTCTCTTATGCGAGATCTTGTCAAGGACAGAGATGATATTATTCATCAGCATGCCTGCGGAGCTATCGAAGCCGAGGCTTCAAGGGAAATGTTTAAGGAATACGGTCTTGAGGGGAAAGAAAACCTTATTCTCTCGGAATATATCTATGATATGCCCATCAGAATGGCGGCGGCGGATATAGTTATTTCAAGAGCGGGAGCAATGACGGTTTCCGAGCTTGCGATGATGAAAAAGACAAGCATAATGATCCCATCGCCAAATGTCACGGGCAACCATCAGTATAAGAATGCAAAGGTTATTGCCGATATGGGCGGAACTATTCTCCTTGAAGAGAGGGAGCTTTTTGGAGGCAGACTCCAAAATGAGGTTGAAAAGCTTATTTTGAGCGAGAAAAAGAGAAAGGAGATGGGGGATGCCATCTCGGGATTTGCTTCGCTCGATGCAAATAAGATAATCTATGAAGAGATACTTTCTCTTGTGGGAAAGGGGGAGCGCGATAAAAATGACATATGAAAAAAACGGTGCCGTGAGAAGAAACAGATCTCATGGCGCAAGGGACAGGCAGTATTATTACAAGCCCGCCCCGGAGAACAAAGGCTATGGTAAAAAAAGAACTTTTCTTACATCCTTGCTTCTCATATCGCTCGCATTTCTTATCGCAGCTGCTTTTGTCAGCTTCTTCACCTCTTATTTCAATCTCAAGGCCATCAAGGTAAACGGACTCATGAAGCATTCCGAAAAAATGATAATTGAGACCTCGGGAATCGAAATGGGTAAAAAGCTCTATGGAATAAATAGTGCTGAAGCAGAGAAAAGAATACTTGAAGCATATCCGGAGATATCCGAGGTGAGCATTAAAAAGGTGCTTCCCGCAGAGATGATTATCGAGCTTACATATGAGACTCCCGAATATTATATCTGCGTTACGGGAGAATATTTTACTCTTTCGGAAACTCTTCGTGTTATCGAAAGATTTTCGGAGAAAAAGAGTCTTGAGGCTATGGGACTTATCTATCTTGAGCTTCCCGATATAAGGCGGGCTGTGACAGGCGAAAAAATAGAATTTTTCGGAGAAGACAAGGAATATATCGGAGAAATTCTGAATAGCCTTTCCGAATCGGGATTTGCGGGGGAGATAAACAGGGTGTATATCGACGGTAAATTCGATATAACTCTTGCAAAATCCGGCGAATTCAAGATAGAGCTTGGCGATTTTAAGGATCAGAGCCTGAAGCTTCTTATGGCAGAAAAGATCATGGAGGCAGGCTCTTACCGCGGTCAGAGCGGCGTGGTCATCGATGTTTCCGACGCCTGCGAAAGCAGTGCAATGATAAGCAAAACACTGAAAATTGATTAAAATTCCGTATTTTCCATAAAAAAATCGAAAAAATCCGAGAAAATTTCAAAAAAACTATTGCAAAATCGAGAGAAATATATTATTATATAATATAGGGTTATTATAAGTATAATAATGTACCGAAAATTTCCCGATGGCAATGGCAAAAGAAAAATAAAAAATCGTAATATAAACGTGGAGGACAAAAAAATGAGTTTTGAACGTGATGAATCCTACGACAGCGGTGTGTGTATAAAGGTCATCGGTGTGGGCGGCGGTGGAAACAATGCCGTAAACAGAATGATTTCCGCAAATATCCGCGGTGTTGAGTTTATCGCTATCAACACAGACCGTCAGGTGCTTAAAAATTCCAGCGCATCCAACCAGATCGTTATCGGCGAAAAGGTAACAAAGGGACATGGCGCAGGAGCAAATCCCGAGATCGGCGCAAGAGCCGCAGAGGAGAACCTTGACGATATCAAGAAGGCACTTGAGGGTGCTGACATGGTATTTATTACCACAGGTATGGGTGGCGGAACAGGAACAGGTGCCGCACCTATCGTTGCGAGAGCCGCAAGAGAGATGGATATTCTCACAGTCGGTATCGTAACAAAGCCCTTTGCTTTTGAGGGCAAGAAGAGAATGGAAGCGGCTGAGATGGGTATTGCAAATCTCAGTGAGTTCGTTGACGCTCTCGTAGTTATCCCCAATGAAAGACTTAAGCAGGTTTCCGAAACAAGAATAACTCTCTTTAATGCATTTGAAATTGCAGACGATGTTCTTCGTCGCGGTGTTCAGAGCATTTCCGAGCTTATCAATGTTCCCGGATTTATCAACCTTGACTTTGCAGACGTTACATCTATCATGTCCAATGCCGGCTATGCTCATATGGGTGTTGGTGCGGCAAACGGCAAGGATAAGGCAGAGCTTGCGGCAAAGGCTGCTATCTCCAGCCCTCTTCTCGAAACATCCATCAAGGGTGCAAAGGGAATACTTATCAGCATAACAACATCTCCCGATGTTGCTCTCGAGGATATCGACCTTGCATCATCTATGATCTCAAGCGAGGCAAATGCAGACGCAACCGTTATCTGGGGTGTTGCATTCGACGAGGAGCTTGAGGACGAGATGAGAATAACCATCATCGCAACAGGCTTTGAGAAGAAGGAGGGCGACGAGGAGAAAAGAACCGTTAAGCCCTTTGTAAAGCCCGATGATGTTAAGCGTCCCGCGCTCGAAAAGGCGGAGGAGAAGGTGGTAGAGGAAAAGGCAGAGGAAAAGCCTGAGCCTGTGGCACCCGTGGCTCCCGCAGAGCCTTCTATGGGTGATGTTAATGAATACGCCGACGGTATGGATGGCGAAACACCCGTTTCGGAGGATGATTTCGATGAGATCATGAGCATGCTCCGCCGCGGTCGCCGTCGCGATGACTACAGAGGAAGAAGATAATTTTTTATAAACTAACGGGATGCTGCCGCGGCAGCATCCCGATTGGATTTTTTGTTTGGAGATAAAATGAACTTTTCTTTGCTTGGAGCTCTTGTGAATTTCGGCCTGGTTATTCTCGGAAGCCTTGTCGGTTTGCTTTTTAAAAAGGGAATTCCCGAAAGAATATCGGGTGCGATAATGAAGGGCATGGCGCTTTGCGTGCTCTGGATAGGAATTACGGGAGCGATAAAGGGGCAGAATGCCCTTGTGATGATATTTTCCATTCTTTTCGGAACTATTATAGGTGAGCTTATCGACCTTGACAGATGGGTAAATAAGCTGGGAGAATGGATACAGAAAAAGGTTGGTGCGGGTCACGGAAATATAACTGAGGGATTTGTAACCGCAACTCTTCTTTTTTGCGTTGGCGCAATGAGCGTGCTGGGGCCGCTTGAAAGCGGACTTAGGCTTGACCATACGACACAGTTTACAAAGTCTGTCATCGACTGCGTTTGCGCGGCGATATATACCTCCTCTCTTGGAATAGGAGTCATTTTTTCGGCATTTCCCGTGCTTTTCCTTCAGGGAGGAATAACCCTTTGCGCCGGCTGGCTCGCGCCCATCTTAAGCGATGCGGCGGTTACCGAGATGACGGCGGTGGGGTCACTTTTGATTATAGGACTTTCCCTTAATATGCTTGGACTTACCAAGCTTAAAATTATGAATTATCTGCCTGCGGTATTTTTGGCGGTGCTTTTTTGCAGGCTTTATGATATTATTGCAATTTTTTGATAATATGAGGTAAAAAAATGAAAAGATATCCGATAAAGGTTTCATATGTTGCGAAGAGCCGCATTTGGGGCGGTGAAAATCTCTGCCGTATTTTCGGTAAGGAAAACGGTGGCGAAAATATTGGTGAAACATGGGAGCTTACCGTCAGAGATGACGAAATGAGCAATATAATGAACGGTGCGCATGCAGGAATGACTCTCGGTGAATATATTGAGGGTGACAAAGGCGTTCTCGGCACAAAATACGATGGCGGAAGATTTCCTCTGCTTATAAAATTTATCGATGCCCAGGATAAGCTGTCTGTTCAGGTTCATCCCGATGACGATTATGCTGCGGCAAATGAAAATGACCCCGGAAAGACCGAAATGTGGTATATTGTGGATGCGGCAGAGGGCGCAAGACTCGTTTACGGACTTGCAGATGGTGTAAGCCGCGAGGATTTTGCAAAGGCTGTTGCAGCGGGAAATATCGACTCTGCAATGGGCTATACTCCCGTTAAGAAGGGCGAGGTATATTTTATCCCCTCGGGAATGCTTCATGCCATAGGCGAGGGAATAATCATTGCGGAGATTCAGCAAAATTCCGACCTTACATACCGTGTTTATGACTACGACAGAAGAGATTCTGAGGGAAAGACAAGAGAGCTTCATGTTGAAAAATCCCTCGCAGTTGTAAGACCCTTTATCGAGGATGAGGTGAATGCCATCCGTTTTGAAGCAAAGGACGAGGCGGATGATGAGGAAACACTGGCTCATTGCCGTTATTTCAGAGTTAAAAAGCTCGATATAAGCGGTGAAAGAGCGCTTTTCTCGTCGGATGACAGCTTTGCTTCAATGCTTTGCCTTTCGGGCGAGGGCGAGATCGTCTTTGGGGGCGAAAAATACCCCATAAAGGCGGGAGACAGCTATTTCATACCCGCTTCCATGAAGGATTATAAGATAAGCGGAAGTCTTGAGGTCATTATTTCTACTCTTTAAAAGGAATTTTTATGGAAAAAAGTAAGATAAAAATTGATGCGATAAAGGATTTTGCCGCAAAAGCGGGAAAAATTCTGTGGAAAACCAAATGGTATATAATTTCCGTCATTCTTTTGCTTGTCATTCCTATTCCGACTTACATAATGATGGAGGAGTTCGTCTATCCCGTAGAGGGACAGAACAGCGATACGATTTTCTATTTCAATCTTCTTTTTGTTTATATTCTTGAGGCGGTATTTCTGCTTGTAACATGGTCTCCGCGATTTTCAGCGGCTCTGACCGTCCTTTTTTGCGGGCTTGTGGGAATGGCGGAATGTGTGGTTATGAGCTTCCGATCCCAGCCTATCATGCCTTGGGACCTGCTTTCTATCGAAACGGGCCTTTCGGTTGTGGGAGACTATAAATTTGAATTTACGAAGAAGATAATTTGGCTTATAGTGGGTTTTGTTCTGCTTGTGATGGCGGCATTTTTGCTCTGCCGTGCCAAGATAAAAATAAAGGGCAATATATGGGCGAAAATCGGCATCAGAGTGCTTTGTGTTCTTCTTTGCGTTCCGATGCTCATGGGCTATGCCGCAAAGGCGCAGGAAGAGGATTTTCAGACAGAATCAAGGTATTATCCTTATCTTTTCACACCAACTGCGGTATATAAATATAACGGATTTTATTTCAGCTTCATCTCGCTTCTCAAATATATGAATGTTGAGGAGCCTCAGGGCTATGATGAGGAGAAGCTTGAGGAGATAGCTGCAAAAATAGAGCCTGAAAAGAACGAAACGGGAGTTTCGGTGGAAAATCCCAATGTTATAGTTATTATGAATGAGTCCTTTTCCGATCTTTCGGTGCTTGGCGACTACGGATACGAAAAGGAATGTACCCCCTTTATTGATTCGCTTACCGAAAATACTGTAAAGGGACAGGCATATGTTTCGGTTAAGGGCGGAAATACACCCAATTCCGAGTGGGAATTTTTGACGGGTGATACAATGGCATTTTTGCCATCGGGAAGCATCCCATATCAGCAGTATTTGCGCACGGAAACCGAAAATCTTATGACCACCTTTGAGGATAAGGGATATACCACATACGGAATCCATCCATATAATGCGGGCGGCTGGAAGCGAAATACCGTATATCCTATGCTTGGAATGGATAATATGCTCTTCCGCTCGGAATTCAGCAGTGTTGACAAAATAAGGACTTATATTTCCGATGAGGCGGTCTATGATAAGGTGATAAGGCTTTATCATGACAATCTGAATAACGATGATCCGCTTGCCTTTTTCTGTGTCACTATGCAGAATCACGGCGGATATATGAATTTCAGAGAATATGAGCAGTTTAATTTCCTTGAGGGTGAAATTGAAAATATGCCTCCAAGGCTTGCCAACAAAACGGCAATTTCGGGATACATGTCTCTTATTCAGATATCGGATGCGGCATTTGGCTCTCTTGTTGAATTCTTTGAGAGAGAAAAAGAGCCGACAATAATCCTTATGTTTGGCGATCATCAGCCAAACAGCACCATAACAAGACCTATACTCGATCTTATGGACATAGAGGAAGAATGTGAGGACTGGACTATCCGTTCAAATCAGTTCCTTGTGCCCTTCGTGCTCTGGGCAAACTACGATATAGAGGAGCAGGAGGGAATAGTAACAAGTCTTAATTATCTGAATATTCTTCTTTCCGAAAATGCAGGCTTTGAGCTTTCGGGCTATCAGACCTTCAGAAAAGATCTTCAGGGAAAATACCCTGTTATAACGGCAAATTTCTGCGTAAATGACAGGGGCGAGCTACTTTCGTGGGATGAGCTTGATATGGATAAGGACGCAGACCTGCTTCTTTATAAGCAGCTGCAGTATAATCATTCCTTTGATACCGAGAATACCATAGATGATTTCTTTGATTGAGGAGAAAAATATTTCTCAGATGCAGGGCGTTGTGTCCTTCATGCCATATGGCGGCAATTTTGATGAATGGAAAAATGCTGCAAGAGAGAAGCTTTGCAAGCGAGGAGGGCATAAGTCTCTTGCTATCTTCTTTTTGCCAAAGGGAATAGAAAAAAACGCCTCTTATGATAGCTCTCAGGGGACATTCAAAGGGCAGCAGTATGTGCATGAATTTTGAAAAGATAAGGATTATTCAAGGGGCAGCGCTTTTGCTGCCTCTTGATTTTTTATAGGCTTTATAATTTTTGTAAAGTGTTTTCGAGTATGGAGAGCAGAAGTAGTCTCGGTTACATCAAAGCAACATGATGGCTCTTCGCTCTTGATACCAAGGCGAGCAATTTCAACAGCATTAAAATTCTAACTGAAAAGTAATGGCAGAGGCGGCGCGGTGAGCGTCGCTTTTTTTCGTCGGTAAAATTCGTCACTCATAAAATAGAGGTCTAAACAGATCGTTAGATTAGATGAATATTTGACAAAAACGGTAGATGCGCCATTGATGTTAAATATGTATCGAAATATAACGTATAATTTTATCTAACATTCTGCGCGTCTAATGTTTGAAGATAAGCGTCGAAAGTGCCCCAAAATCAAGGGTTTGTAGGCGAAATGCCGTGTTTTTTGCCCTTTTGAGGGCTTTTATCGTGCCAAAAGTAATAAAAGTGTTAAATTTATGCCGAGACTATTGCAAAACGCCTACAAATGATATATAATATTGTATTATTTGAAGTGGAGGTGGAAGACTTGCTTGCAGGCCTTAGAAATTTTCTTCTGACCTTTATTATCTCTCTCGTGATTTTCGGTATCATTGCATTTTTCGTTGTGAACATGATAATGGATTCTATCGGAGTGGGTTCATTTATCGACGGAAATAACGATCCCGTTCAGACGGGTGGAGAGGACTATGTAGATACCCCGATCGGCAATGAAGCACTCATAGAGCTTGACGGAAATTCTTTCAATATGCTCTTTGTGGGACTTGATTATGCTCCCGACATTTTCTACGATTATTATGACCCGAGCATGGTGGCATCGCTTGTTGAATTTGATTCGGGGAAAATAGCAGGAGAGCTGGTTACCGACGGAGAATACCGTGCTGTTTCCGCAGATACCATTTTGCTTGTATGTGTCAGCAAGGAGCGAAAGGAATTTGCTTTTACCGCTATCAGTCCCGGTACGATAATCAAGCGCGAAAATGAAAATGTCTGTCTTTCGGACATTTTTGAAAGCGAGGGGGTCGATTCGTTTATCGAGTCTGTCCATTCTCTTGTGGGTGTTCCCATCGATAGATATGCTTTTGTGAGCCTTTACGAATTTCCCAAGCTTATCGATATAATCGAGGGCGTTGATTTCAATGTTCCTTGCAATATGAAGTACGATGACTTTAAGGGTGGTCTTCATATTAACTTAAGGGAAGGTGTTCAGCATCTTGATGGAGAGAAGGCACTTCATGTGCTGCGATTCAATAAATACGAGGGAACGGTCAATTCCCGTCTCAAAACCACTGTCAGCTTTGCACGCGCTTTAATGAACAAGATGACAGATCCCAAATACATAACCAAGGCGGCTGCGCTTTTCAGAGAAGCGGAAAAGATGATAATAACCGATTTCACAGCAGCAGACCTTTCATCAAATCTCGACCTTATCTTCTCGTATCCCGATTTTGAGCCGATTTCAATTGAGCTTACGGGTACATATTCAACCATCGATGGCAGACTTTGCTTCATCCCCAATGAAAATGCTTGTCTGAATGCTATGATGCCCTATAGGCGCGCTAAATAATTGCCTAAATTTAAGAAAAATTTTTGAAAAAGACATATAGGAGTTTTAAAATGAAAAATTCAGAAAAAACAATGGACAAAATCGTTGCTCTCTGTAAAAACAGAGGCATCATTTTCCCCGGATCCGAAATTTACGGCGGTCTTGCAAATTCTTGGGACTACGGCCCTCTCGGAGTTGAGTTCAAGAACAATGTAAAGAAGGCTTGGTGGAAGAAATTTGTACAGGAATCCAAGTATAATGTTGGACTTGACAGTGCCATCATCATGAACCCCGAGGCATGGGTTGCATCCGGACACGTTGGCGGATTCTCCGACCCTCTTATGGACTGCAAGGGCTGTCACGCGCGTCACAGAGCAGATAAGCTCATCGAGGACTATGCTTTCCAGAACGGACTTGAGGATAATCCCGCAGGCTGGAGCTTTGAGCAGATGTCCGAATATATAGCAGAGAAGGGCATCGTTTGCCCCGATTGCGGTAAAAAGGAATTTACCGACATCAAGAAGTTCAATCTTATGTTCAAGACCTTCATCGGTGTAACAGAGAATAATGCAAGCACTGTTTATCTCCGTCCCGAAACCGCACAGGGTATTTTTGTAAACTTCCCGGCGGTTCAGAGATCCACAAGAAAAAAACTTCCCTTTGGCGTTGCGCAGATCGGTAAGTCCTTCAGAAACGAGATCACTCCCGGTAACTTTGTTTTCCGTACCCGTGAGTTTGAGCAGATGGAGCTTGAATTCTTCTGCAAGCCAGATACAGACCTTGAATGGTTCGCTTATTGGAAGGATTATTGCCATAAGTTCCTTCTTAACCTCGGCATGAGAGATGAAAATCTCCGTCTCCGTGACCACGATCCGGATGAGCTTAGCTTCTATTCAAAGGCTACAACCGACTTTGAGTTCCTCTTCCCCTTCGGATGGGGCGAGCTTTGGGGTATTGCCGACAGAACAAATTATGACCTTTCCCAGCACGCTGAGCACAGCGGCAAGGATCTTACATATTTCGATCCCGAAACAAACGAGCATTATATTCCTTATGTTGTTGAGCCTTCCCTCGGCGCAGACCGTGTCGCTCTTGCGTTCCTTGTTGACGCATATGACGAGGAGGTTATAGACGCTGAAAAGAACGATGTTCGTACTGTTCTTCATCTCCATCCCGCACTTGCGCCTTTCAAGGCTGCTGTTCTTCCTCTTTCCAAGAAGCTTTCCGAGAAGGCTGAAGAGGTTTATGATGAGCTTTCCAAGTATTTCATGGTTGACTTTGACGAGGCAGGCTCTATCGGTAAGAGATACCGCCGCGAGGATGAGATCGGAACACCATTCTGCATCACATATGACTTCGATTCCGAGACCGACGGATGTGTTACAGTCCGCGACAGAGACACAATGGAGCAGGTACGCCTTCCCATTGGCGAGCTTAAGGACTATATCGAAAAGGCACTTCAATTCTGATAAATATAAGAAAAAATACTGCTTCACAGCCGTGAGGCAGTATTTTTTGATAATGGGAATTGTCGGTGAGTGGAGTTTCGCCACTGCGGTGGCGACCGGCGCCGGCGAGGCCGAACACGACCTTTTTGAAAAAGGTCTATCAAAACTTTAAAAAAGGGGAGTTTTATTGTTGTTTATCTGTGGTTCTACATGAAATAATCGAGGATTTTATGTAGAAAGTCAAAGAAACAAACCTCTACGAGGGGATCTACGAAGGCAAAAGGATGATAAATTTACAGAATGAAGTTATCCGTTAATGCTAATAGATTCTTCGCTACGCTCAGAATGACGAGTTGGAGCGAAGTCATCTACCTAAAATAGTCATCCTGAGCATCGCGAAAGATCTACGAACGCTAAAGGACGATAAAACCGTAGCTGTCACCCTGAGCGAGGCAAATCGCCTTTGGCGAATTGTGAGTCGAACAAGGAAAAGTGTTTTTGAAAAATTTCATTGTTTTTCTCCCCAATTTATAAATCAAGTGCGTGACCAAGGTCACGCACAAAAATATACAGTTCGTATCGGGTGGTGAGTTTTTTAAATATCCCCAAGCTCCTCCGAGAGTTCTTCAAGCTTGACAAGCGAAGGTGCTCTTTTTGGAACTCTTTTAAGCGGATCATAAGAAAAACGGCGGCATTTATATGTAAGGGCAACAACTCCCTTTTTGGAGCAGAGGACATATTCGTCTCCTGCAAGAACGGTTGCCTTTTCGCAGAATGCACAGCATTTTATGATCTCGATCTGTTCGTTTTTCATATCGAAAGATCTCCTTTTTACATTATAATGTTATCATTATAACTCAATTTTTTTCAAAAATCAAGACCAAAGCGCTTATTTTTTATCTAAAACGAATGTTTTTTACTTCTTTTGGCAAAAAATTGAAAATGATGCAGTAATTATTGCCATACTCATTGACAAAATGAGTGATTTATGGTAAAATATATCCAAAGGGATTTTTGGGAAGGAGCTTGAGGATATGTCGGATATCGAAATGGGCACATCTGCTGTGACATCTGCATATAAGACTATAATCATTACCTCCTGCAAGGGCGGAGTGGGAAAATCCACCGTTACCGCCAACCTCTCCTATGCGCTTGCGCAGAGAGGGAAGCGTGTGCTTGCTCTCGATTGCGATTTTTCAAACCGCTCCCTTGATCTTATTTTCGGCTGTGAGGATTCGGTGATTTATGACCTTTGCGATGTTATCTATGGCAGATGCGATGTCGAAAGGGCAATAATGAGGGATTCTCGAAGTGAAAATCTCTTTTTCTGCGCTGCACCTCTTGAGGCTGAGGAAAGCTTCACGGCGGAGCAGCTTAAGGATGTGCTTCGCGATGCGGGCGAAAAATTATCCCTTGACTATATCCTTATTGATACCCCGGGTGCTGTAAGCGAAACGGTAGAGCTTGTTTCCCATGCCGCAGATATGGCACTTATCATCGTTTCACATCAGCCGACCGCCGCAAGAGCAGCGGAGAGAACGGGAATGACTCTTGACAGGTTCGGTGTTTCGGATCAGAGACTTATCGTAAACGGATTTGATGCCGATGCGGTTCAAAGTGGGCTGAGAACGGGAATAAACGAGCTTATCGACAAGACCCATACCCGACTTCTGGGAATAGTGCCACACGAATATGAGCTTTCGCTCTCCCAGGAATTCGGAAAGCTTTGCTTTGAGATCGACAACAAAAATATGAAGCGGATACAAGGCTCCTTTGCCAATATTGCGGCAAGACTTGACGGCGCAAGCGTGCCTCTTTTGAGAAAGGTTTATGGGGGCAAAAAGCGTAAGGAGCTTCTTGAAAGCTAAAGGAACAAAACCAAATTTAAACAAAGAGAGGAATGAATCTGATGCAAATTGCCATTATTGCACACGACACCAAAAAAGAACTGATGACACAGTTTTGTATCGCCTATTGCGGCATTCTCAGTAAACATAACCTTTGTGCAACAAGCATAACGGCTAAGTATATTTCCGAGGCAACCGGACTTAAAATAGAAAAGCTTATGACAGGTGAGCACGGCGGCGAGCAGCAGATCGCTTCTCGAATTGCTTATGACGAAATAGATATCCTGCTTTTCTTCAGAGGAACGAATCCCTCTATGTCTTATGATGAGGAGGAATTTGAGCTTCTCAGTATGTGCGATAGGCATAATGTGCCTGTTGCCACGAATATTGCCACCGCAGAGGTGCTTATCTGCGCCCTTGAGCGCGGAGATCTTGATTGGAGAGAGATAGTCAATCCCCATTCGGATTATAACAAAAAGAAGAACGGAAATATTTGATATGATAACAGGCTGAATCGATTTTGGTTCAGCCTGTTTGTTATTTTCTTCAAAAAAGATATCCGCAAGATTTTTTGAAAAAACACTTGCATTATTTGCGCAAATCTGTTATAATATATAGAAGTGAGCGTCATTTGGCGCTTCCGCAGTTACAAGCTGTGAAATAAGGCCATACTAGCCGGGGATTTAGCGGAGCCCTGAACCTGAAATCCGCTACAGCAGGGGTGAATCCCTTTTTTGAGGGTCAACGAGCTGCGAGGCAACGTTTTCCTCTGTGTTGAGAAGTGGGTCTTGCGCGATCGAAAGCTGTGAACCATGTCAGGTGGGGAACCAAGCAGCATTAAGCAGTGTCTTCGATGTGCCGCGAGGCAGCCTGCTTTGAGCAGAAGAAGCGGAATGTGCGTTTCTCAGAGATTCGATCTTAAGGTGTATGGTCTTATTTTGCAGCTTGATTTTTTATAGAACAGGAGAGTGATATTTTTGCATCAGGCTTTATATAGAAAATGGCGTCCCGCCACCTTTGATGATGTTATGGGACAGGATCATATCACGTCTGTTCTCCGCTATGAATGTGAGCACGGAAAGTTTTCCCATGCTTACCTTTTTTGCGGCTCTCGCGGAACGGGAAAGACCACCTGCGCAAAAATTCTTGCAAAGGCAGTTAACTGTACTTCTCCCGTAAACGGAAGTCCCTGCGGAAAATGCCCCTCGTGTATTGCCATTGAGGAGGGAAGCACCGCAGACGTGCTTGAAATGGATGCGGCTTCAAACAACAGGGTTGACGATATCAGAGAGATAAGAGACGAGGTCATATATTCGCCTACCATGCTCAAATACAGGGTGTATATCGTGGACGAGGTACATATGCTCACCACAAGTGCATTCAATGCATTGCTCAAAACCCTTGAGGAGCCACCGGCACATGTTGTTTTTATCCTCGCAACCACCGAGCTTCATAAGCTTCCATCCACTATAATATCTCGCTGTCAGCGATTTGATTTCAGAAGAATCTCCATTCCCGTTATAACCGACAGACTGCTGAAAATCGCAGAAAATGAGGGCATAGGAATAGATACGGGCGCGGCTCAGCTCATTGCAAGGCTTGCAATGGGAGGAATGCGAGATGCCGTTAGCCTGCTTGAGCTTTGCGCAGGTGCAAGGCAGCATATAACCGAGGCTCTTGTGGCGGATTCTCTCGGAATAAGCGGCAGAGACAGCACCGCTTCTCTTGTGGAGGCTATTTATAAAAAGGATTATGAGAGGATATTCGCAACCGTTGCCGAGGTGGTTTCATCCTCAAAGGATATAACGGTATTTATTCAGGATCTTTTGTCCTTTTACCGCGATATGCTTGTGGTAAAGACCTCAAAGGACGCGAGAAAATACCTTGATTTCACCGAAAGCGAGATGGAGCAGACCGAAAGGGTAGCTTCGCTTTTTGCAAAGGAAACTCTTATATATCATTGCAAGATTTTGGATCAGACCTATGCACAGATACAAAGGTCTGTGTCATCTGCTCGACTTCTTGCGGAAATGACCTTTATCAGAATGTGCGACGAGGCGCTTGACACCTCTTCCGAGGCACTTTCTTCAAGGGTTGCAGCTATTGAGGACAGACTTGATGCGGGACTTTACGCACCGCAGAGTGCTCCGACATCTGCACCTGCTGCTCCAAAGGAAGAAATAAAGGCTGATGCTGCACCAAAGCCGAAAACGGCTGAGGAAGAGAAAAAAGAGCCTGCTCCGGAGCCTTCCGTTGTAGGAAAAAAGCGTGCGCTTACATATTGGATAGAGGCTGTTGACAAGATATGCAGAGATGATCCGAGCCTTACGGGATTCCTTAAAAGCTCAAGGATTTATCGCGCAGAAAACGGAAACATTGTCATTCGACTTGAGAGCGATTTCTCAAAATTGATGCTTACATCAAGAAAAAGCACACTTGCCACACTTGTAAAGGTTCTTTCTGCCTACGAAAAGCGTCCGCTTGGCGAGGCGAATATAGAATTTGAGGTGTCACACGAAAATGACATCATCGATGAGGGCAGAGAAAATCTTAACGAAATAATAAATAATTACAATTCAAATTCGGAGGACTGAAAAAATGAAAGCAAATATACCAAAGGGAATTGGCGGCGGACCGCAGAATATGCAGGCTATGCTCAAGCAGGCACAGAAGATGCAGGAGGATATGGAAGCACTTCAGGCAGACCTTGATGAGCGCGAATACGATATCAGCGCAGGTGGCGGAGTTGTTTCTATCAAGATAAACGGCAAAAAAGAGATTCTCAGCATAAATATCGAGCCTGAGATCGTTGATCCTGATGATGTTGAAACCCTTTCCGATATTCTCGTTGCCGCTGTCAACGAGGCTATAAAGAGAGTTGAGGAAACCAATGCCGCTGAGATGCAGAAGGTAACAGGCAGCCTTGGAATGCCCGGTCTTTTCTGATGGCAGATTATATTGAGCCGCTCCAGAAGCTTGCGGAGCAATTTGGTAAGCTTTCGGGAATAGGCAGAAAGACAGCGATGCGCTTGGCTTTTTCCGTTCTCGATATGTCGGAGGAGGCGGCGGCGGAATTTGCCTCTGCCGTAGTCAACGCAAAGGAAAAGATACACCTTTGTCCTATCTGCCAAAATCTTACCGACAAGGAAATCTGCGATATTTGCTCGGATGAATCGAGAGATCGCTCTGTCATCTGCGTTGTTGAGGATGCAAAGGCTGTTATTGCCCTTGAGAATGTCAGGGAATATAACGGACTTTATCATGTTCTCGGCGGCGTTATATCACCGATGAACGGAGTCACTCCCGAAAAGCTTAAAATCAAAGAGCTTCTCTCTCGCTGCGAGGATAGCGAGATAAAGGAAGTTATCATTGCAACAAATCCCACAGTTGAGGGTGAGGCAACCTCTATGTATCTTTCAAGGCTTTTAAAGCCTGCGGGAATAGCGGTCACTCGTCTTGCATATGGAATCCCCGTTGGCGGTGACCTTGAATATGCGGACGCGGTTACCCTTTACAGAGCACTTGAAGGAAGAAGAGATCTTTAATATATTGAAAATATGAAAAAGAAAAAGCTGATTTTCAAAAGAAAATCAGCTTTTTCTTTGAAATGAGACATTCTCATCTGATCATCTCAAAAAGAAGCCCACTCCTCTGCCGACCTTTTTTCCGGCACAGAGTCTTTCGGCATAAGCACGGCGGAGAGAATTGTTTCTTGGGAGAAGCGGCTCGGGAAGAACATATGCGTCACCGAAAATTCTCCAAAGATCGTTGGATTTATCAGGCTCCCTAACCTCGAAAACCTTAAAATCATGCATAAAATCAACAATATTTGATGTGGGGATCATTTCCTCGTGATCGGGGTAGAGAAGCCATGATGAGCACATGAAAAGTGCCTTCTGGTCTCCGAAATAAGAAGCGAAAAACTCCTTTGCGCGGGTATATGAATCCTCGCGAAGCTCTTTTGTGAGAGGGCCGGAGGAGGGAATATGTATCGAAAGCGCCTTCATATCGGGGGTGAGGTGGATATTTTCATCCTTATATTCCTTGCCGAATGGCTTCATTTCATATTGAAGTCTTCCAATGCCGAAAATATTCATCGTAAAGAACTGTTTCCACCAATGACCGACAAAGCTTCCCCAAATGTGGTAAACACTGTGACATTCAAAAAGCTTGCATTTGAAATCACCTACGATATCGACCCAAAGCTGGTCATCAATACCATTTGCGATGTATCTTTCCTTCAAAAATTTAGAAAGCAAGATTCCCATGACCAGATGCGCGGTTTGCCATGGCTTGCCGATCCTCAGCGCTTCGGCAGTTGTATCGGCAAGCATTGCATAATGGTCATTTTCGTTTCCTGCGGCATAATTGTCAAGGTATTTGTTCATAACCGCTGCTGCACCCTCGTCTGCTGCCATGGCGTCATAACAGCCGATAAGAGCCTCCTTTGCCTCAGCGGGATAATCAAATCTATCAAGAAAATCAACTAAAAAATTACGCATAAAAAACTCCTTTGCATTTGTTATGGTTATTTTATTATATCGAGGTATTGTTGTCAATCTTTTTAAGGGGAAATATAAATCATTGTTTATTTAGTATAACATATGCCATATTTAAAATCAAGCGTTTTTTGGTAAAACGCAACATCTAAGTATGTTTTTTATACATTTTGAAAACAATTATGGAATTTGAAAAAAGCGATAAACAGGAATTTGTCGAACAGGCGGAGACATTTGTTTGTAGGGGACGGCGACCTCGACGTCCCTCAAAAGACGTGAAATAATCGTGAATTTCAAATGATAAACGGGACGTCGAGGTCGCCGTCCCCTACAGATTTGCGT
>JAZROG010000015.1:0-4659 GCA_045648605.1 Eubacteriales bacterium | reverse complement strand
AATCTTGAAAAGGCATTTGTAAGCCTTGAAAATCTTACCGAGACCGTTGCATCGAAGCTCACCGAGGTAAGAGACGGAATGTTCGAGAAGGCTCTCGCAAACAGAGAAAGAAGAACCTATTCCTGCAAGACAGTTGACGAGATAAACGAGGCTCTTAAAAACGGTGACGGCTTCATCAAGGCAATGTGGTGCGGAGACGAGGAGTGCGAGGACTCGGTAAAGGCACAGACAGGTGTCGGCTCACGCTGCATACCTCTTGAGCAGGAGCAGATAAATGACGTTTGCGTCTGCTGCGGAAAGCCTGCAAAGCATATGGTAGTCTGGGCAAGAGCTTATTAAGTGGATTATATTTAAAAATAAAAATTAAAGATGAAAGAGGTGAGTCTTTAAATGAAAAAAATTTATTTACTTACCTGCGTTATACTTTTGGTTGCGGTCATGATTCTATCCATATCTCTATATCGTATAAATCAAAAAAACGATATGCTGAATATCGAGCTTGATGTGGCATATCTTTACGAATTGGAAAGCAGGATATGGCAAGAGTATCATAGAAGTATTGATGATGATTGTTTTTTGAATTTATTTCATGGAAGCGAGGTTGAACATAGCAAACTAATACTTTATTTTTATTTGCCTGTTGGCAAAGATGCCGAGAAGCTTTCAACAGATATTAAAGATATCTTTTCAGGAGACGACGAAAAAATTGACATTTGTTTTTATGATATTGAGAAGATACGTTTTTTTCGTGAAGAACTGACTGAACAGATTAAAGATGAAGGCATTTATACTCTGATGTCGGGAATAAATGATAGCAATGGCATTATTACCTTTTGGACTAATGAAAATTGGCTTTCACGGTTACTTGATCTGGCAAAGCAGTATTCTTATGAAAATAACACTATGATAGATGTAAGACAAGGAGAATATCGTCCAAATTAAGATTTTTTAATACAAAGGAATGGAGGAGCATATGGTAAGATCGTTCAGCATAACGGCAAAAGAGAGAATGCGCATGATAGACCCTGTGCTCCTCGTTTGCACTCTCGTTCTCACCGCAATGAGCCTTTCAACTCTCGGCGGAGGACTTGGGGAAATGATGGATTTTTCAAAATCCGCATATATCGTTCAGATAGTTTCAGTAATTATGGGTCTTGGCATGATGATAGCGATCACCATGATAGATTATGAGGAATTTATTGACAAATTCGGCGGTATCTTCTATGTGGGGGCGCTGTTTTTGCTTGGCGTAACTCTCATTTTCGGAATTGCAGAGGGTTCAAATAAAAGCTATCTGCGTTTTGGTCCTGTTGGAATACAGGCATCGGAATTTGTCAAAGCTGCATACATAATGACCTTTTCAAAGCATTTGGCAGCGGTCAAGGACAAGATAAATAACATCAAAAATCTTGCGGGGCTTGCTCTCCACGCAGGACTTATCATCGGGCTTATCCTGATTTCGGGTGACCTCGGTGTTGCTCTTGTCTATATGGCATTTACCCTTATCATGCTTTTCTGCGCAGGGCTTAGCTCATGGCTCTTTGCTGGAGTGGGGGTACTGGCGGTGGTTGGCTTTCCCTATATTTGGCCTCATCTTCACGAATATCAGCAAAAGAGAATACTTGTTGGATTCAATCCCGAGCTTGACCCACTTGACAAAGGAATGCAGCCTCTTATCAGTCGTCAGGCGATAGCAAACGGTGGAATGTGGGGGCAGGGAATCAGCGGCGGCTCGTATTATGAAAACCTCTATGCTTCGCATACCGACTTCATTTTCGCCTCATTCTGTGAAAAATTCGGTTTTGTGGGCGGTATGATACTCATTATTACGCTGACTGTTATGGCTGTGCGCATTTTGATGATAGCAAGAAAATCAAGATGCCTTATGGGGGCATATATCTGCATCGGTGCGGCGGCGATAGTGATCGTTCAGACCCTTGAAAATTTGGGTATGTGCATGGCATTTCTGCCTGTTGTGGGAATTACACTTCCATTTATGAGCTATGGCGGCTCGTCAATGCTTTCGATGTACATTATAATCGGGCTTGTGCAGAGCGTCAGAGCACATAGAGATAAATATTTCTTTGAAATGATAGAATAAATAAGATAAAATGAGGCTGAGTCAAAAGCTTTTAATTAAGCAAATGACTCAGCCTCATTTATTTCGGTCTTATGTTTTTAATTCATCCGAAAATTTTGAACCTTTACCGAAAAGTATTCAAATTCTTTAAAAGAAACAGCCCTTTAGTCGGGTTTTTTATCAAAATCGAGTGTCAGATCATAGTCACCGAGTTTATTTACCTTAAATCCGTTTTTCTTGTATTCCTCGTAGTCAAAAGCCTCAAGCTCATCGATGGCAAGCTTGTGGAATTCATAAAAATTATGCCACCATTCCCAGCCGCTTCCAAGCTCGCTTGAAAGATACGCATCAGCAATATCACACGCTGTCTGGGGCGCAACATAGAAAGCTCCCATAGCAAGAACATTGACACCGTTTCCCGTTATTGCTCTGAGTGCCGCAGGGAGGCTCTCAACAACGCCCGCGTGCACATGAGGACACTTACTTGCGGCGATATGAATTCCCATGCCCGTGCCGCAAAACAGCAAAGCGCGCTCGTAATTTCCCTCTGAGATCTCAGCACCCACACGAAGTCCTACGCGGTGAAACATAAGATCTGTATCATTAGGATCACTGTCTTTTTTCACACCAAGGTCAAGAATATTCCATCCTTTTTTTGTCAGATGCTCTACCACAACCTCCTTAAGAGGAAAGCCTGCAAAATCCGCTCCAACAACCAAACACTTTTCTTTTACTGTTTTCATTTCTCGCTCCTTAATTAAACTCCAAATATTTATGATGGATTTGACTCCTAATACAATTATACCACAATTTCAAAAGGCTGTCAAGTCAATCTTTTCATATTTATCTCCCGGCAGTGAAAACTCTCATGCAAGAAAAAATCAATGCTATTAAATCACTCCTGCTTGAAAGCACCGAAATAATCTCTGTAACCGAGGAAACGAACTATTCGGTGGAAAAAACGAAGCGGCTCTTCCGCCCTTTGTAAGAGTGGAGCTGGTTTCAAGGCCTGCGGAAACCTCCTATATCCGCCACGAGCTCTGGCTGCCGCTGGAGTGGAACAGTATATTTTTGGGTATGGGAAACGGAGGTCTTGAAGGCATCATCCGCTACGAACGGCTTGCCTTGTTTACGCGTGAAGAAATTTCTTCTATAACAGAAAAAGCTATTGGTTTTTGTGAGAAAAAGGGCATAATCGAAAAAGGGAAACAGTTCATTTCTCAGCCGCCCTCTGATAAACATATTATATACGAATTTGTTGACGATCTTGCAAAACAACTCTCCTTCACCCGGGAACAGCAAAACGCACTGCGGGATATATACACCGGGCCTGTCGATAGCGAAACCGGTCGACATATCTACTGTGGAATGCCTATGGGTTCGGAATGTAACACCTGCGGGATGGCAGATATGCTGGGCACAGAAAGTCCGCATTTTTATCCTTTCATATGGACTTTTGGCGAAGACTATAAGGGATGCGACTTTGATTTTTACGGTGATATGAAAGAGGTGGATCATACGCTTTCCGAAAACCTCAATGCAAACAGCGCGGATTTAACAGAATTTTTTAGTAACGGCGGAAAGCTGTTTATGTATTCCGGAAGTGCCGATGCTTGTGTGACCTTTGAGGGCGCACTGAACTATTTCAAAGGTGTTTGCGCATGCAGCGGTCAGAAAAATATGCGTTACTTCATTCTTGCCGGACAGGATCATGCCGCAGAGATATACAAATACGGAAAGGCGATCATGAACGGAGAATTTGAAATCGAAAATAATTTCCAGATTATACGCAAATGGTATGAAGAAGGCATCGCCCCCGAGCGCTTTGACATCGTAACCCCCAACGGCGATGAAAAGATTGTAGAAACCATTCATAAAATATAGAAGCAATCAAACAGAGCTCTGTGAAAAAGTAATTGAAAGATAAAACCTCATTAAACAAGCATACCCCGACAGACCTACAATCTGTCGGGGCTTTATCATACTTATGAGAACCAGTCTTGTCGCAAGTGCTTTTTTCTGACGCCCCTTGATGGGTTAGTGAAATAAAAAGAGCATAGTATGCTCTTTTTATGAACGGTGTCGGTCAAAGCAGGAGCAGTTCGAGGCGAGTGTAAGCAAAGCGTCGAGCCTAAGATATGCGAGATGCGACACCGACCGGCGCGAAGCGGAACGGTCGACAAAACGTGATTGGCTGTCGCGTGCGTTGCACGCTTACAGCGGCAAGTGCGCTGTTTTTCAGAAATAAGCGTTTATTCGCTTTCGCCCTTACAGTTAATTACGGTCAGGCATTAGTTCAAACACATAAAAGAAGGCAAAACAAAAGACCACCCGATTGGGTGATCTTTTGTTTTGGCGCCCCTTGATGGGCTCGAACCAACGACACCGTGATTAACAGTCACGTGCTCTGCCAACTGAGCTAAAGAGGCATTTTGAGGGGCGATCGAACAGGCGATTGCCTACTCGTTCTCTCCTCTATACATAAACAGGAAAACATTTCTGTTTTCCTGAATGGTGTCGGCATTGACTTATTTTCCCGGCCGGTCGCCCGACAAGTATTTTCAGCACTGCAGAGCTTA
>JAZROG010000014.1:0-15682 GCA_045648605.1 Eubacteriales bacterium | reverse complement strand
GTGAAATAACAGATGATTTCACGTCAGCAAACAAGCAAACAACTCTCTATAGCAGCTCCGCTGCGTCGTCATCCCGAGCTTGTCGAGGGATCTGCGAACAATTTCCACTGATTAACTGTTCGATAAATTCCTATTTACCGTTCCAAGCATAACAAGGGGCTGATTTTCATTATCTTGAAAAACAGCCCTGATTTTTTATTTAATATTCAATTTTGTAAACAGCAGAACGGGAATCATCCAGAAGATCTGATAGAGTGCTACATAAACAGATGGAACGGATATCTTTGAACTGAACAAAGAAAGGAATACCATCATAAGAACACTGACTATCATGGAAATTATGCTAACAGCTCTGCCTGCTTTTCTGACTCTCTTGATCTTATTACACAGGGTAATAGCATGGGCAAGCGCCGTAAGAGAATTTCTGGAAACGATGCCGCTTTCGGCATTCTGAACATCCTCATTCTCCTCGGGTCTGCTCTTAACTATTCTTGCGGGGAATCTTGAAACGCGAAGTTTTGATGCCAGAAGCTCATTATCAATATTAGGGTCACTGCTGCGGACAACAGCTTCCATATTTTCGGAGCCAAGGAAGGCGATAACATCCTCAAATTCGGCACTTACCGCATAGCTTACATAAAGCTTTGCGCAAAGAACTCCATCAAGCACAAGATAAAGTGCGGATGCGCCCTCTGCAAACATTCTATCGTCATCGGGATCGCTTCCAACAAATATTCCCTTCTCCTCCATGTAACGCGCCTGACCTGCAATGGCATTGACCTTACCGTCAACAAGAGCTTCTATTCCGTTCTCAGCAACCGAAAGGATCTCAACATCCTCGGAATATCCCATTTCTGCGGTTGCCTGAACCAAACGTTCCTTAAGAGGACCGCCGATCTTTGAATAAAGGCTTGTCAAATGATAAAGAACATAATAAATTGCATTATTATCATAGAGCTTGATACCCTTTGTAACAGTAGTTTCAAGAGGGAATATCTCCTTCTCGGCAAAAACAATGGTTGTTGCATTGCTGTATTCCTCAACAGATGCCTCGCCTATAATTGTGGCATCATGAGCAAATGCCGCCTTTACAGCACCAAAGAAAGGATAACTGTAAACGAAAAGCAAGCCCATGGGCATACCGAACTGAACGGTAAGTATTGAAATATTGAACGCTGTAAGCGCAGAATTGTTTGTAACATAAGAAAGTATTCCAAGCGCTATCGCAAGAGCAATAAAGGGGAAGATAACAAGATTCAGCTTGCGACTCTTAAGGGTGCGGATATTGGTTCTATGGAAATAATTATCAATAAAGCCAACCTTCTTTGTCTCAAGAACCTTGGAGTCTGCCACATCATAATTATCTCCCGAGAATATCTCTGCCATTTCCTCCTCTGCAGTGCGAGCGGAGGGATTCGAATGAATAGCCGCATATTTCGGACGTCTCGTTGCTATTGTGTTAAAGGATCTGATCTCGCGTGAAAGATCAAGATAATCACCCGTAACCATAAACACAAGGCAAAGAGCCGCGGGGAAATTATAAAGGTTAAGTCCGGTATTTGGTGCTATAAGCGCCATAACAACGTTATATACAACCGTCATAAGAACGGCTACTGCGGGGATCGAGCTTGGTGAGGGATTAAAGGTTATGGCTTCCTTAAGTCCGTCAAGCACCTGTCTCCAGGAAAGAGCAGCAGAAAGAAGCAAAAGCTGAAGCGAAAGCATTATACCAACAACGGGATAATGATGGATATTGAGTGCGCCGCCAAGGGTAACACCGAATATTCCCAGAAATTCAAAGATGAAAAGCGCAAGTGCAAATGCACCTGTTCCGATCAAGCGGAGCTTCATCTCGGAATTTTCCTGCTTATATTTACTTCCCACAGAACGGAATCCTTCGGGAGAATTAAGTTCAAAGCCGTCAAAGGCATAGCTCTTATCAACATCAATGAAATCAACTATCTCGGCACTCAGCTGATCTGAAAATTCATCAACATTCTTTTTGCCGATAGCCTTTTCCAGCTCCTCCTCATATCCGAGAGCAAGCATCATATTGATGTCCTTATCGTCAAGCCCACCTGACACCTCAGCATCATCTGCCATATCCTCAAGCTCAATATCATCGGGTCTTGCATCAGAGCTTGGAACATTCTCAAAGGCACTCATATCGGGAACGATGGGTGTTTCATCCTCATTATCAAAGGCAAGAGGATTCTTTTCATTTACGAAATAGTCCTCCTCGGGAGCATCGCTCTGCTCTTCATTATTGAGAACGAACATAGTGCCAACAGTGGGATCCGTATTCTCAATTTCCGGTTCGATCTCATTTTCTGCAGTCTCTGAATCAAATTTCTCAAGCTCAGGCATATCCGGCTCATCGGCAATGGCGGAATAATCGTCTTCAGCATTTTCCGCAGCTCTTACATATCCCATTGCCTCATCGTCAAAGATATTTATCTGCTCATCAACCTCATCCGAAGCAGCTTCATTTACAGCTTCAGGCACATTTTCTTCTGCCTCAAGCTCCATTTCGAGCATTTGTGTATATCCGTCGGCAAGTCCCTTACCGCCTTTGCGTCCGAAGCCGAAAAGTCCTCCGAGTCCCTTTTTCTTCTTTTGCTTTTCCATGGACTCTTCATCTTCAAATGCAACCTCCTCAACGATGGACACATCATCCGGCTCAAAATCATCGAAAATTTCGGTTACATCATCTGCCGGCTCGTCAAAATCAGTGCCAAAGGTCTCGTCCGATGCTTCGTCAAATTCAAATTCCACCTCGGAAGGTGCAGAATCGTCTTCAAGCTCAAAGCTCTCGTCTATCTCCTCGATAGCATCGTCAAGCTCAAAATCATCTGACTGTGCAACCTCATCACCAATGAAATTTTTAAGCATGGAGGCGATATCCTTATCGGGATCTGCCTTTCTTGTTATGGTTTTCATCTCAGAGGTATCTTCGGGGAGATCTTCGCCTGCGCTTATATTATTGCGCAAAAGGTTCACAAGCTCATCAACAGACATATCTTCGCTGTTATTATTCTTATTCTCTGCCACTTGAATGCACTCCTTATCATTTATTTTTCGTTCTCTGCTGCTTTGAAGCCTCCGCAAGTATAACGGATGCCGCAGTTGAAACATTGAAGGAATTTACCTTTCCGTACATTGGGATGGAAACTATATAGTCGCATTTCTTTTTTACAAGCTCCGAAACGCCCTCGCCCTCGCTTCCGAGAACTATTGCGCAAGGAACGCTCATATCTGTTTCATAATATGCCGCTCCGCCTGCCTCGGCAGCATAGGTCCAAATGCCCTTTTTCTTGAGAGACTCAATAGTTGAAGCAATGTTGGAAACCTTTGCAATGGCAAGATGCTCGATGGCACCCGCGGAAGCCTTTGAAACGGCGGGGGTAAGTCCCACAGCTCTGCGCTTGGGAATTATAAGCCCGTGCGCACCAACACCCTCTGCGCATCTTATAAGAGCGCCAAGATTATGAGGGTCTGTAATTCCATCGGAAATAACGATCAGCGGTATCTCGCCTCGCTCCTCGGCAATGGCAAGAATGTCCTCAACCTCGCAATATTCCTTTTCAGCCGCAAGAGCCGCAATTCCCTGATGGGGTGCGCCAAAGGAAAGAGAATCAAGCTTTCCTTTTTCTGTTTCCACAACGGGAATACCTCTCTCGATAGCCTCTGCAACAAGAACAACGATAGAGCCCTCTCGCTCACCGCGCTGAACAAATATCTTGTCTATGGCTCTGCCGCTCTTCAGCAGCTCACGAACCGCATTTCTTCCAACAACAGCACCGCTCGTCTCCTCACGAGGCTCGGACTGCTCTCTTTCGCGAAATGAGTGACCTTTTTCCTTGCGGGAAAAATCACCTCTCTGCTTTCCATGATTCCTTTTATTTTCAAAACTCATAAAACTAATCCTTAAAATAAATATTATTATCCATTCTGTATTATTATATCACAAAATGGGCAATTTGTATATAAGTTTTCGCGATTTTCGCAAAAAAACTCTTTTTTTATCATTTTTTCTGTCAAAACCGTTCTTTTTTGGTGTCGAATGTATTTTCTGTTCCGTTTTCGGAAACGCACCCTTGTCACAAAGCACAATTTCCCTCTCGTTTTATGTGCAAATTGCCGAAATTTTATTTTTTGTCAAAACCTATTGAAATTCGACGAAAAACATGATATCATAAGGTGATGATAGAGGTGCGTTTTCTATTATTAATGTGGAAAAAAGATTGCGGAGATCCCACATGAAAGGAGCAAACGCCGAAATCAGAGCGTCATTCCGCCCCTGCGCTTCGATTGGTATATTGTAAAATATGCAATATACTGTCACATCAAAGGATGTGGAGCGCTGTCGATAAGAGTCATTATAGATTTTTATGATATGCGCGAAGCATATCATTTTTATTTTTAGGAGGCTTTTAAAATGAAAGCAAAGAAATTCCTTCTGCCTCTCATCGCTGTCGTCGTGATCCTTGCCGTTATGGCAACCGCATTTTTCACGATCGGTGAAGAAGGCGCATTCTCAACCCCTTGGGCATTGCTCGCTCCCGTCATTGCCATCGCCCTTGCGCTCATTACAAAGGAAGTTTATTCTTCCCTCTTCATCGGCGTTGTAATCGGAGCTGTTCTCAATGCAAATTTCAGCTTCACAGGCACAGTTGACGCCGCAGTTTCGGGCGGTCTTATTTCAGCCGTTGCAGACAGCTCGGGAATATTTATATTCCTCGTTCTTCTCGGTGTAATCGTTGCTCTTATCAATAAGAGCGGCGGCTCACAGGCATTCGGTCGCTGGGCTCAGACACATATCAAGACAAAGGCAGGCGCAATCATTGCAACCTTTATCCTCGGTGTGTTCATCTTCATTGATGACTATTTCAACTGCCTTACAGTCGGCTCCGTTATGGCTCCTGTTACAGACAGCCATAAGATCTCCCGCGCAAAGCTTGCATTCATCATCGATGCAACTGCTGCTCCTGTCTGCATGATAGCTCCCATTTCATCTTGGGCTGCTGCAGTTTCGGGATGCGTTGAAAGCGAAACATATAGCGGAATCGAGCTTTTCGTTCGTGCTATTCCCTTTAATTTCTATTCACTTCTCACACTTGGATTTATCATTCTCATCGCCGTTCTCGGATTTGACTATGGTAAGATGTCCGGCTTTGAGCTTAAGGCTCAGCAGGGTGAGCTTGGTGTCCTCAAGAATGCAACAAATGATGACACTCCCTCCGAGGCATCAAATAAGGGTAAGGTTATCGACCTTCTCCTCCCCATCGTTGTTCTCATCGTCGCTTGCGTTATCGGTCTTATTTATGTAGGCTACCAGAGTGAGGGCGTAACAAACATAGTTGATGCATTCGGAAGCACCGATGCATATGTTGGTCTGCCTTGGGGCTGTATCATCGCTCTTATCCTTATCATCGGTTATCTCATGGCTCGCCGCATTATCACCTTTAAGGAAGCTATGGAATGTGTTCCCAAGGGATTTGTTGCAATGGTTCCCGCAATTCTCATTCTTACACTTGCTACAGCTCTTAAGAACATGACAAGCAGCCTTGGCGCAGATGTTTATGTCGAGGGACTTATGAAGAGTGCCGCTCCCGGTCTCCAGTCATTCCTTCCCGCAATCATCTTCGTTGTTGCTTGCTTCCTCGCATTTGCAACAGGAACATCCTGGGGAACATTCGGAATTCTCATTCCGATCGTTACAAGCATGTTTGCAGAAACAGATCCCATTTTCTTCATCGCAGTTTCCGCTTGCCTTGCAGGTGCGGTTTGCGGTGACCACTGCTCGCCTATCTCGGATACAACCATTATGGCAAGTGCAGGCGCACAGTGCAACCATATCGACCATGTAAATTCTCAGCTTCCCTATGCTATCACGGTTGCGGCTGTTTCCTTTGTAAGCTTTATCATTGCAGGCTTTGTAAAGAATGTTTATATTTCTCTTGCAGCTGCATTTGTGCTTCTTATCGTAACAGTTCTTGTTATCAAGGCATGTGCAAAGAAAAAAGAGGCATAAATATATCATTTATCCATAAAATAATGCCGATCCGCAAATAGCGGGTCGGCATTATTATGTTGTACTCACCTGTTTTGTGCGCACCATACGGTGCGACAGATAACACCATAAGGTGTTTTTTCAATATAATATGCTTATAGTATTTATATTGGGAGAAAAGCATGGGTTTTTATAAAAGAATTCGAGATCTTCGTGAAGACAATGATAAATCTCAAAAGGAAATAGCAGAAATGCTTCATATGCACACAACAGTTTATCGCAGATATGAAAGCGGTGAGCGAGAGCTACCACTTTGGGCAGCAATACAGCTTGCGGATTATTATAATGTTACTCTCGACTATCTCGTTGGAAGAGTTTTGGTCGGCAAAAAGAATAATAAATGATTTGTTTTATATCACCAAGCAGAAAAAGCAGTGTTAAAATAAGAAAAGCTCTTTTAAAAAATGATATTTTCTCATATCAAAGCAGCTTTCCAAGCCTTGAAAATGCTCGCGGAACAGCAGATCACATAAACGGCCTGCCGTCCTGCTTTTCGATTGGTCTGATCGATGCCACCGAAGACGAAAAATTCGGTGGTTTTGCATGCAAGACCATAAAACAAATACGTCCCGAAATGACCTCTATTGTCCTTTATGACAAAAGAATTTTCGGGACTGAAAAATTCAGATATTTTGCTATGGCAGATCATGAAACAGATATGAGCAGAGATGACGAGCCGTCCTTTTCCCTCTCTGACCTTTTGACCTCTCTCGGATATATGCCGAGATATGAATACGGGCATTTGAAGCTGATACAGGACGGTCATTACGCCATATATCTGGGACTCAAAATGAATCTGACCGAGGCTGAATACAGAATACTGCTATATATGTGTTCAAATGCCGAAAGGATATTTTCGCCTGAGGAGATCCTTGCATTTTGCTTTGCGGAAAGCTACCGAATGGTAAGCACAAACATAAAGCATCATATCTCGCATATCAATAAAAAATCAAAGGCTCTGGGCGGCAGAAGGCTCATCCTTTCCATAAGAGGAAAAGGCTATAGGATAAATGAGCTTATGTAAAAAATGCTCTTACTTTCCCGGACTTGCTCCCGTAACTCTTTTGAATGCACGCAGAAATGCGGAATACGAGTTAAAGCCAGCCTCATAACAGGCAGATGTACAGCTCATTCCCGTTGCTTTGATGATATTCTGCGCATATGCAACTCTTATGTTTCCAAGATATTGCCTATATGTTATGCCCATACTTGTGAAAAAGGCTGCAAAAATACTGAGGGTAAAGCCCCAGATGCCCTGCCACATCCTCAAGAGAAATATTTTCTCTGAAATGCTCTTGAATATACCTGCTTTTATATAAGCATTGTTTTCCTGCGCTTCAGGATCGACTTTAAGATTTCTTTCTATAATGCGAAAGGCAGCAAATTTCTCAAACAAAAAAAGAGGCCAAAGGCCTCTTTTTCAGTTAAAATTCAATTTCAAGACCGTCATAAGCAGCGATCATCCCAAAGGATGAAAGCCTTGCAGAGAGTCTTTTATGGTCAAGATGTGCAAATTTTGAAAAATGAGGGCCGGGATCAATGAGCAGATCATCATTCACAAGAAGACTTGAAAGTCTTCTGAAAAAATCGCCATCCTTGCGCTCTTCAATATTCCAATCTGCCGCGCCTGTACCAAGAAATCTTATCTTCATTAATCTTCAAAAACTACCTTTTTATAGCTCTTCTTACCGCGTCTTACAACGATTCCCTCGCCGATATCTGCGGGGGTATATGCCTTCTTAAGGTCGGAAACCTTTTCACCGTCAACGCTTACGCCGCCCTGCTCAACAGCTCTTCTTGCCTCGCTCTTTGAAGGAACAAGACCTGCCTTTACAAGGATGGAAAGGATATCAATGCTGCCATCCACAAAATCAGCGGATGTGATCTTTTCTGTGGGCATATCTGCAGAAGCACCTGCGCTGAAGAGCGCTCTTGCGCTTGCCTGTGCCTTTTCTGCTTCCTCCTCGCCGTGAACCATCTTTGTAAGCTCATATGCGAGAATTTCCTTTGCTGTATTAAGCTGGCTTCCCTCCCAAGAATCCATCTCGTTGATCTGCTCAATGGGAAGGAATGTGAGCATACGGATGCACTTGAGAACATCTGCATCTCCAACATTTCTCCAATACTGATAGAAATCAAAGGGAGAGGTCTTATTGGGATCGAGCCAAACAGCATTGCCCGCTGTTTTACCCATCTTTTTGCCCTGTGAGTCGGTGAGAAGTGTTATTGTCATAGCATGGGCATCCTTACCGAGCTTTCTTCTGATAAGCTCCGTACCGCCGAGCATATTCGACCACTGGTCATCGCCACCAAACTGCATATTACAGCCAAGTGTTTTATAGAGATGATAGAAGTCATATGACTGCATTATCATATAGTTGAATTCAAGGAATGAAAGGCCCTTTTCCATTCTCTGCTTATAGCACTCGGCTCTGAGCATATTGTTTACAGAGAAGCAAGCACCGACCTCACGGAGAAGGTCAACATAGTTAAGAGAAAGAAGCCAATCTGCATTGTTTATCATCATAGCCTTTCCCTCGGAAAAGTCGATGAAATTCTCCATCTGGCGCTTGAAGCAATCCGCATTATGCTGGATATCCTCAAGAGTGAGCATTTTTCTCATGTCGGTTCTGCCCGAGGGATCGCCGATCATGGTAGTACCGCCGCCGATGAGGGCGATGGGCTTATTTCCTGCCATCTGGAGTCTCTTCATAAGGGTGAGAGCCATAAAATGACCTGCTGTAAGGCTATCTGCGGTACAGTCAAAGCCGATGTAGAAGGTCGCTTTGCCCTCGTTTATCATATTTTTGATTTCTTCTTCGTTAGTCACCTGAGCAATAAGGCCTCTGGCAACAAGCTCTTCATAGATCTGCATTTAAAATCCGCTCCTTTTAGAACATTATATCATAATGTAAATATTATAAACCAAAATAAGGCATTTGTCAATAGAAAGCCGCAAAAAGTCGGGAATTATCGATGTTTAATAGATATAATTGATAGCAAACCATTCTCTTATTCCATGAGGAAATTTGCTGACTCCTCTTTCAGCCAAAAAAAGGCTGATTCGCAAAACACGAATCAGCCCACACATCAATAAAACCTACTGCGCTTTTTCTTAACAATAAACGACCATATTCCCCACAGCACAAGTGCCGAAATTATAAGAATACAGCTGATATATACCCACGAACCGAGAGAGCTGTCAATCTTCAGCTCCTCCCAAAGCTCATTTACAAGCGCAAGTGTCTCGGAAGGAAGATTTTTGTAGCAATAATTATCATAATCCACCTTAAGATCAAATCCCTCGGGGTAGAGTATCTCCATCCAGTCCTCGCCCATATATTCCGCATATTCTGCACTCTCTGTTACAAGAGTATTTGGACTTGCATAGCAAATATATTCCGCATTGGCAATGGCGATGTCCTCGGAAAGCATAAAGTTGATATATTCCTCTGCAAGCTCCTTGTTCCTTGAGCCCTTGGGAATGCACATGGCATCAATGAAAATATTCGTTCCCTCACTCGGATAATAGAAGGCAAGATCCTCATTATTCTCCGACATAGTAAGATAGTCACCCGCATAATAGGATGCGATTGCCGCCTCGCCCGACTCCATCTTGTTAAAGATCTCATCCATTACATAGCTCTGAACAAGGCTCTTTTGCTCTGCAAGCATCGAAAGTGCTTCACGCCACTCTGCCTCGTCAGTTGTATTTACGCTTATTCCAAGACGGTACATAGCCGTTCCAAAGGCATCTCTGGAGTTATTATACTGCAGAATATCTCCCTTGTATTTTTCATTCCACATAAGATCCCATGTACCGATATCCTCCTCTGCAACACGGGAGGAATTATAGATAATACCAACCATGCCATAGGTATAAGGAACGGTATATTCATTTGTGGGATCGTAATAAGGATTATGGAAATCCTCGGCAATATACTCAAAATTCGGGATATTATCGTAATTCAGCTTTTCAAGCATTTCCTCGTCAAGCAAGCGCTTTATCATATAGTCGGAGGGGATAATAACATCATATCCCGTTGCGCCGCTTTTCAGCTTTGCATACATATCCTCATTTGAGGCATAGGTGGTATAATTCACCTTTATTCCCGTTCTTGCGGTAAATTCCGCATTAACATCAAGAGAGTCCTCCGAGCCGTCGGAAATATATTCGCCCCAGTTATAAACATTTATCGTGCCTCTATATTCAATCTCTTCCTCCTCGACCTCCTCACTACCGCAGGAAACGAAGGAAAAAACAGGAAGAATCACCATAAGGCACGCAAAGAAAACAGAAAATAATCTTTTCAAGGTCTGCTCTGCTCCTAAATATTATTTCTTTTTTGGCTTCTTCTCCGCCTTTGCGCTTATGACATTCGAAAGAATGAGCAGAAGCAGAACGGCGATGAAGATAAGAGTTGAAAGCGCATACATATCGGGGGTAACACGCTTTTTGGTCATTGAATAGATCCTTATCGGCAGCGTTTCAAAGCCGCTTCCGATGGTAAAATAGCTTATTACAAAATCGTCAAGCGAAAGTGTGAAAGCCATGATAAGTCCCGAGAGGACGCCCGGCATAATAGCGGGAAGCTCAACCTTGAAAAAAGCCTTCATCGGGGTACAGCCAAGATCCATTGCCGCCTCGGGAAGCTGACTGTCAAGCTGTCTTATTTTCGGAAGCACCGAAAGGATAACATAAGGCAGATTAAAGGTTATATGAGCTATAAGAAGGGTTGCAAAGCTCAGATTATTATCGAGCTTCAAAAGTCCTCCCACAAAAACGAAAAGAAGCATCATGGAGATACCCGTTACGATATCGGGATTCATCATCGGGATATTGGTCGCGCTGATAAGCGCGCCCTTGACATACTGATTTTTCATTCTGTCGATTCCAACAGCCGCCGCAGTACCGATAACGGTTGCGATAACGGACGAGGTCACAGCGAGAATGAGAGTGTTTTTGAGAGCCGCAAGGGTTGCGCTGTCTCTCCAAAGCTCCTCATACCAGTGAAGAGAAAAACCGCTGAAAACACCTGTGGAATTTGATGCATTAAACGAAAACAGCACCAAAATTCCGATGGGGGCATAGAGGAAAACGAAGATGAGAGTGGTATAAAGCCTTGACATTGTTTTCATACGACCATACCTCCGTCATCATCAGAAAATTTATTCATTACCGCCATTGAAATGATGATAAGAACCATGAGAATAAGAGATATTGCCGCGCCAAGGTTGTAATTATACGCAGTCTGGAACTGTCTCTCAATGGTATCACCTATAAGGTCGAAGTTTCCGCCGCCCAGCTTCTGTGAAATATAGAATGTACTGATAGACGGAACAAAAACCATGGTGACACCCGAAACAACACCCGAAATGCTGAGCGGAAAAATAACCTTTGTCATAACACCGAGTCCATTGCAGCCAAGATCATGAGCCGCTTCAACGAGACGGCGGTCGATCTTCACCATAACGGTATAGATGGGCAATATCATATACGGCAGGAAATTATAGACCATACCGAGAACGACAGCTCCGCTTGTATTTATCATATGTACAGGCTCAAGACCTATTTTTATGAGAACCTGATTGATAAAGCCCGTATCCTCAAGTATCGACATCCATGAATAGGTACGGATAAGGAAGTTCATCCACATGGGAAGCATAACAAGCATGATAATTATCTTCTGCGCCGAGGGCCTTGCTCTCGAAATTGCATATGCCATGGGATATGCAATGACAAGGCAGATAAAGGTTGCAATAATTGCAAGGCTGATGGAACGGAAAAAGATTATCATATAGTCAGCCTCAAGGGACTTTAAGATATTATCAAAGGTAAAGGCACCCTCGCTGTCGGTAAAAGCATAATATGCCACAAAAAGAAGCGGAGCAACTATAAACAGCACTGTCCACACCATGTGAGGTGCAGCAAGGCATTTTTGGAGAAAGGATCTTTGCTTCATTCCTCACTCCTCCTCCGTATTGACAGAAAGCTCGTCCAGCTCATCACTGAAGGACGAATAGTCGCCAAACTGATCGGAATACTTGGATTTCTTCATAACATGGATAGCATCAGGCTCAATATAAAGACCGATATGCTCGTCCTGCGCCACAAAATCGGTGGTTTGGATCATCCACTTAAAGCCGCCGATATCGACGATTATCTCATAGTGAACTCCCTTAAAGGTAACGCTCGTAACAACACCCGAAAGCATTCCTTTTTCAACGGGAACAACATCCACATCCTCGGGACGGACAACAATATCAACAGCCTCGCCCTTCATAAAGCCACTATCGAGGCAATCAAATGTCTGATTTGAGAATTTAGCCTTATAATCATCAAGCATAACACCGTCAAGAATATTACTTTCGCCAATAAAATCGGCAACGAAAGCATTAACAGGCTCGTTATATATGTCGGTGGGAGTGCCTATCTGCTGAATAACTCCCTCGTTCATTACAACGATAACATCCGACATGGAGAGTGCCTCCTCCTGATCGTGGGTAACGTATATAAAGGTAATGCCCGTCTGCATCTGTATATTCTTAAGCTCGTTCTGCATATCCTTGCGAAGCTTAAGGTCAAGTGCGCCCAGAGGCTCGTCAAGAAGGAGCACACGAGGATGATTTATAAGCGCGCGTGCAATGGCAACTCTCTGCTGCTGACCGCCCGAAAGAGATTCAACATTTCTTCTCTCAAAGCCCGAAAGATTGACCATTCGCAGCATTTCCTTAACGCGGCGGCTGATCTCCTCCTCCTTCAGCTTCTTTCCGAGACGCAGACCAAAAGCCACATTCTCATAAACATTGAGATGAGGAAAGAGCGCGTATTTCTGAAAAACGGTGTTTACCTGTCTTTTATAAGGCGGCAAGTCATTGATCTTTGCACCGTCAAAAAACACATCTCCCGTATCCGGAGTTTCAAAGCCCGCAATTATACGAAGGGTCGTGGTCTTACCGCAACCGGATGGCCCGAGAAATGTTACAAATTCTTTATCGTGAATATCCAGATTTATACCGTCAAGAACGGTCTCACCGTCAAATGACTTGCGGATATTTTTAAGCTCAATAATTCTTCCTGCATTAGGTTCAGTCAACTCAGTAAATCCTCCAATATAAAAAGAAAATATTTGCGCAAAAAGCACTGCGCTGTTGTAATTTTATATTTTAACAGAGTTTTGCCAAAAATGCAATATATTTTCAAAAAAAAGTCGAATTATTTTGAAAAAAATCTGATTAAAAGAGATTTTTCGGTTTTTTTTGGGGGTTTTCACCCTAAATTCTCCTTTATACTCGTTTATTCTCCCATATACTCGTTTTTCCTTTATACAAGAAGAGATAAAAAAAGTGAACAGGAAAGAATAAAGGCAGTGAGCCCCGAACCGAAGCGAAGAAGAAGATATACAGAGATCAGCCAAAGAAAAAAAATTGCAAAAAAGGACACTGTTTTCATAACCGTATGAGTTTTTTCGCACCCCATTCGAAGGGATACCAGGGAGGACAAAATTCTATATCCATCAAGCCCTGCTATGGGAAGAAGATTAAGAAATGAAAGCATCAGAGAAAAAGCGGAAAAGTTTTCAAAAAAAGGAAAAAGCAGAGCGGAAGATATGAGATTTGCGCAAGGCCCAGCCGCCGCTATCAGCATCTCTTCCTTATATGATAAAAGCTTTCCGTAAAGTGTCATTTTTGCTCCCGTAACATCGAGTGTCAGCGAAAATATCTTTGCACCGCATAGTCTCGCTGCAAGAATATGCCCCATTTCATGAAGAAAAACAGCAAATATCCAAGGGAGAGCGATCGATAAATCAATAATTCGATAACCGCCGAGAATAATAAACAGAGCAAATACCGCAATGCCCCAACCGATTTTTATCTTTGTTTTCATGCCGACTCCTTTAGAAAAAATTCCTATTCCGCGCTCTCAAAATAAATATGAAAATCCACCGCAGATATTGCCTGTCTGCGGTGGATTTTATTTATCATTTTTTTAGTATCAGAACATCATATGGCTTCATTTCTTTTCTTCCAATGATCCTTTCACCACTAAAAGTGCTGTATTCTGTATCCGCCACAAAATACGAAGGCTCATCAAGATAGTTGCAAACAAAAACGAAATCATTCTCACCGTCTGTTCTGCTGTGCGCCACAACACCCCCTCCAAGAGAACCGCAAAGAGATGTTTTTATTCCGAAATCATCAATTATTTTACCGTAAAGATCATCCAGAAGCTCGCCCGTGTCTCTGAAAGCGATATAATACGCGCTTCCCTTTCCATAGCTGTTTTTGCAGACAGCAGGACTTCCGGCATAGAAATCACTTTCGTAAACCCCAAGTACCTCTGACGTACTCGGGTGTATTATCTCGCAGTAATCCACAGCCTTATATGATTTTTCACCCATCAGAACAGAATTTTCATCCTCGGGATAAAGAGTGTCTATCTCCTCATTCCAAAGACCGAAAACCTCTTTTAGCTTGCCGCCGGGGAAGCCTCCAAGATAGCAAAGATCGTTTTCATCTGCCATTCCCGCCATATATGTGGTGACAAAAACACCGCCGCCCGCAACAAATTTTTCGATTTTTTCGATCACAGCGTCATTCACCATATACATCATGGGAGCAACGATGACCTTATACCTCTCAAAATCTCTTTCGTATGGTATAATGTCAACATTTATGCCTCTCTTCCAGAATTGCTTGTAATGATTTTCAAAGGTTTCCTCCACCCTTGTATGATGCTTGTGGAAGCCCTGAACCATATTCAGAAGATGTAGGTTGTCATTTTCAAAAAGGATCGCCACCTCGCTCTCGGTGCCTGCTCCAACAATCGCATCAAGCCCCTCAAGCTCACGTCCGAGCTCGCTTACCTCTTTGAAAACTCTGTTATTCTCATGACCGCAGTGATCCACCACCGCTCCATGGAATTTTTCGCTTCCTCCCCTTCCCTTTCTGAATTGGAAATACATAACCGAATCCGAGCCGTGGGCTACCGCCTGCAAACCCGAAAGGCGATTTACACCGGGACGCTTCAGCTTGTTGTATTCATGCCAATTTGGAAGTGATGTGGTCGATTCCATAAGAATAAACGGCTTATCCTTAAGTGAACGGAAATAATCATGACAAAGACTAACAGAGGCATATTCGTGAAGAGCATTTTTGCAATGCCAACGGGGGTAAGCATCCCAAGAAACGAAATCAAGCTCTTTTGCCATTTTGTTGTAATCTATCCCATCAAAGCTGCACACCTCGGTAGAAAAGCAACGCATAAAATTGGTGGTTGCAGGCTTGTCCGAATATTTTCTCACAGCGGAAATTTCATGCTTCATAAAGTCGATGGTCATATCACTGATAAAGCGCTTCCAATCGAGCACAAGACCGTGTATTTCGGTTTCACCAAGATATGTGGGGGAATGAAGCTGTGACCAGCTCATATATGTATGGCTCCAAAAACAAGACCAATATGCTTTGCTTAAGGTTAGGAGTATTATCCGAACCCGATTCGGGACGGCAAATTTCCGCCGCAAATGCAGATAATTTCTTGTGAATATTCGTATATTCCCTGCGAAATTCTCTTTTTTGAAGGCAAAAATTTGCTCGCCCTGAATTTCT
>JAZROG010000013.1:0-2542 GCA_045648605.1 Eubacteriales bacterium | reverse complement strand
CTTACGTACAATTGCAATATAGAAAGAGGAGGGGGCGCGTCGCTTCCCCTACAGATTTGCGTTTTTCATCTCACCGATAAATTCCTATTTATAATCTTCCATAATAACTTATACCATAAAAAATGCATCGTGACAACCTTTTGGCGTGTAAATTTTTTGTTAATTTGCTTAAAAGTTGCCCAAAAAACGGCAAAACTATCGGAAATAATGTAAAATTTTTTAATATTGACAAAAAAATGTGAAATAGGTCTTTAAAAATTCAAAAAAAAGGTGTATAATAATATGTAAAAAGCATTAAAGGAGATTTTCATATGGCAACATTCATAAACGAAGCATCACACACCTTTAACGAGTATCTTCTTATACCCGGATATTCGTCAAGTGAGTGCATCCCCGCAAATGTAAGCCTCAAAACCCCTCTTGTTAAATACAAAAAGGGAGAAACACCCAAGATCCAGATGAACATACCTATGGTTTCCGCTATCATGCAGTCGGTTTCGGGTGACAGACTTGCTGTTGCTCTCGCAATTGAGGGCGGCGTTTCCTTCATTTACGGCTCTCAGTCCATCGAGGACGAGGCTGAGATGGTAAGACGCGCAAAGAACCATAAGGCAGGCTTTGTTATCAGCGATTCAAATATCACTCCCGATGCTACAATGGCAGATGTTGTGGCGCTTAAGGAGAAAACAGGACATTCCACCGTTGCTGTAACAGACAACGGCAAGGCAAACGGCAAGCTTCTCGGCATCGTAACAGGAAGAGACTACCGTGTTAGCCGCATGGATCCCGCAACAAAGGTAAGCGAATTTATGACTCCCTTCGATAAGCTCATCACAGCTCCCGAGGGAACAACGCTTAAGATTGCAAATGATATAATTTGGGATAACAAGCTCAATTCTCTCCCCATAATCGATAAGGACGGACATCTTGTTTATATGGTATTCCGCAAGGACTACGATACACATAAGCAGAACCCGAGTGAGCTTCTTGATTCCGATAAGAGATATGTTGTTGGCGCAGGTATCAATACCCGTGACTATGCGGAAAGAATTCCCGCTCTTGTTGAGGCAGGTGTTGACGTGCTTTGCATAGATTCCTCCGAGGGCTTCTCCGAGTGGCAACAGAGAACCATTGCTTGGGTAAGAGAAAATTACGGCGATGATGTTAAGATCGGCGCAGGTAATGTTGTTGACGCTGCAGGCTTCAGATTCCTCGCGGAATGCGGTGCGGACTTTATAAAGGTCGGTATCGGCGGCGGCTCCATCTGTATCACAAGAGAAACAAAGGGTATCGGACGTGGACAGGCTACTGCTCTTATCGATGTTTGTGCAGAGAGAGACAGATATTTTGAGGAAACAGGCGTTTATATTCCCGTTTGCTCGGATGGCGGTATCGTTTATGACCATCATATAACCCTTGCACTTGCAATGGGCGCAGATTTCGTTATGCTCGGCAGATATTTTGCTCGCTTTGACGAATCTCCTTCAAATAAAGTAAGCATCGGCGGCACATACTATAAGGAATATTGGGGCGAAGGCTCTGCGCGCGCAAGAAACTGGCAGAGATACGACCTTGGCGGAGATAAGAAGCTTTCCTTTGAGGAGGGCGTTGATTCTTATGTTCCTTATGCAGGCTCGCTCAAGGACAATGTTGCAATGTCTCTTGCAAAGGTTAAATCCACAATGTGCAACTGCGGTGCACTTACCATTCCCGAGCTTCAGGAAAAGGCTGTGCTCACTCTCGTTTCCGCAACAAGTATCGTTGAGGGCGGCGCACATGACGTTATCCAGAAGGAAAAGAGCAATACAGTTAAATAATTCTTAATTTTTAAGGAGTTGAATATATGAGTTCTAATGTTCGTCCCGAATCAATGGAAAGAATTACGACAAAAGCACTTGCTGATGCCTTTATTGCGGAGCAGATCGCCGCTGTAAGAGAACAGGTTAGAGATAAAAAGGTTCTCCTTGCTCTTTCAGGCGGTGTTGACTCAAGCGTTGTTGCGGCACTTCTTATAAAAGCAATAGGCAAACAGCTTGTTTGCGTTCATGTAAACCACGGTCTTATGCGTAAGGATGAATCCGAGAATGTTATTAAGATTTTCGGAGAGGAGCTTGGCGCAAATCTTATCTATGTTGATGCAACCGACCGTTTCCTTGAACTTCTTTCTGGCGTTGCTGAACCCGAAAAGAAGAGAAAGATCATCGGTGCAGAATTTATCAATGTTTTTGCAGACGAGGCAAGAAAGCTTGAGGGCGTTGAATTCCTCGCTCAGGGAACTATCTATCCCGATATTCTCGAAAGCATAAAGGCTGCAGAGGGAAAGAAGGCAGTTAAGAGCCATCATAATGTGGGCGGACTTCCCGAGGATCTGAAATTCAGCCTTGTTGAGCCTATAAAGCTGCTCTTCAAGGATGAGGTAAGAGTTGTCGGTGAGGCACTCGGTCTTCCCCATGCAATGGTTTACCGTCAGCCGTTCCCCGGTCCCGGTCTCGGCGTAAGATGCCTTGGTGCAATCACACGCGACAGACTTCACGCACTCCGT
>JAZROG010000012.1:0-39216 GCA_045648605.1 Eubacteriales bacterium | reverse complement strand
CCGCAAAGTCCAACAAGGATTCCCGCGATAGTGCCCGTTACGGCAAGGACCGCAAGATAATAACCAATCTCTGCTGTTTCAAGGAGCAGCATTGCCATAAGGATCTGCCCAAGATTGTGGGCAACTCCCCCCGCAACGCTTACCCCCACCGCCGACACAATATTCAAGCGGCGAAGCAATATCATAACAAGAAGACTCAAAAATCCCCCTGCAAGGCTATAAAAAAGCGCCATTGCGTTTCCGAAAAGTATGCTGACGAGAAGGATCCGAAGCAAAGAGACCCCGATGGCGGATGCCACACTGCGTCGGTAGAGCAAAAAAACTATTATAATATTCGGCAAGCCCATTTTTATGCCGGGAACCAAAGAAAAAAGCGGTTGCATCAGAATTTCCACATATGCAAGTATCAGCGCAAGTGCAGTACACATACCGAGAAATGCCACATTTTTTGATCTGTTCTTCATAACGCGCCCCCTATGCCACAATATCGGGCGATGATGAGTCCTTTTCGGTAAACACCGTTACAACCACCTTATTCGGCAGGCAAACGATGCTCTCACCATTTCGGAAAACAGGTTTATGGGCAACGCATATCCCATCGGGACATGAGGCTTCTTCCATATATGCCTTACCGTCACGGATTACAAGACGGTTCATGCTCGATGAATCATTGCCTGTTATTATATCCTCGGTGATATTCTCCGAGAGAGAATAGATGCCGTAAAGCTCACCGTCAACCGTAACCTTAACAGTGTCTCCGCTTCTTCTGAATACAAACAAATAAACTAATCCTACAGCCGCGATCAAAAGGATCGCGGCTATAAAGATGATATCATTACGTAAAAATCTTTTTTTGATATTTTTTTCTTCCTTCATAATAAATTTAGTCGGAAAGATCTTTGCAATCGTAATCCTCGGGCAGATTGGGGAAGAATACCTTTTTGAGACAGCCCGTGGGACATTCGTTTACACAAAGACCGCAGTATGTACACTTATTATAATCAATTTGCGCCAAATTATCCACAACGGTAATTGCGCCAAACTGACAAGCCTTTTCGCACTTTTTACAGCCGATACAAGCGTTTTTGCAAGCCTTGCGGGCATCCGCGCCCTTCTGCTTGTTACTGCACATAACAGCGGTAGCTGCCTCCTGAGGAAGCATTGTGATTATCTGCTTGGGACAAGCCTGCTTGCAAAGGCCGCAGCCTATGCATCGCGATGTATCAACATGAGCGATTCCGTCCTCAAGACATATGGCATCCGAGGGGCAAGCTGCCGCGCAATCGCCAAGTCCGAGACAGCCAAAGCGGCAGGAATTTGTTCCGCCATAGATCATAGTTGCCGCATGGCAGGTATTAACTCCCTCATATTTTGCTATCTTTGACGTTGCCTCGCAATTTCCGTTACAAGCGACAAAGGCAACAACGTCCTCAAATTCTTCCGGCTCAACTCCGAGAATTTCACTGATCCTATCGGCAACCTTCTGAGCACCGGGAACGCAAAGAGTAGGCTTGACCTCTCCCTTTGCAAGAGCCGCCGCATAGTCATCACAGCCCTTATATCCGCAAGCGCCGCAGTTGATGCCGGGAAGGCACTCTCTGATAAGAGCCTCCTTTTCATTTTTCTCAACAGCGAAGAAATGAGAGAAGATGAGTATCAGAACGCCTGCCAGAAGCGAAATACCGAGTATTGCAAGAAATGCTATTAAAATTTCCATGATCAGCACCTCAATTATGCAAAAATATTTTCAACAATGCCGCCAAATCCCATGAATGCAAGAGAAATGAAGGATGCGGCAATGAGGGTTACTGCAAGTCCACGGAAGGGCGCGGGGATATTCGTCTCATTTATACGGGAACGAAGACCCGAGAAGAGCACCATTGCAAGAAGGAATCCAAGACCGCATCCAAGTGAGCTTGCCATAGATTCAATAAAGCTGTAGCCATCGATGATATTATTGATGGTTACGCCGAGAACGGCACAGTTTGTTGTGATAAGGGGCAGATAAACCCCAAGTCCCTCATAGAGAGCGGGAGAAAGCTTCTTTAAAAGCATTTCAAGTATCTGAACAAGGGTTGCAATGATAAGAATGAAAACGATATTCTGCAAATATCCGAGCTTCAGTGCATCAAGCACAAAATACTGGATAGGCCATGTGGCTGCAGTTGCAAGAAGCATAACTATCGTAACGGCAATACCCATTCCGGTGGCTTGATTCAGCTTTTTCGATACTCCAAGGAAAGGGCAGATGCCAAGGAAGCGGCAGAGGACATAGTTATCCACAAAAACTGCGGAAAGGATGATAACAAGTAAAATTTTCAATTCCTCCATTATATCTCAGCCTCCTTTTCCTTACAGCTTACTTTATGGCAAATAGATGCATTGGGACATCCGCTGCATGAGAATGATCTCTTTGCAGGTGCTTTGCCGTGGGTGATAGCATAAACAAGGGCAATAAGCAAGCCGTAAACCAGAAGTCCGCCGGGTGCCTTTGTCATAAACGCTATCTTGAAATCCTCCATAAAGGGAATGGCGATGCCCGCAAAGGAAGCATTTCCAAGCACCTCGCGAACGGTAGCCATTGCGCCGAGGGCAATGGTAAAGCCAAGTCCCATACCGATACCGTCAAGAGCGGAGGAGATGACGGTATTCTTATTTGCAAACATTTCGGCACGGCCTAAAATGATGCAGTTGACCGTTATAAGGTCAAGATAAACTCCAAGAGTTTCATAAAGTCCGGGGAAAAGTGCCTGAACCAGCATTTTTACGATGGTAACGAATCCCGCAATAATAACGATATAGCAGGGGATTCTCATAGACTCGGGAATGATCCTTCTGAGAAGCGAAATGAAAATATTGGAGCAGACCAGAACCACAAGTGCCGCAAGTCCCATACCGAGAGCACCCGTAACCGTTGTTGTGGTTGCGAGAGTCGGACACGTGCCGAGAATCAGAACGAGTGTCGGATTTTCCTTTAAGATTCCGTTTGTAAGCACGGAAAGAGAGTTATTTTTGCTCATTATTCTTCCCCTCCGTTCAAGATTTTAAGTGCCGCAAAGGCACGCTCGATAGCCATCTTGTAGCCGTCTGTGGTCATTGTCGCACCGCTGATAGCGTCGATCTCGGTATAATTTTCCTCTGTCTTGCCGTCAAACTGACCGTAGAAGTCCTCGGAAGCGCAAGCATCGCCAAGACCGTCTGTTTCGCCCTCGGAAACAGTAAGGCAATCAATTATCCTGCCCTCTGCTGTCATGGATACGCGAACGATGATGTACTCGCCCGATGCGGGATGATATTCATTGCCGCCTTTGATGCCGTATCCCGCGCCCTTTGCTTCGATGATGAAGTTGCCCGAAGCGGTCTTTGCCGCATAAACAATAGTTTTTTCAAGGTCGGGATATGCGGAAATGTCAATTTCCTCGATAACCGTGGATTTTATAAGAGCAACAGCATTTGCAATCGCTTCAGCGTTCTCTGCGCCATCCGAAACAACATTTCCTTCGGAATCTGCGCCGATAAACTGCTCGCCAATGACGAATACATATCCTGCACCGTTTTCTGCGGCGTAAATTGCATCAAATTCCTCGATTACTTCATAGAGGAAGAGCTTTGCAAAGGCATTTTCGCCTGTGGGAAGCGCCGCATTCAGGTTATCCGCAAGGATTTCCTCCTCGGTACGGATATCAACAGAGCCTCCGCCGAGAATTATAGAAGCATTAAGAGCGTCCTTTATGGCATTCTTATATGCCTCGGTGGTTTTTGTTGCACCGGAGATGATATCAACAGCATCAACACCTGCCGCATCCTTATTTGCAAAATTTTCGCCATATACCTTTTCTTTTCCGAGAGTTTCGTTTGATGAAAGGCATACCGCTCCCGTAACAACACCGTCAGCACCGACACCGCACATGATCACCATGTCTGTACCGTAGCCTGCTGTCACAAGCTTTATAACATGACCCTTACCCGATGTCTCCTTATGAACCTCTGATACGGTCCGGGGCAAGGTAAATGTGGAAATATCAATAATTTCAAAGCCGCTGCCCTCGGGCATGACCTCAAGGAGTGCCTTATTTGCCGAGGCATTTTGATTCTGCTCGATTATAGGTGCTGTGAATGAATTGGTAAGCGCCAAAAGCACCGTTATTACCGTGCAGATACCAACAAAAACCAAAAGATTTTTAATATTTTTTATCATGACTTACCTCCTGCCGCAAAAACCTTATGTCTTGTCCACTGATTTATGTAGGGAGTAAGTATATTCATAAAGAGTATCGCAATGGAAACACCCTCGGGGTAGTTTCCGAAATAGCGGATAAGGCAGGTGAAAAGTCCCGCACCGAGAGCGAATATGACCTTTCCCCAAGATGTATAGGGGGATGTTACATAATCTGTCGCCATAAATATCGCACCGATGAAAACACCGCCCGCCATTGTGAGAGACAGAGCCGCAGTAGCATCAAATCCCTCCATAAGCAGTGAGAAAACGAATACCGTTCCTATGAATATAACAGGAATATGCCATGTAATAACGCGGCGCGCAATAAGGTAAATGCCACCTGCAAGCAGTGCAAGAGTACAGGTCTCACCGATGCTTCCTCCGTAATTTCCAAGGAACAGGGTGAGAAGCGAGGGCATCTGCCCGGCAGAAAGAGGTGTTGCACCTGCCACCGCATCAACGGGAGCTCCTGCAATTATCATGGCATCAAAAGCCACAAGCATAAATACGCGTGCGGTTATAGCGGGGTTTACAAGATTATTGCCGATTCCGCCGAAAAGGCATTTTACGATAACGATTGCAAAAAGAGAACCGATAACGCACTGCCAGAGCGGAATATTTGCGGGAAGATTAAGTCCGAGGAGCAAGCCTGTAACAGCGGACGAAAGATCCACAACAGTCTGCTCTTTTTTTGTTATCACATTGAAAAGAGCCTCAAATCCAACACAGGATGCAACACAGACCACGATCGGCAAAAGCGCACCAAGTCCAAAGATCAGAACGCCCGCTACCGTGGCAGGAAGCAGAGCGATAAGAACATCGCGCATAATGCCCGAGGTCGATCTTCCGCTGTGAATATGGGGAGAAATCATTACCTTTGTAAGAGAACTCACGATCTGTTTCCCTCCTTTTTCATTTCTTCCTTTAAAAATTTCTTTGATAATTTATTTATTTGAACAAGAGGTCTGTTTGCAGGACAAATGAAGCTGCAACAGCCACATTCCATACAAGTATTCACAGAAAGAGCCGCAAGCTCCTCTGCATCCTTTCTTTCATAAGCCTCTGCAATGCTTACGGGAGAAAGGCCAAAGGGGCAGGTATTAACACAAGAACCGCATCTGATGCAGGCAGTGGTCTTTGGAAGCTTTGCTTCCTTGTTTGTCAAGGCAAGAACAGCGTTTGTATTTGCCATAACGGGGCCCGAAGCATCAGGAGCTGTTACACCCATCATAGGTCCACCGAAAATTATCTTTGCGGGATCCTCCTTAAGTCCTCCGCAAAAATCAAAGACATCCGAGAGGGATACTCCTATGGGAACGATAACATTTTGGGGATTCTTCACCGCCCCACCGTCAACCGTGATGCATTTTTCCACAAGAGGCATACCTGTGCGCAGATATGCTCCCACAGCAGCAAGGGTCGTGCAGTTCAGCACAACGCAGCCAACATCAATGGGAAGCTTGCCTGTTGGTATCTTTTTCCCTACCGTATGATAGACAAGCACCTTTTCGCCGCCCTGGGGATATACCGAGGGAAGTGTTTTAACCTCCACCTTGCACTCGGATACGGATGCCGCCATTTCATTCATTTTGGAAATAGCTTCTTTTTTGTTATTTTCAATTCCGATAACGACATTCTTTATATCGAGCTGCTTACTAAGAGCGAGAATAGCATCCTTCATATCCTCGGCACGGGTAAGCATAGCCACAGAGTCGCTTGTAATATAAGGCTCACATTCTGCGCCGTTGATAACGAGATATTCAATGCGCTCCGGATCAACATCAAGCTTAACATGAGTTGGGAAGCCTGCGCCTCCGAGTCCCACAATTCCGCTCTCTCTTAAAGCCGCTACAAGCTCCTCACGGTCATTTACTGTGGGGGGGCATATAGCCTCATCGGGTGTCATTTCGCCATCCGATTCGATAACAACAGCAGTTGTCACAGCACCGCTTGCAGTAAGATATTCTGCAAGCCTTGTAACCTTGCCCGATACGCTTGAAAAAATGCAAGACGAGATCTTTCCGTCTGCTTCACCTATTTTTGTGCCGACCTTAACAATATCACCGACCTTAACCGTGGGAATTGCATCATTTCCTATGTGCATCGACATGGGAATCGAAACGGTTTTCGGGATATCCATCTTCACCGTCGGCGTCTTGATTGTATTTTTTCTGTGCGGAGTATGTATTCCGGTAAGATAAAAAGCCATATTCATACACCTTTCTTCATTAAATTAAAGTTATTTTGTCATTTCCGCGATAATAACCCATCGTAAAAATTATAACTTATCGGGACAAAAATGTCAAGTGTAAATTGTTTGCGAAAACGGAAAGTTCACACTTATAAGTAAATTTTTTTAACAATATACCATCCGATTGCTCTCAAAAAAATCAGGAACTGCTGATTCAAAGCATTAAATAGAAATTTATCGGTGCGTTAAGTAATAGTGAAATTATACCACAATGCCGTTGGCATTGCCGCAAGCGGTTCGACTCACAACTCGCCAAAGGCGATTTGTGAGTCGAACCCGGAGGGCGATGGGCGATAGCACATCGGGGTATAATAAACAGTTCGCCAAATTCCTATTTATCACCAAATTACCCAAAAGTTAAGAGGCCGCCTCATTTTTTAATGAAGCGACCTCTCGCATTTTATTTTGCTAAAAGATATTCATCAATGGCTTTTGCGGCAATTTTTCCTGCACCCATTGCCGAAATTACCGTTGCCGCGCCCGTTACGGCATCTCCACCTGCGTAAACGCCTTTGCGAGATGTAAGTCCGTCCTCGCTTACGATTATTCCGCCTCTCTCATTTACCTCAAGCCCCTCCGTGGTGCTCTTGATAAGAGGATTGGGTGATGTTCCGATAGACATAATGACTGTATTTACATCAAGCACAAAATCCGAATTTTCAACCGGAACAGGTCTGCGTCTGCCTCTTGCATCAGGCTCGCCAAGCTCCATCCTTATGCATTTCATACCCGTAACAAAGCCATTTCGAGGGTCTCTTGCATCATCGGGATTGTTAAATCCAAGAATTTCCACAGGATTTGTCAGAAGTCTGAAATCAATTCCCTCCTCGATGGCATGCTCAACCTCCTCATGTCTTGCGGGAAGCTCCTCCATGCTGCGTCTGTAAACGATATATACCGCCTCAGCGCCGAGACGCAACGCGGTTCTTGCCGCATCCATTGCAACATTTCCGCCGCCGACCACCGCAACCTTGCCACCCTTCATAATAGGTGTTTCAGGGTCATCTCTGTATGCCTTCATAAGATTGCTTCGGGTGAGAAATTCATTTGCGCTGTAAACTCCCTTAAGGGACTCGCCGGGAATACCCATAAAATTGGGAAGACCCGCGCCCGAGCCGATAAATACCGCCTCAAAGCCCATCTCAAACAGCTCATCAACGGTAAGTGTCTTTCCGATAACGACATTCGTCTCTATCTTTACACCCAGCGCCTTCAATCCCTCAACCTCCTTTGCAACAATGCTCTTGGGAAGTCTGAATTCGGGGATTCCGTAAACGAGAACACCGCCCGCCATATGAAGCGCCTCATATACCGTCACCTCATAGCCGCGCTTCGCAAGATCACCCGCACAGGTAAGACCCGAGGGGCCCGAGCCGACGATTGCGACCTTATGTCCGTTTGATGGAGGCGGAACGACAGTATTTTCGGCATTTGCATTGTGGTAATCGGCAACAAATCGCTCAAGTCTGCCAATTCCCACAGGCTCAAATTTAACACCGAGAGTACAATTCTTCTCGCACTGATTTTCCTGAGGACAAACTCTGCCGCAAACCGCGGGGAGCGAGGAGGAAAGAGAGATCACATCATATGCGCCCTCCATATCTCCCTCCTTTATCTTGGTAATAAAATCGGGAATATGAACATTAACGGGACAACCGTTCACGCAGGGCTGATTTTTGCAATTAAGGCATCGTGCAGCCTCCGCCTTTGCCATTTCATATGTATATCCAAGCGCCACCTCATCGAAATTGTGAGCTCTCACAGAGGGCTCCTGGGTGGGCATTTCATGCTTTTTTGGTTCTATCGCCATTATTCTGTCTCCTTCCGAAAGAGATTGCAAGCCTTTTCATATGCGTGCCTTTCAAAATCCGCATACATTCTTCCCCTTGACATTGCTTCATCAAAATCTACCTCATATCCGTTGAAATCCGGGCCGTCAACGCAGGCAAATTTTGTTACCTTTTTACCGTCAACATCAAGAGTAAGTCTGCAGCCGCCGCACATCCCCGTTCCGTCGATCATAATAGGGTTCATGGAAACTGTTACGGGAATTTCAAATGGCTTTGCGGTAAGAGTTACAAATTTCATCATCACAAGAGGGCCTATGGTGATTATCATATCAAATTTTTCACCATTTTCAAGCATCTCACGGAGAGGAATGGTAACATTGCCCTCTCTGCCGTATGAGCCATCGTCTGTCATGATAGTGAGACTGTCGGAGCAAGCCTTAAATTCATCCTCAAGAATAAGAAGATCACGGCTTCTGAATCCTATTATTGAGGTCACTCTTGCACCGAGTCTATGAAATTCCTCCGCCACAGGCATTGCAATGGCACAGCCGACACCTCCGCCCACAATGCAGACATTTTTAATCCCTTCTGTGTGGGTGGCAACCCCAAGAGGGCCGACAAAATCGCTTATGTATTCATTTTCATTCTTTTCATTCAGTCTTTTGGTAGTGCCTCCGACGATCTGAAAAATTATTTTGACAGTTCCCCTCTCGGCATCAACACCTGCAACAGTAAGAGGTATTCTTTCCCCCTCCTCGTCAACGCGAAGAATGATAAACTGACCCGGACGAGCCTTTCTCGCCACAAGAGGTGCTTCTATCTCCATCTGTGTCACAGTTGGATTGAGACTTTTTTTAGTTACTATTCTATACATAAAAAGCTCCTTTGCTTCCGATATACTTCTGCATTTTATTATATCACACTTTTTTTCGTTTTGCACTATGTTTTTTTAATTTTTTTGTCTTTTTTCTTCAATTAACTAAAAGTAGATAGACAAACACCTATTTTTATGGTAAAATATTATAAGTAATTATATATTCGGGAGGAGAAATATGGCAAACGGATGCATTTCAAGCGAGAGAATTCTCGAAAAGCTTGACGAATATTTGAATAAAAACGATTATACCTCTGCCGAGCGTCACCTTCTTTATTGGCTCTCTGAGGCAGAAGCAAATTCTGATTACAGAACACTTCTCCTTATGTCAAACGAGCTGATGGGACTTTACAGAAAGCTCGGGAGGAGAGAGGACGCCATAGGCTTTGCGGAAAAGGCACTGAAAAAAATCGATGAGCTTGACATAAGCGAGCAAGTGGGCTCCGCAACAACATATCTCAACAGTGCAACAGTTTATAAAGCCTTCGGAATGGCTGATAGATCAATGCCTCTTTTCGAAAAAGCAAGAGAAATATACGAGGCAAACCTCAAAAATGATGATGACCGCCTTGCGGGACTTTACAATAATATGGCACTTTCCCTCGTTGATCTTGGCAGATTTGAGGAAGCCGATTCCTACTACAAAAAAGCCATAGCTATTATGGAAAAGGCAGAGGACGGCGCCCCGAATGTGGCTATAACCTACCTCAATATGGCAAGTGCGGCAGAAGCACGGATGGGACTTGAGGACGGTGCGGAAATAATTGGCGAATATCTTGATAAGGCAAAGGCACTCCTTGAAGGATATAGCAAGCGAGATGGATATTATGCCTTTGTTTGCGAAAAATGCGCCTCGGTTTTCGGCTATTACGGTCATTTCTTCTATGAGAAGGAGCTAAAGGAAAGGGCGAAGGCAATATATGAAAGGAATTGATCTTTCCGAAAGATTTTATATGGAATACGGCGCTTCCATGATACAGGAGCAGTTCCCTCATCTTGAGAATCTTATTGCTGTGGGAATCGCGGGAAGCGGCTCGGAATGTATGGGCTTTGACGATGATGTTTCAAGGGATCACGATTTCGAACCCGGCTTCTGCCTTTTTCTGCCCGATGAGGAAACGATCGATCTGCCAACAGAATTTGCCCTTGAAAGGGCATATTCCCGTCTTCCCTCGGAATTTATGGGATACAAAAGAAATCCAATAAGTCCCGTGGGTGGAAAGCGACACGGAGTTATAAGGATGAGCGAGTTTTTCCATGAAAAAACAGGAAAAGCCGATGGTATTCTTTCTCTCTCCGATTGGTTTTTCGTACCCGAGCAATCACTTATCGAGGCAACCAATGGCAAAATATTTCGGGATGATCTTGGAAAATTCAGTTCCGCGAGGACATCGCTTTCCTATATGCCCGAGGATGTGCGCCTCAAAAAGCTTGCGGGAAATCTCATCATAATGGGGCAAGCGGGGCAATACAACTATTCCCGCTGTATTGCAAGAGGTGAAAAGGCCGCAGCACAGCTTGCCGCCACTGAATTTGTCAAGAGCGCAATCCATACCGTATTTTTAATAAACAAACAGTATTTGCCCTATTACAAATGGAGTTTCAGGGCGCTTTCCGCTCTGCCAAGGCTCTCAGAGCTGTATTCAGTGCTTGAATATCTCATTTCAAGCGGAAATGAGATGGAGGAAGCACAGAAAAAATCAGCCTTCATCGAGGAAATTTGCCTTAAAATATTCTCCGAGCTTTCAGCGGATTCTCTCACGTCGTATGGCGGAAGCGAGGCGGAGGGTCACGCTTACTCGGTAAATGACAAAATCGGAAATAACGAAATAAGAAATCTTCACATAATGTATGCCAATCACTAAAGGACGTTCGCCTTGGCAAAAATGTAAACCAGATAGATGCGGGCGCATTTACAAATTGCCAAAATCTCACAACCATCTGGCTTGACGGAACAGAGCTAATCGAGGGCAGAGCCGACCTTTCAAAGGTAGCTTCCGTTTCCGCTTGGGCATTTGCTTATGATTATCTCATTGCAAATGTTATACTCAGCGATGCCATAACAGAGCTTGGCTCTTCGGTATTTGAGGAAAACAGCAATCTGCAGGCGATTTACGGCAAGAGCGGCTCTTATGCAGAGAGCTATGCTGCGGAAAGCGGTCTGAAATTCTTCGATATGGCTTCAAACACCCCCTCTCCGATAAAGTGCACCCCACCCGAAAATGTTTCCGAGGGAATACATTTTGACGAGACCGAAAGCGCACCCGAAAGTGAGGAGATCGCGCCCGAGACCGAGGCGGATTTCGTTATCGTGTTCCATAACAAGGGTGATGCGCCGGTGGCAAGCACGTCAAATCCATTGCCTGTCATCATAATTATTGCAGTGGTTGTAATTTGCGCGATCGCAGTGATCATCATGGTGATGAAAATTAAAAGCAACAAGAAAAAAGCTTAAAAAGACGAGCTGATTCGCCATATGCGAATCAGCTCATCTTTTTGAAAACAGGAAGTTGTCGAAAGAAAAGGCGGGATTTGCTGAGGGCTCAATTTCGGTAATTGTTTATCTTAGGAGAAGTAACTTACCCCTTATGCGCTCATGCCGCGCGGCAGTAACTTTGGTCCGCCCCAAAGTTACCAAAACTCTCCCGGCGTTCCCCCTGGGTACCCCCTTCGTGCTAACCAACGCAGCCAAAAGACCTTGACGTGTCAAGGATCTTTTGTTCTGCTGTAAGTTCTATCATATACCCACTTGCGCCAAAAAGCACAGGCGCAAGTGGGGTTTTGTTTTTTTGCTCTTATATCGTGTAATGGAAATGATATAATAAGCAAACGGTAGCCATTTCGTCTCGTTACGCTTCGCGAGGATTTGATATAATGGATTTTTGGAAACGGTGAACCCATTTCTTCGTTCGCCAATCTAACTTTTCTTTTCGTTCGTTTTTAATAGTTAGTTTTTCGAAGCAATATATTTTAAATTCAAAATAATTCAGTTCAAGTCGTCGCGAAGCGTAAGGGGATAATATGGCGAGTGTCTGTAATTTTATCTTTTGCACAGATAATATGGCGTGCTAAAAGAAAAAATACCCCACTTGCGCCTGTGCTTTTTGGCGCAAGTGGGTATATGATAGCACTTACAGCAGAACAAAAAATCTTCGCCTGTCGAAGTTTTTTGGCTGCGTTGGTGACCGATAAGGGGGTACCCAGGGGGAACTCCCGGGAGAGTTTTCGTCCCTTTGGGGCGGGCCAAAGTTACTGCCGCGCGGCATGAGCGCATAAGGGGTAAGTTACTTCTTCTAAGATAAACAATTACCGAAATTGAGCCGTCAGCAAATCCCCTTTCCCCGACTCATCATCCGTCAGCGTAGATGCCACTTCCCGCAAACTCTGCTCCGTAATTCGCTTCAAGAAAATCAAGAATCTGCTCATTTTCGCCCACATAATTCACAATAACATTATCCTTCTTGTAAAAATGAGGAAAGGACACCCATGAGACGCAAACCGAGCGACCGGGAACATTTATTGAGCAGCCACCCTTGTCAACACAAGCCGCATCTGCTTCCATTGCCTCATTCGTATCATATTCATAAAAGCTGATTATATCATCACCTATAAGAATGTACTGCCTTTCAACCGAAAAGAAGCTGTCACTGCTCTTTTCCTCTCCAATAGTATATTCAAACCCGCTTTTGTCAAAAATTTCAAGGAAGCTTTCTGTCTTTCTCGGCTCTATGGGAGTAACTACGGAATTATCCGTGCTTTCGGCAGTCCCGGATACTTCATCCGAACTATTACAAGAAGAAAGGCAAATAACAAGCGCAAGTATTAAAAATATTATTTTTTTCATATCGTTCCTCCTATCAGTTAAGCTCGGCGAGAACACCGATAAAGAGCGGAATACCCTTTTCAATGTCTGCTATTGCATATACAAACGGACGGTCAAGGATAACCTCATAGGTTTTTATATTATCAGGCATCATCGCGCTCTCACAATCGGCGATAACCACCGTTGCCGCGCCTGCCTTTGTGCCCTTTGGTGATACCTCGATAAATGTCTTGTGGATAACATCAGAAATATAGATATTTCCCATGCTTGATCTTCCAAGTCCTCGAAGATCCGCAAACGTCTCGGAAAAAGCATCGGTCATTCCGAGAGCCTTCAGCTCTTCAACGAGAGAATCCGAATATTCATAGCTGAACTGAGGCATTGCGGCATTGACATTCGCCTTTTCCCTGCCCTGAAGGAGCTTTGAAAAATCCTCGCCCGTAAGAGATGCGGCATATTCATATATGTCGATATCCGAGTCGGGAAGAAGCGCAACAAAGCCGTATCTGCTGTCGGCATAAGGCTTTATAAATCCGCTTGTGCGCTCGTCCGATATATAAAGATCCTCGGTGGAATACATCAGCTCCGTCCTTTTTCTCTCGCCGCCGTATTGGGAGAAATTTGCCTCACTGAGCTGTGATTCTTCGTAGGTATCTGCCCAATCAGCCTCAAAAACCAATGCGTTTATCAGATACATAACGGTCGTATCGTCAATCTTATCAAGCATTTCTCGAATCATACCGTTTGTTTTGTTCTCTATCCAAGCATTTATGTCTTTCAGGGTCTTGTCATCGAACTTTTCCTTGAAAATATCAGCTGAAAAATATTCTTTTGTAATATCGAGAAAGGCCTCATTTACCTCTATCATGCTTTTATTGTCTCTTATCCATATTGAATTTGCAAGAGAAAGGGTCAGCTCTTCATTGTCAATCATGTTCATTACCAAAGTTAAAATATAATTGGCAATATCCTCGCAATTGAGCTCTCCAAGTACTTCTTCCATCTGTGAAAGGGTATCCCCCTCCGCTCCGCAGGCAGTCATTGCAAGGGCAATATAAATGGAAAGAGGGGATATGAGAAGATTGTTTTCCTTTTTATCCTCTACAGCTCTTGAAAAATAATCAAAAGAACTGCGAAGAAAGGCAGAAGAAAATTCATCGTCAGTTTTCTTGCCTTTTATCTCTGATTTTGAAAGTTTATCCAGAGCATAAACACCTTGAAAATCGTCAGCTTTTTTGTCTGTATCCCTACTGCCCGCGAAATTCTCTGTGTAAGGGACTTTGTCCCACCCGCCCATAGGGGCATCCGAATTTGGTTTTCCCGAGCATGAGCATAAAAGTATCATAAGGGATGCAAGCACAAAAGAAATAATTTTTTTCATAAAAAGCACCGTCCTTTCATCCTTTAAGACGAAAGAACGGTGTTTTTGTTCCTGCTTTTTGGAAAAAATATACAAAACAATGCAAAAAGCATTGAAAAATATACGAAGAAGTCCCCGATGGAGTTATATAAGGTACAATTCTCTAATATGGGCAGTGAAACGGTTATCTGTCCTATCTCGTCTGCCTCTATTTTCTGTATGACCTCTCCTGTTGGTGAAACAGCTGCACTGATTCCCGTATTTGCCGCACGCAAAACACTTCTGCCATTTTCGATGGCTCGCAGCTTTGCATGGGTGAGGTGCATAACAAGACCGTGAGACGTGCCAAACCACGAGTCATTTGTGGATATCATCAGAATATCTGCGCCGTTTTTGACGCTTTCTCTCGCAAGTGATGAATAGATGGAATCAAAGCAGATGAGATATCCGAAATCCATATCACCATCCTGCCATATACTGCTTTTTTCTCCGGGAACGAGCGACCTTTGGAGCATATTTATATCATCAAGAGGTGGAAAAACCGCTGTGAGAATACCACGCATCGGCATATATTCGCCAAATGGGACGGGCTTTTGCTTTGTATAGACATTTTGCGGCTCGCGCATCGGCTCATAAACCCTTATGATATTCCCTACTCCGTCATCAACACGCCCGAATGTGCCAAGCATGATTTTTATTCCGTGATGCCAAGCGAGATCGTTAAAGAATGAATCTATATCGTCATATTCCTCGGTAACATAAGGTATCACGGTTTCGGGGAGAAGAGCATATTTTGCGCCCGACTTCGCCGCCTCCTTTGCAAGCCCTTCATAGATTATAAGGGAGCGGTCGAGCATAATATCGCTCCATTTTTCCTCGGTTGAAATATTCCCCTGAAAAGCGGATATTTTTACAGCCTTAGTATTCTTCTCCGAATGATGTATATAAACGATTCCGTATGCGGCATTTGAAATGAAGATCAGAAGCGCAAGAAAGGCCGCAATAGTCTTTTGCCTTTTGTTTTTCTCCTTAAAGGAAACGGCAAGGAGCATATTTATCGAAACGATAATAAAGCTGACAAAATAAGAGCCGAAAAGATTTGCGCTTTGGCAAAATTCGAGTGAATTTGTCTGGCTCAGCGCAACGCGCACAAAGGGCAGACCGAACCAAAAGAAATTCTGCGCCCATTCGCCTATGCACCAAAGCGCCGCCACAAAAAACGGAAACAAATATTTACTTATGTTCACTTTCCTCACTATCAGAAAAACAAACGCAAAACCCACCGATTGGAACAGTGCAATGCCGAATACTGCAAGAAGCACAACAGAAAGCGCCGCAATCCTTGACATTCCCGTTACCGAGAGCGGATACATCGCAAAAAGCCATGAATAGCAGAGGGCAAAATAGCCGAAAAAATAGGCAATGCCATGAAGATATTCGTTTTTTGGCTTTGATTCTTCATCCGAAAGGCAGAAAAAGCCGAAAGGGATAAGAAGCACTAAATGCAGAAATCCGATGTTGGGAATGACAATGGGAAGTGCTCCCAAAGCGCCTGCAAGGATTAAAGAAAAATATCTTTTCATAGTGCTCCTTTCCTTTTTTTAGTCAAAATCCTCGAGAAACCATATTTCATCTCTATCAAGGGAGACCTCTTTGCCGCGGAGATATCCAAGCTCTCCGATATCATCCGCAAAATCAAATCGGAGACGGTAAGCATAAAGAGCCTGGTATTTATAACCCTTTTCTCTGTCGCTTTTGTTTATTCCGTATTTTCCGTCGCCGAGAAGGGGATGACCGATATAAGCCATATGTGCTCTTATCTGGTGTGTTCTTCCCGTAACAAGCTCAACCTCAAGGAGAGAATTGCCGTTTTTCTCTGAAACGACTCTGTATTTTGTGATTATCTCCTTTGCCGCGCCCACCTTTTTGTCATATACCTTTACGGTGTTTGTTGCGCTGTCTTTTATCAGATACCCGTGAAGAGTTTGCTGCTTTGGCTTTGGTGTGCCATGGACAGCGCAGAGGTAAAACTTGCTTATTTCATTATTCTTGATTTTTTCGTTCATTATTCGCAGAGCCGCCGCATTTTTTGCCGCAAGAACGATTCCGCCTGTGTTTCTGTCAATTCTGTTGCAGAGAGCAGGGGCAAATGACTGCTCCGAGGATGGGTCATATTCTCCTTTCCTATAGAGATAAGCCTTTATGTGCATAATGAGGGTATTGTCTTTTGCCTCGCTGTCCTCGTGAACAACGACTCCGGGACGTTTATTTACAAGAAGAATGTTTTCATCCTCATAAACAACGGTTATTTTAGGCTCAATACGCTCGATTGCGCCACCGTCCTTTTCGGGGGAGTCGAAAAATTCATCCCTTATGAAAAGGTCGATAACATCGCCCTCGCACAGCATATATTTTTGTTCTGTCCTCTTTCGGTTGACCTTTATTTTTTTAGTTCTTATGTATTTGTACATAAGCGACACGGGCAGACCCTTTACGGCCTTTGTAAGGAATTTATCAAGCCTTTGGCCCGCATCGTTCTTTTTTATGACAAAACTTTTCATAATTCTCCTGAAATAAGAGTTGCCGCATTTCTGCGGCAGACTCTTTTATTAAAAATTACTTTGTGCCGAAAATTCTGTCGCCCGCATCACCAAGACCCGGAACGATATAAGCATGGTCATTGAGCCTTTCGTCAAGACCTGCTGTGTAGATATCAACATCGGGGTGGTCCTCCTGAAGCTTTGCAACGCCCTCGGGAGCTGCAACAAGGCACATCATTTTGATATTCTTTACGCCCTTGCTCTTGAGAAGTGTAAGCGCATCGGAAGCCGAGCCGCCTGTTGCAAGCATAGGGTCAACGAGAATAGTTATTCTGTCCTCGATATCAAAGGGAAGCTTGCAATAGTATTCAACGGGCAGATGAGTGTCGGGATCGCGGTAAAGACCGATATGACCCACCTTTGCAACAGGAACAAGGCGAAGAAGTCCGTCAACCATACCAAGACCTGCGCGGAGGATCGGAACAATGGCAAGCTTTTTGCCCGAGATCATCTTTGCTGTCATTTTTGTAATAGGTGTTTCGATGGTAACGTCCTCAAGGGGGAGGTCGCGGGTGATCTCATATCCCATGAGCATTGCAATCTCATCAAGAAGCTCTCTGAAATCCTTTGAGCCTGTCTTGCGATTACGCATAATGGAAAGCTTGTGAGTAATTAGAGGATGATCAACAACATGAAGTTCGCTCATTTTTATTTTCTCCTTATGTTTTGAGGAATTATTTTTCTTAATTATACCCCATCTTGCATCATTTTTCAAGAGAATTTTCAAATATTTTCGAAAAAACAAAAAAGGTTTTAAAATTACTCTTTACATATGAAGGTGGAAGTGGTACAATTATATATGAAAATTACTGAAAAGGATGCAAGCATGAAAAAGACCGTTTCTATATATACCCTTGGCTGCAAGGTCAATCAATACGAAAGCGAGGCAATCTCGGAAAGGCTGGAGGAGCTTGGATTTGAGATCCTGCCGCATTCGGAGAAATGTGATGTCTATATTATAAATACCTGCACCGTTACTGCCGAAAGCGACAGAAAGGCGAGGCAGTTCATAAGGCGCGCAATAAAGACCAATCCCGAGGCATTTGTGCTGGTTACCGGCTGTATGGCGCAGAGCAGGGGCGAGCAGGCAGCATCTATTGAGGGTGTTGACTATATCTGCGGCTCCTCAAATAAGCTGAGCTGTGCGGAAAAGGCTCTTTATTTTGTGACAACAGGCAAAAAAAATAAGATCCCCGAGATAAATATTCCCGACCTTTCGAAAAGCGCATTTGAGAGTATGACCATAAAAAAATTTGAGCGCACAAGGGCATATCTTAAAATTGAGGACGGCTGCGAAAACAGATGCTCATACTGCGCTATCCCCGATGCGAGAGGGCCTGTTCGCTCAAAAGCACCCGAGGAGGTTCTATGCGAGGTCAGACGCCTCACCGAAAACGGATGCCGCGAGATAGTTATAACGGGAATTGAAACTGCTTCATATGGTAGAGATCTAAAAAACATCACCATTGCCGATCTGCTGCTTGAAATCGACAAGATCGAGGGCATAGGACGGATCCGCATTGGCTCCATCGACCCCTCTGTTATGACAGAGGATTTTGTGAAAAAAATTTCTCGCGTTCGCTGTCTTGCGCCTCATTTTCATCTCTCGATGCAGAGCGGAAGCGACAGAATTTTGGGACTTATGCGCAGAAAATATAACAGAAAAATGGCTCTTGAAAATATTGCACGTCTGCGCGGTGCAATAAAAGACGTTATGCTTACCACCGATTTTATAGTTGGCTTTCCGGGCGAAACAGACGAGGATTTTGAGCTTACCATGGATTTTGCAAGGCAGGCAAATTTCCTTGATATGCACGTTTTTGCTTATTCAAAGCGTTCGGGGACTCCCGCCGCATCAATGGCGGGTCAAATACCCGAAGCCATAAAAAAAGAGCGCAGTGCGGCGCTTATTGCTCTGGGTAAAGAGCTTACGGAAAAAAATCTTGCACGTTTCGTCTCGGAAAAGGGCGAGGCAGAGGTTCTTTTTGAGACCTTTGAGAACGGAAGGGCATATGGGCATACCGCCTCATTTGTTCCCGTTTGTACGGAGAGTGATACTGAGCTTAGGGCTTCCTTTAAGACTGTACGTCTTACAGGAAGTGACGGAGATTTTTGCTATGGAAAAATTATTGAAAGGAGCTGATGGATGACATGAGATTATATACCGATTATCCTATACGCAGCGGAACTATCCTTGGCTTTTGCACAGCACCAACCGATTATCTTAGTTATATAAGTCAGGATATGGGTCTTATAATGCCCATCGAGGTTCTTTCCCATATACAAAATCATTATCGGCTTTTCGAAAAAAGGGATTGCGATGCCACCGAGCTTGTTCTCATTGACATTTTATATGGAAATGTAAAAGAAAAGCTTAGCGGTGAGCGCGATTATTGCATATGCGAGATGGTGACCGAAAATGATGAGATAAGAGAGACCATGGAGGATATGATGGCAAAGCTTGCGGCAATGGAAAACAATCTGCAAGGCCCCATATCACTTGAAAGAATGTTTAATATCTCCTCGGATTATCTGGCAAGCATTTTCCCCGAAAGGGCATCCGAGCATTTTGAAACAAAATATGTGGGGGAGAATGACCCCGCATTGCTTGCAAGACTTGACCTCTCCCGTGAAAGCATGCTTTGTTCCTCGGACGAGCTTAAATTTGCAATCACATCAAAGCCTATCAAAAATAAGATCAAGGAAGGCATTTATATTCAAATAAAGAATGACGGCGATATATCATCGTTTATAGATGAGCTTATCAAAGAGGGCATCGGCTTTAACGGATGGCTTATTGAGGATAATCTTCTTTCCGCAGTGCTTTCCGATACTGAGGGTGCGGAATTGACAGTTCCCGATATGCTCGCGGAAATGGCAACCTACGGCAAGGGCGACATACTTCTTCTCTGCCGCGAGAGGGACGAAATGGCTATTGTCCACATTGGAATGGAAATGTCGCTTAAAATGCGCCGCGCGGGAAGAAAGAACAAAAAGGGCAAGATAATATTAAGAAGTAAGACCTTGACAACTGCCATTGACGGAGCCTTTCTTCTTAAATTCACAAAAGCAAAGGCTTTATCACCTGTTCAGCTTAATGTTTCAGAGGACGTGCTTTCGGGCGCTTTCCATTGCCATCTGAATGAGCTTTCATACGAGGGCTCTATCGACTCTCTCTCTGCCATTTGTGCTTCAAGTGACATGAGTGCGCCCTACAGAAGCGGTATTTCACAGGTGATCTGTGCTGCGGCAGGAGCTATAGCTCTTGGTGCCTCGATCGAGGATATCCGACTTAAAACAGTTACCTTCTGCCCCAAAGACACAGACCCGGCAAAAATTTTTGCTCATATTCTCGGCATCTACCGCGCAGAAACAGAGCTTTGCCTATCATCCTTAAGGAATGAGCTTCATGTATCAAACACCATAGAAAAAGCAAGCAGCGTCAGCATTGCCCTATCAAATCAAAGGGTAAAAGGATCATTTGGTGAGGGAAATCTATTTGTCATTTCTCCTGAGGAAAAGGACGGTAAAATATGCTTCGAAAGCATCAGAAGGACCTTTTCCTATGCTTCGTCTCTTTTAGAGAGCGGTCATGCTATGAGAGTCTGTCCACTTGACAGCGATGGGCTTTCGTACTGCGCCGATGAAAAAAAGACATTTTCAGAAGGCTCATTTCTCGTTCTTACAAATGCCAATCTCCTTGGGTGCGAGGGCGTATCTGTAACAGAAGTGGGTGTAGTAGGCGAGGAAAATGCACCACCCATTGTGTAAAAGCACATAAAATCGGCTCAAAAAAGGCTTTTTTATAGATTTTTTAGAAAAAAATTAGTTTTTTTCAAAAAAACTCTTGCATTTTTGAAAGTAACATGGTATAATATTTGCTGTTATAGCGCAAAAAATAATAATTTCAATATAAGACGTGCCCGAAAGGGTGCAGTTGAGGAGGTGTCAAGCATGGCAAAGTGCAGCATTTGCGGTAAGGGCGTTGTTTTCGGACATAACGTTTCTCACTCTAACCGTAAGACAAACAGAACCTGGAAGCCCAACATTCGTAAGGTTAAGGCTGTTGTAAACGGTACACACAAGACAGTTTGCGTATGTTCAAACTGCCTGCGTTCGGGTAAGGTTACCCGCGCATAAGCAAATAGAAAAGATATGGCAGCCATTTGGTCTGCCATATTTTTTTCGGGAGATCTTATGAAAACAGCAATTTGCGACAGCCGCATTCCCCTCTCGGCGAAAAATAAATTATATGATTATTGCGACAGAATAGTTCTTCTGCCGCCCTTTTTTGCGCTTTCGGAGCCTGTTTCGGCGCACCCCGATATGCTTATTTTTCCCATTGTGGATGAAAAGGTGATTTTTACCCACAGCCATTATCTTAAGGAATGTGAAAAGGCCTTTCACGGAGCAGGATTTGAAATAATCCCGATTTCCGAAAAGGTTTCCGAAAAATATCCGAATGATATACTGCTGAATGCCGCACAGATTGGCAATTATATCTTCGGTAAAAAAGCAAATATTTCAGCCTCTATCATTTCATATGCCGAGAAAAACGGTCTTGATATGGTCGATATAAAGCAAGGATATGCTAAATGCTCCATATGCACCGTTTCGGAAAATGCCATTATAAGCTCCGACACGTCTGTTTTTAAAGCGGCTGAAGGGCTGAATATTGAAGTACTGAAAATAAACGAGAGCGGAGTTTCTCTTAAAGGATATGACCGAGGGTTTATCGGCGGTGCGAGCGGAAATGACGGTAAAAATGTGTTTTTCTGCGGCGATATAAATAACCATCCCGACGGAGAAAAAATAATCAAATTTTGCAATTTGCATAGCAAAAACGCAGTTTCTCTTTCCGATGAAGCGCTTTATGATGTGGGAACGATATTTTTTATATAATCACCAAATACAAAAACACATTCTGCAAAAATATTAGAAAAAATTATCAAGATTTTGCTTTTACTTTTCAAAATTTGTATGTTATAATAAAAGCTTTCTCAGCGACGAGGCATCACCAAAAGCAGAAGCTCCTATGCTTGTAACGCCTTCAGGAATTGTGAGCTCTGTGATTCCGGAGCAAAGCTGGAAGGTATTTGCGCCTATCGCACCACCAAGATCCTTTGACAGAATAACATTCTTGATCTTTTTGCAATCGTTAAATGCACCGCCTCCAATGCTTGTAACATAGGAAAGATCAACTGTTCCCGAAATCGCTTCTCTGCCCTTCAGATAAACTGTGGTAAGCGCAGGACCGCCCGCAAAGGCAGAAGCACCGATGGTTTTCTGGTTTTCTGTTATTTCAACGGTTGTAAGGGCAGGCATATAGTGGAATGCTCTGCCACTGATTGCTGTGATATTTTCACCTATAACAGCCTTTGTTATATCGTTATAGTGAGCATACCAAGCGCAGCTTTGCTTGTCGCCATAGCCTGCAATACCCGAAACGAGAGTATTTCCGCTGCCAAGGATCTCAAGTGTACCGTTCTTATAAATAAAATAAACATCTTCTCCGCATTTGCCCGCGCTGCCGAGGCTTGTGAAGCTGTTTACGCCAAGCTTTTCGGCTCCGCTTCCCTCATAACCGATAATTGAAAAATCAGTTTTTCCGCAAAAAGCATTTGCAGATATATCAAGAAGTGTATAAGGAAGAATAACACTTGTGCCACCGGGAATATCAAATGCGTTTTCACCGATCGCATCAATACCAACATTTATAATTATCTCTTCGGATACGGAAAGGTACTCATTCCATGCATAGGAAGAATCTTCAATTTTTCCGTTTCCGTAAATATTTAAGGTGTTGTTTGCAACAATATAGTCAAATCCTCTGTCACTTCCGAAAATTTCAACATCACTCTCGGAAAAAACATTGATGGTACGGTCAATTCCCATTCCGCTTACATTATAGATTCCGACTCCATCGGAAACAGAATAATTGGTATCAAGCCCTGCATTTGCAAGCTCATAGGCGGGAGTTATAACCGGATACGCCTTAAAGGCTTCAAGTCCTGTTATGCCCTCGGTACCAAAGCACTGCTCGGCAAAGCGAAGAGCCTGAACATTACAAAGATGCATATATTTGAAATAGCAGGTCTCGGGAATTTCATTGGTTTTCGCATCAAAACCGAGATTGCTTCTGTAAAAATATTCCGTATCCAAAGCAGTATAATATTCGGTTGTGTGTGCCGCCTCGCCCTCGGGTACATTATGTGCAGCGGGGACACAGTGAGGACCTAAAGTCATAACGATCTTGTTGGGAGCAACCGAAAGAGAGGAAACCATTTTATCTCTTCCGTAGAACGTTACATCAAGAGAAAGGAATCCCACATCTGCACCGCGCGGTACAGAAACATAAGCATATACATAGTGTCTCTCGCGTCCTTTTCCCAGAGCTGCGGATAGGTTTCCACATAATAATCGTCAACAGGAACGCTTATTTCAAGCTCCATAGCGTCATAAACAACACCGCCGCTTCTATATTCATATTTATAAATGAAATCAATTTTCAGAGAATCGAGCAATGTCAGCGCATCGTTCCAGAAATCCATATAATCCGCAGGCTCTGCGGCAGTAGTGTTTATGTCTTCAGCACCCGCAAGTGCGCCGCCCGCAAAATCGGTTATTTTGCCGTTTACTATAGGCTGCTTCAATGCATCACATGGGGTAACTGTCAAAAACACCGCACCCGGTCTTGAAAGCGAAGCATTGATCTTTATCTCACCCGAGTCTCCGGCAATATAACCATCGCTCATGGAGCCATCATCGCCCTTTAGGGTGAAATAGAAATAAGGTGCAGTTATCTGCTTACTGTCGGCATACATCGTGACAGTAAAAACCATCTCCTCACCAACCTCATAAGAAGTGAAATCCTTGTCAGTTTCACCCTTAAAATACACCTTCGACACCTTTGTAAGATCGATGTCCGTGATCGATATAAGCACCGCCCCCTCGGCTGATGAATAAAAAGCAAAAGCCGAAAAAACAAGACAAAGTGCCATTACAAAGCTTGTGATTTTCCTGATCATAATAAACCTCCGGTTTGTTTTTAACTCATTATACATTATGTGACTTTTCTTTTCAAGTCGCAAAGAAACATATTTGTAGAAAAATTACGCCATTTCACCTATGCAAGATTAATTGATATCCTCATTTTGTATAGCATTCAACAAATACCAAAGCACCACAAAAAAATTTGTGAAGCAAGGCAACGAAATCGAAAAAAAAGGCGTCATTTTTCGAGCGAATCTTAAAAAATGACGATTAAAAGTAAAAAACGAATTGTTTTGAAGTTTTGGGCGAATGAGGCTTCACCATTCACACTCATAAATTCCTGTTTGAATAAAATGACAAAAAGAAACCGCTCCGCATAAGCGGAGCGGTGGATGATCAATTTGCATATAGTCTCGAAAAGACAATATTACTTACTGATTAGCCGTTTCTTCTTGCATCAAAGCAAGCCTTGCAGTAGACAGGTCTGTCACTTGTGGGCTGGAAGTTTACCTTAGCCTCACCGCCGCACTCTGCGCAAACGGTTGTGAAAACTTCTCTGGGAGCTCTGTCAGCATTCTTTCTTGCATCGCGGCAAGCCTTGCAGCACTTAGGCTTATTTACAAAGCCCTTTTCCTTGTAGAACTGCTTTTCGCCTGCTGTGAAAACAAATTCGTTGCCACATTCCTTGCAGACCAAAGTTTCGTCCTCGAAAACTTCCTCTTCCACTACTACATTCTCTTCTTCGTACATTGTCTTTTACCTCACTTTTGTGTACATATCCGCTCAGCGGACTAATTTATTAAATAGAGCTCACATTGGAGTCTCATTTAACACAGATTTTAGTTTTTTTCTTGCCCTGAATATAGCATTATCAATAGATTTCTCTGTCTTATCTAATCTTTCAGCTATTTCGGCGGAAGAATAACCCGAAGCATATAGCCCAAAAACCTCATTTTCAAAGGCCGAAAGCGTAAGAGAAATAAGCTCTCCCAGCTCCCCAAGTGCCTCACGCTCAACAACACTCCTTGAAATGTCCTCCGGGTCTGCCATGTTAAAGATCCCTTCTAGGGGAAATATCTCAACATGACTCTTTCTTGCGGAGCGCATTTTTGAAGCAAGCGCATTTCCTATGCATATTTTAGCATAGAGACCAAAGGTCACTTTATTCTGTTCCGATCTATATGTCAGGGCTGCTCTTGATAAAGCTATCAAGGCAAACTGCAAAACATCATCTCTCTCATAATAAGGCGAAAGACCTTCGTAGCATCTACCAACCATACTGTCGATAAGCGGCATATAAAACTGTACCAAACGGTCAAAGGCATTCTCATCTCCGTTTCGATAAGAATGGAGAAGTGCGGTGAGCAATTCGGGAGAAAGAGACTTGTTTTCACTAACATTCCTTGATCCCATCAGAGCACCGCCGATTCCTATTATAAAATGAAATAAAATTTACATCCACACATAATATTATACCATTATTTTTCACAATGTCAATAGTTTTTTCACAATTATTTATCGTCAAAATAAACAAAAATGTATAAAAATGCTGTATAATCCGTGATTATTGATATTTTTTCGACATTTTTTTTACATCAAAAATCAAAGAGATAATTAACATTTCCCGCAAGAAGTGCGGTAACTCCGCGGTATATAACCTCGGGGCGGTCTCTGAAATTTTCCTTCATTTTTTCAACTCTCTCCTCTGTATCAACAACAAGAGTTGTGGAATAGATAACAACACCCTTTTCGGTAAGTGAGCATTCAATTTTATATCTTCCGTCTTCAAGCCTTTCGGATGAGCAGCTTGACTTAACGCCTCTCCGCTTGAAATCCAGATAACGGAGCGCATAACGCAGACTCTGATCAAGGATAGAGGGCAAAATATCGCTTTTCAGCTCTCTTGCAACAACTCTTCCCTTTTCCGAAACATAATAATAATTTTCGCCTTCCATCTCCTCTGCAATTATCAGACCGTCATCCACCATTTCGTGAAAGCACTCGGCAAAATCAAGATATATGATATAGTCCGTCTGCATAACCACGTCATTTATGGTGACAAAATCAAGGGGATAATTTATATTTTCCATTAGATAAAGCACGAATATTTTTACATTTCTGCGGCTTCCGATTGGTGAACTCATATTTTTTGACCTCCTATGGTAACTTGTTTACTTATATTTTACCACAAAATAAAAAAAATTCAAGATATTTTGTGTTTTTATCTTTACAAAAGACATTTTTTTTGGTATTATATATATATCTATTTAATTTAGGAGAAAGCAAATGATAAATGTAGCTATTCTTGGCTTTGGTGTTGTCGGAAGCGGCACTGCCGAGGTCATTGAAAAAAATAAGGATGTAATCAAGGCAAAAACAGGCGCTGATATCGCCATAAAGCATATTCTTGACCTTCGCGATTTCCCCGGAAGTCCTTTTGAAAAGCTTGTGACACATGATTTTAATGATATAATAAATGACAAAGAGGTTGATATTGTTGTTGAGGCGATGGGCGGCGCTCATCCCGCATATGATTTTTCAAAGGCGGCACTTGAGGCAGGCAAGAATGTGGTAACCTCAAACAAGCTCGTTGTTGCCGAGTTTGGTACAGAGCTTCTCGAAATTGCCGAGAAGAACGGCGTCAGATATCTCTTTGAGGCAAGCGTTGGCGGCGGTATTCCGATAATCAAGCCTATGATGAGCGACCTTGCACAGAATAATATCGACGGAATTTCGGGTATCCTCAACGGTACGACGAATTATATCCTTACACAGATGTCTGAAAACGGCACATCCTTTGAAGCCGCTTTGAAGGACGCGCAGACAAAGGGCTATGCAGAGGCAGACCCTACTGCCGATATCGAGGGACACGATGCAGCAAGAAAGATAGTTATTCTTGCATCTCTTGCATATGGCAAGCTCATAAATCCGAATGCCATTCACTGCGAGGGAATCACAAAGATAGATTCAAGAGACGTTACCTTTGCAGAGGAGCTTGATGGTTATTCCATAAAGCTCATTGGACACGCGGAAAAGGTTGGTGACAAGATACTTGCATTTGTTGCGCCGAGACTTATAAGCGCTGCAAATCCTCTTCATGATGTATCGGATGTTTTCAACGGAATTCTCGTAAGCTGTGATATGCTTGGTGACGCTATGTTCTACGGAAGAGGAGCGGGCAAGCTCCCAACGGCAAGCGCTGTTGTTTCCGATGTCATCGACATTGCTGTTAAAATCGGTACAAATGCAGGCTCTGCAAAATGGACCGATGCAAATGAAAATGATATAGCACCTCTTTCCGATTATGTCTGTGCCCATTATTTCCGCATTGCCGGATGTGCGAAATGCATGGAAAAGGTATGTGACAATGTCAGCTCCTTCTGCGCAAGGGATGGTGAATGTGCCTTCATTACGCTCCCCATGACGGAATCCGAAGCTGTCGCAAAGGAAAAGGCATTTGCCGATAACGGAATTAAGGTTCTTTCAAGAATAAGAGTTCTTTGATTTTGTATCGAACAAAGGGCTGAGCAAACCGCTCAGCCCTTTTTGCTTTGGGAAAATGATAAAAGAGTTTCGCCACTGCGGTGGCGACCGGCGCTGTCGCCGGCTCCCACGACCTTTTAAAAAAGGTCGATCAAAACTTTAAAAAAGGAAGTTTTATTGTTGTTTAACTGTGGTTCTACATGAAATTACCGAGAATTTTATGTAGAAAAAAGCAAGACCCCCACGAGTCATCCTGAGCGCAGGAATGATCTACGAACGCTAAAGCAGAACTTTGGTAGCCCCCCTCATCCGTAACAATCCACATAAAAATTCGGGACATATTCTTGAGCCGTCTTTATTTTATTTTTTAGACCATGTTGCAGGAGAAAGAGCAATGATAAGCGGGAAAATTTCAAGTCTTCCAAAAAGCATTGCAAAGGAAAGAAGCAGCTTTGCAAAAGGAGAATATGATGCATAATTTGCCATCGGCCCAACAGAAGCAAGTCCGGGTCCTACATTATTGAAGCATGAAACTGCCGCCGTAAAATTCGTTTCCAAGTCAAACGGCTCAAGGCACAGGAGCAAAAACACCACAAAAAGGCAAAGCATATAAAGCACGAAATAAAAGCTGACACTCCTATAAGTATCCTCCTCAAGCGGCTTGCCCTCAAAGCGGACAACGCTCACAGAGCGGGGATGAAGCATGCGCTTTATTTCCATTCTGACAGTTTTAAAAAGTATTATTACTCTTGAAACCTTAAGTCCGCCTGCGGTAGATCCCGCACAGCCGCCGATAAACATCAAAACAAGGATAATACCCTTTGAAAATTCGGGCCAAAGATTAAAATCTGTGCTTGCAAATCCCGTGGTAGTAATTATAGACGAGACCTGGAAAAACGCCGCCCTTAACGATTCGCCAAATCCGCTCATATAAGGCATGATATTTGCGCAGATCGAGGCGGTGCCAAAAGCAACTATGCCAAGATAAATCCAAAGCTCGTTACTTGAAAATGCGCTTTTGAATCTTCTTATGAGAATAAGATAATAAAGGTTAAAATTAACTCCGAAGATCAGCATAAAAATGCCTATGACCCACTGGATATATGGGCTATAGGAGGTGACGCTATCTGCCTTTATGCCAAATCCTCCCGTTCCCGCAGTTCCGAAGGCATGAACAAGGCTTTCAAAAATATCCATACCTCCAAAAAGCAGGAACACCACCTGAGTGAGTGTCAGAACTATATAAATCAGATAAAGAATTTTTGCAGTGTCCTTAACCCTTGGAACCAGCTTGCCGATAATAGGTCCGGGCATCTCGGCACGCATGATATGGATAGACCTATCCGACATATCGGGGATAACAGCCATGGCAAAAACAAGAACACCCATTCCGCCTATCCAATGTGTAAAGCTTCGCCAGAAAAGAAGTCCGTGGCTGAGCGCTTCAACATCGGGCAGTATAGAGGCACCGGTGGTTGTAAAGCCGCTGACAGTTTCAAAAAAAGCGTCAATATATGAGGGTATCTCGCCGCAAAGAGTAAATGGCAATGCACCGATCGCCGAAAGCACTATCCAAACAAGTGCAACGGTTATAAATCCCTCTCTTGCATATATTACGCTGTCCTTTGGCTTTGAAAAGAGCCAAAGCGCGCCTCCTACCGCAAGCGAAACTGCCATTGCAATGAGAAAAGCATAAAAGCAGCCTTCGCCGTATATAAGAGACACTATCAGAGGAAGGCAAAGCATGAGTGCCTCAAAAAGCACTATTCTGCCTGTCGTAAAAAGGATCATTCTGTAATTCATACCGACCTCACCTTATAATATCCGCAAGCTCGTCGAGTATCTGCCCTGCCGCAATGACTATTACCTTGTCGCCCGCCAGAATAACATCATCGCCCTTTGGAATGATAGTCCTTCTGGCTCTGATTATACCGCCGATAAGAATACCGCTCTTAAGGCTCATGCTCTTTAGCGGAATGCCGCAAAGACTGAAATCGGAGAGAACAGAAAATTCAAGAGCCTCGACCTTTCCGTCCATAAGCTTATAGAGGGTCTCAACATTGCTGCTTGACTCGGAATTCTGAAGAGCTCTTGCATAGCGAACAATGACCTCCGAAACGGATTTTCTGGGGGAAACAGTACATTCAAGTCCCAGCTTTTCCGCAAGAGTGGAAAATTCATCTCTATTGACCTTTGAAACAACCTTTTTTATGCCGAGAGAGGACGCAAAAACCGAAAGAAGTATATTTTCCTCGTCCATTCCCGTAAGAGTAACAAAGGCATCCATTGAGGTGAGTCCCTCCTCAAGAAGAAGCTCCTGCTGAGCACCGTCTCCGTGTATCATGGAAACACCGCCAAGCTTATCCGAAAATTCAAGGCATCTTTCACGCATAAGCTCGACTATCTTCACAGAGCAGCCGCCATCGATAAGCATTTTGGAAAGATAAAATGCTGTTTTGCTGGCGCCGAGGATCATAACATCGCGAACCTGCTTTTGGACGATTCCAAGCATCCTCATAAGCTTCTGAAGCTCTGAGGGCGAAGCGGTAAGAGCAATTCTGTCACCGCTTCGAAGAATGAAATTACCGTCGGGAATATATACCTTTTCATCTCGCAAAGCAGCGCAAACCAGAAAATCCGCCTTATATTTTTTTCTGATATCTATAAGGCTCATTCCATCAAGCGGAGAATCTCCTCGAAGCACAAGCTCAACTATCTCGTATTTTCTTCCCGAAAATCTCTCTATTTTTGCAGCAGACGGAAGTCCGATAACATTATAAATTTCATGAGCCGCAAGAAGCTCCGGATTTACTGCAAGAGAAATTCCCATTTCCTTTTGCATAAAGGCGATATTCTGCTCATTATATTCGGGGTTGCTTATCTTGGCAATGGTATGGGAAGCACCCATTCTGCCCGCAACAAAGCAAGAGAGCATATTAAGCTCGTCAGAGCCTGTTGAAGCGATAAAAAGGTCTGCTTTTTCTACTCCCGCCTCTGCAAGAGTATCATAATCCGCGCAGTTTCCGCAAACTCCCATAACATCATATATATTCGTTATCTCGGAGATAACGGAGGGCAGATTATCAACAGCAACAACATCATGCCCCTCAAGCACAAGGCTTGAAACTATTGTAGTTCCTATTTTCCCACATCCAACAACGATTATTTTCATATATTCATCCTCTTTTTTTATTCTAAATAGCTATAATCATTACAATGTTTCTAAAATTATAACACAAAAATGGATTTTTGTCAATTATCGCATCTCTTTCGTCCTATTTATAGCGAAAAAAAGGGACTGAGCCGAAGCTCAGTCCCGAATTTTTATATCAGTTATTAACTATAATGCGTGTGATCGTGTTTTCGTTTGCAACAAAGCTTACATTCTTTCCGTAAAGCTCGGAGGAAGTAAGTGTCTTTGCAACAAATTCGCCGCTTGCATTTGTTCCAACCTCTGAAATGATAACATTCGATGCAAGAATATATGTGTTCTCGCCGATAGTTACGGTGTTTCCTGCAAAGCCTGTCACAACACCGCTCTGAAGCTGCTTTTCACTGTCTGTGATATGTCCGTCTTCATTGAGCATATATATTGTACCGTTATTCAGCGCTGCAGATGAGGAATAAAGTGTTTCGATCTTGCCAGATGCAAAGCTGTAAACGGTATAAACGCTCATTGTGATGCCATTTACCTGCTCTGTGCCCTCATTCTGAAGGATCTGAACAAAGGAAGAGGAATCAAGCGCGCTTCCGAGAGAGCCGTCGGAGATATAAAGGTATTTGAGTGTCTCAACGCTACCTGTGCTGTCCTTCATTACAGCAACAACTCTTGCACCGTCATTGACGGTTATAGTAGAAGCATACGCACCGCTCTTATAGCTTACGCCGCTCGCGTTCTTTACTACGATAACGGTATTTTCATCTGTGATGAACTTGTCTGCGCTCTGACCGTTTGTGAGAGTATAGTAAACATTGCCGTTCTTTTCGATTGTGACAGAGGATGCGCTGTCGATGAGAGTCTTAAGCTCGCCGCTCTGTGCAAACTTTTCATTCTCGGGTGCTGTGAGAGTAAGGATTCCATCGCTGTCTGTCTCGTAGCGGTAAACCTCACCGTTCTCTACAGAGGAATTTGTAACATAAACATTTACATTCTTGCCGCCGATGTTGGCAGTCATGAAATAGCATACCTTGTCCTTATGAACAACGGGGGTTGCCCCGCTCATGGCAATAAGATATGTGGAGGAATATGTTTCTTCATTTGCAGCGGTAGAAGCATCGATTACAGCATTGCCGCGAACTGTGATATCATATACCTCTCCAACCGTGAGCTTGCCGATAACGCTTGAAGCATCAAAAGCTGTTCCCGCTACACCGAGATTATATGTTTTTCCACCGATAACAGCAGTGCTTGAGGTGAGCTTTGTAACCTTAACACCCTTAACTATGCTCAGCTTCTCCTCAATAACGAGGCGTTTTTCTGCACTGTTGTAGTAATAAAGAACTCTGTCGCCATCCTTTGCCGAATCTTTGTTCACATAGCCGCCTGTAAGCTCGTCAGCCTTTGCGCCATCTGCTATATTGATCTCACCTGCGCTGTTAATATCGAGAACAGCATGAGTGAGAGGCATGATGATAGCACGGGATGCAATGGAGGACTTAGCATCAAAGATAAGCTTTATTGTAAAGAATCCGTTAAGGGATGCAAGAGCAGCATTGTTCTCAACAGAAGCGAGGGTATTGTCCTCATCATATGCGAAAGCAAGAAGCTCATTTGAGTTGGTTGCCGCGCTGCCCGAATAGGAATCAACAACATTGTATTTAACATTTCCTATCTGAATATAAGCATTGCCGCTTCCAACAGTAATTGCATTTACATTTACCGCTGTGCTCTCGATTGCAGAGCCAAGGATAGATGCAATTCCTGTTCTGTCATTCATCTTGTAGAATACTCTGAATGCATCGCCAAGATGGTCATTCATATCGCCGGAAATTCCAAGGTCGCTTGCCTTGACGAATGCAGAATCGATATCGCCCTCATCTGAGAGAATGTCGATCTGTGCATAACCGTTTCTGATTACGGTAGTAGAAGTGGGAAGTGCAAAATCGTTTGTGGCTGTGATGAAGGCTGTGCCGCTCTCATAGCCGTAAACATAGCGAAGAATGGTAGTTACAAGGGGGACTGTCGTTCCGGAAACTGTTTTTGTGATGATGTACTCGCTTGTAATAGCGTTGTAGAGAATTGCCGCAGTCTCGCCTCTTGTAAGTGTCTGCTCGTAAGGTACATTTTCAAGTCCACGGCTGAGTCCCAGACGGTTTGCTATGTCGATAAAGGACCAAGGATAGCCCGCATCGGTCTTGCTGTTTGTCTGACCGAGTGCACGGGTGATCATTGCGAGAGCATCCTGATGAGTGATGCCGCCCATGGGGTTAAATGTGTTCTCGGAGGTGCCGAGAATGTATCCGCAAGCATATGCCCATGAAATTGCACCGTTATAAACGGGCTCATAGAGATCGCGGAAGGGGGATGTATTGACTCTGCCGGAGTTGTCCTTGCCTGTCATCAGGCGGTAGAGCAGAAGTGCCATCTGCTCGCGGGTCACCTTTTCATTTGGAGAAAATTCGGTGTCGCTTGTGCCGACAATAACGCCGATATCGGAAAGCATATCAATCTGCTCCGCATATGCGTTATCGGGAGCAACGTCACTGAAATCCTTTGCCGAGGGTGTGATGACCGCTGTCAGTGAAAGCGCGCTTACCATAAGTACAGCGAGAAACACTGCGAGGGTTTTTTTGAGTTTTAGCATTGAAGCTCCTCCTGTTTTTTATTTTTTGCTTTCCCCGCGGGAGGCATCTTAGCCCACCGCCGAGCGCATGAATAGGATAACATGCGAGGAGCGAAACATCAACACTTTTGTGCATTTTGCAACATTTCAGAAATTTTAAATCAGAAATAATATACAAAAAATCCGACCCTTGGAGTAATTTCCAAGAATCGGATTTTAAAAACATCAAAATGGACTATTTTTTATCGAATTCGAGCTTGAGCTGCTGATTGTTTGTAGCCTTATGGCGATCAACAAGGCTATGAATACGCTCAATGGGGCTGAGAAGCTTGCTGATGGTTGCATCATGGTTAAGCGTGTCGATAATGTAAGCCACATATTTGCACATATTAACCTCGCAATACCAATCTCTTGTGAGAAGCTCGGGAGTGCGGTAAACAAGGTTTGTTGTGAAGATACCGTCAAAGAGACCGTCCTCATAAGCCTTATCGAATTTTGCAAGACCGTCGGTAAAGAGACCGAAAGTTTCAAAGATGAAAATTCTCTTTGCGCCCTTTTCCTTTATCTGGAGAGCAACGTCGATGATAGATTCGCCCGAGGAGATCATATCATCAACAATGATAGCATCCTTGCCTGTGAGGTCATTTCCGAGATACTCATGAGCCTCGATGGGATTTCTTCCGTTTACAATTACAGAATAGTTACGTCTCTTATAGAACATACCGATATCAAGGCCGAGAACAGACGAATAATACATACATCTGCCCATTGCACCCTCATCGGGAGAGATTATCATAAGATCGTTTTTATCAATGGAAATATCGGGGAACTTTCTGATAAGAGCCTTTATCATCTGATATGTGGGATGAATATTCTCGAAGCCGCAGAGCGGAATTGCATTCTGAACTCTGGGGTCATGAGCATCAAATGTGAGAATATTGGTAACACCGAGATTTTCAAGCTCGCGGAGAGCCATTGCGCAGTCGAGAGACTCTCTTGAAGAGCGCTTGTGCTGTCTGCCCTCATAGAGCATAGGCATGATAACAGAAACTCTTCTTGCCTTTCCTGCGTTTGCGCTGATAATTCTCTTAAGGTCAGCAAAATGATCGTCGGGGCTCATAGGGACTTCTTTACCGTACATCTTGTATGTAACGCCGTAATTGAACGGGTCACAGATGATATAAACATCGTGTCCTCTGAGAGATTTTGAAATAGTACCCTTAGCTTCTCCTGTTCCGAATCTGGGGCAATTGACATCAACGATAAAAGAAACCTCATCGCTGTGGCGTCTCCATTCCTTAAGGTAGGCATCTACCTGCTCAAGAAACTGCTCGCAGCCTTTCATAGCGATAATACTGAGATCTCCGTAAAGTGAATCCTTCATAAGTCCTCCGATTTTACATATATTTCGTTTTTGGGTCACAAGCCCACCTTGTATATATTATAACATAAAAAATCCATTTTGCAAACACAAAAAGAACTTATTTTCGACAAAAATAAGTTTTTCGGTGCTTTTCACAAATTAAGCACCGAAAAACTGTGATTTTTTCTAAATTTTCACACAATGAAAATCGTATTTTATTTGTAATATTTCCTTTTTGTGGGAAGCCAGCAAACATATCTTGAATCCTCGCTCCAGGTTTTTCCCGCAGATGAGAAATCCACAAGGGTCACTTCCCTGCCGTCATCGGTCTTTGCCTTGAATTTGACCACCTTATCAAATTTTGCGATATCGGATTTTTCAAGAGAAACGATGTCATTTTCGTCAAACAGTATATCAGCCGTCTCATTTACATTCTCACCGAGTCTTGCACCGCCAATGGCTCTTCCTCTTGCTCCGCCAAGGAGAGTTGCATACGAATCAAAGGGCATGACCTCCCTTACCTTCGCCGCTGGAAGCTCAATGAAAACATTCTCATTAAGGACATTTTCGGTATTGATAGAGCCAAGATAAGCATTATAAAGCGATGTTTCAAAGCACTCTGCAAAGGAAACGTCTCCCGTGAGGGCAAGAAGCTGCAGACAGAGCTTCATCCATGTTACCGTAACACAGGTCTCCTGCATCTCGCCTTGGTATGTTGAGTCTGTCTGACGCACGCTTGAATGGTCAAAGCGCCCGCTTGTGGTTCCGCAGCAGCCGATGATGCTTACATCGCTTTTCATAACTCTGCGTGCAAAATTCAGCACCGCGGTCTTATATTTTTCAATTCCCGTAACACGGTAATATTCAGGCAAGCCCTCAAAGCAGGACATCATCTCATAAGCCTTTGTAACAGGATACTGATATGGGTCGGTGGTATCCTCCAGCGCCATTTCAAAAAGATTGAAGATGCTTGTTCCGCCCTCGTCTATAATATACTCGGCAAAATCAAGATATTTTTTCTCACCCGTAAGGGAATAAAGCCTTACGATAGGTTCAAGTATAGAGGTAGAATTAAGACCTCTTCAATTTCGTGTTGCATATGTAATGGGAAGCTTACCCTCACTCCTCGGTCCTATCTTCGAAATAATATAATCAGCCTGACGGCACATAGAAGCGATTATCTTCTTTTTAAACTCCTCATCACGGCATATTTCGATATAATACTGCATTCCGAGAAGCACATATTTTCTCGACCACATATCCCAGCCGTCAAATTCGGAAAATCCCTTTTCGTCACTTGTTTCATAAGTGGAGATCCTTCCAAGCTCATCCTCTGTTGAGAGAATATCAAGCACGGCATCTGTAAGCACAGAATAAAGCTCCTCGTCCCTTAAGAAAGAATATGTAAAGCCACACCTCGCATCATTTTTCCCCAATATTCGCCTCTCCATCCGCGGTCTATGGAATCATCTCTCAGCCTGAACTGATTTACAAATCTCTGCCAAGTAGCTTTATCAAGAAGCTGTGAATTCATAACGAATTTTGCAGAATCCTGAAGCAGTCCTCTGTAATTGCTTGTACCAATATCATTTATAAAAAATGTGTCGGTTGCCTTGCGCACCGAATTTACGGGATCACCCGAATATATTTTTTGTATCGCTATGCTCATTTTTGTCACTCTCCGAGAATAAAATATGTATAGTTAAATTTTAATACATTTTCTTACCTTTGTCAATGTCCATATATTACTTTTTTACTCAAAATAGTATTGTTTTTTTACTTCTTTGATTTTTGCAAAAAATATGATTGTAAAAAATGCACAACACTTTCAGGTTAGCGATCGCTAACCGATTGTTTGATTTGACAAAATTATACATAAGGGAAAAAAACTATTGACAAAATTCGGAAAAAAGTGTATCATATTATTGAGTTAGCCAAGGCTAACCACCAAAAAGCGGAGGATAAAGAATGAACACGCTAAAAACAGTCAAGGTCGGCCAGAGGGTTAAGGTCGTCAAGCTCCACGGAGAGGGTGCTGTGAGACGCAGGATCATGGATATGGGAATTACCAAGGGCGTTGAAATATATGTTCGCAAGGTTGCGCCTCTGGGTGACCCAATCGAGATAAATCTGCGCGGATATGAGCTTTCTCTTCGCCGCGCTGATGCGGAAATGGTCGAGATCGAATAATTTTTATTATAATTTTGCAAAGCAGTTAGCATAGACTAACCAAGAAAGTGAGGAAAAATATGGCGCTTAAGATCGCCCTTGCCGGAAACCCCAACTGTGGAAAAACAACACTTTTTAATGCCCTCACAGGTTCTAATCAGTATGTTGGAAACTGGCCCGGGGTTACCGTCGAAAAAAAAGAAGGAAAATTCAAAAGGGATAAGGACATCATTATCACAGATCTCCCCGGAATCTATTCCCTTTCTCCATATACTCTCGAAGAGGTGGTAGCCCGTAATTATCTTGTGGGCGAGAGTCCTGATGCGATACTGAATATCGTTGACGGAACCAATCTTGAGAGAAATCTTTATCTCACAACGCAGCTTATCGAGCTTGGAATACCCGTTGTGGTTGCAATCAACATGATGGACGTGGTGAGAAAAAACGGCGATGTGATCAATATTGAAAAGCTCGGAAAAGGAATCGGCTGTAAGGTCGTTGAGATCTCCGCCCTTAAAAGCGACGGAATTTTTGAAGCGACCGAGCTTGCAATCGAGGAAGCAAAGCACGGAAAGCTTGTTCCAAAGCATATTTTTTCAGGAACTGTTGAGCATGCCATTGCACATATTGAGGAGGCGGCAGTTCACGGTATGTCCGAGGACAGGCAAAGATGGTATGCGGTAAAGATTTTCGAGAGAGATGAAAAGGTTCTTCTGGAGCTTGGGATCGATGAAGAGAAGCGTTCTCATATAGAAAAGGATATTGCCGCAGTGGAAGCCGAGCTTGATGACGATTCCGAGGCAATAATAACCAACGAAAGATATGTTTACATAACCAATCTGCTCTCCACCTGCTACAAAAAGAAGCACGCGGGAAGGCTTACCCTTTCCGATAAGATAGATAGAATAGCCACAAACAGAATTCTTGCGCTCCCATTCTTTGCGCTTATCATGTTTCTTATTTATGCCATCGCAATGGGCAATTTCCCCTTTTCCATCGGAACAATGGGCACGGATTTCGCAAATGATAAGCTCTTTGGAGAATATGTTCCCGCATTTTTCAACAGCTTTTTGCTAAAGGACGGCACACCTATCATCGCTCCTTGGCTTTACGGACTTATAATGGACGGAATTGTCGGCGGAGTTGGTGCTGTTCTTGGATTTGTACCACAAATAATGGTGCTTTATCTTCTTCTTGCAATTATCGAGGATTGCGGATATATGTCCCGAGTTGCATTTATTATGGATAAGCTTTTCCGCAAATTCGGTCTTTCGGGCAAGAGCTTTATTCCGCTTCTTGTGGCAACAGGCTGCAGTGTTCCCGGAATCATGGCATCAAGGACCATCGAGCAGGAAAAGGACAGACGAATGACCATCGTCACCACCTCGTTTATTCCCTGCGGCGCCAAAATGCCCATCATCGGACTTTTTGCAGGTGCCATCTTCGGAAATTCCGCTCTTGTTGCTGTTTCGGCATTCCTCATAGGCATTGCTGCTGTTGTAATTTCAGGAATTATACTAAAGAAATTCAAGGCTTTTTCGGGCGAACCCTCCCCCTTTGTTATGGAGCTTCCCGCATATCATGCGCCGGTTGCAAAAAATGTTCTGCGCACAACTTGGGACAGAGCTTGGGATTTTATAAAGCGCGCGGGAACTGTCATTCTTCTCTCCGCTATAATTCTCTGGTTCCTTCGTGGCTACGGCTTTGAGGGCGGCAGCTTCGGTTCGGTGGAAAATGAGAGCAATTCCCTGCTCGCGATTTTCGGAAATGCTATTGCCTGGATCTTCTACCCCATCGGTTGGATAGGAGACATGGCTTGGAAATCAACTGTTGCCACTCTCACGGGACTTATTGCAAAGGAAGAGGTGGTGCTCACATTCAGCACACTCTATAATGCCGCAGATGTAAGCTCTCTTTGGAGCGCCATCAGAGCGGATTTCGGCTCTGTTACCGCATACAGCTTTATGATATTCAATCTTCTCTGCGCCCCCTGCTTTGCCGCTATGGGAGCAATAAAGCGCGAGATGAACAGCACAAAATGGACAGCCTTCACCCTTACATACATGACAGGCTTTGCATATGTTATTTCAATGATAGTATATCAGATAGGCGGTATCTTTACGGGCGAGGCAAGCTTTGGAGTATTCACCGTTATAGCTGTTTTGGCTCTTTGCATTCTCCTTTATCTGCTCTTAAGAAAAAGCAAATACGAAAAAGCATAAAGAGGTGATATTATGTTACCAACGATCATAGTCGCAGCTGTTCTCTGCTTTATAGTTGGACTTATAGTTGCATTTTTGATACGAAATAAGATAAAAAACAAAGGCTCATGCTGCTGCGGCTGCGCAGGATGCGCCATGCGGGATAAATGCCACCCCGAAAGTAAATAAAAATATACAGGATCTTTCTGAAAACAAATTACAACAAAAACACTTGCATACCTCTATTGGTAAGCAAGTGTTTTTTATTGGTTTCCGATAAAAGATCAAGACAGTTCCGTCACTTCTT
>JAZROG010000011.1:0-54236 GCA_045648605.1 Eubacteriales bacterium | reverse complement strand
ACTTATGAGCGGCGAATTGGAGGTGTAATTTTGGTAAGACGTAATTTTTATGAAATATTAAATGAATCATCGTTTAACGTACAAGCGGAATACAAGAGAATTTATAAATTGTTTTTTCAAGGGACTTCAACAGAAGCAGCTATAGTTTATACAGTGGATGAATATTTTGAAATGTTGCCCAAGTTTTTGCGAGGAAGAACTACCTCTATTTCTGATTTTAATGAAACTTATGACTTTTCATTTTCTGATTTCTTTGCTTCGGTTGGAGTAGATGATTTGCTTTCATTATGCGAATATATTTGGAATCTTTGTGACGCAACATTTAAATATGCTTATCAAGCAATAAGTGAAAGTGAAAAAGAAAACATTGAGCATTTAATAGAGATTATTCGCGAGTGCATTACTGATATTGCTCATAAACCTTTGAAAGTAGATAGTATTACAATTTTTGTACCTCAAAAGGCTGATGTGGTATCTGTGGCTGAAATTGTTAAGGAAGATATTGCAGTTAGTATTCTTGAGTATAATCATCATAGCCTTAATGGTAATATAGCAAAGAAAAAGGCAATTCTTAAACTTTTGGCAGATGACATAGAGCCACAACGAAAAACTTTAAACGGAATAAACAGGGCTTTTGCAGATGATCTTTTTCAAATGCTACAAAAATTTGTTCGCCATAATAATGAGGACAACCCCTATATCAAATCTCTTTCACCAAAAGAAATTGAAGAGTGTTATGATGATATCTATCAAATGTGGCTGTTAGCAAAATTGGAAATTGATAATTTAGAGCGCAAAAAGAGAGTAGAAACAGTCTTGCAAAAAATAAACAATTAAGACTAACAAAATTGAGGTATAGCATTGGGTAAACTTGATATTTTAAATCGTGAAGAATTTGTTGATAAACTTGTAATCCTAACTGAAAATATATCTGTGAACAAGATAAGCACATCTTTTGCAATCAATGGAGTTTGGGGATGTGGTAAAAGCTTCGTTTTGGATATGTACGAAGAACAGTTGAGCAAGATACAATCCGAAGAAACAACATCGGACAAATATTTCGTGATTCGCTATAATTGCTGGAAATACGATTATTACGAAGAACCACTTGTGGCTATTGTTGCATCTATGATTGATATTATCAATCAAAAAACAAAGCTCTGGAATGATGAGAAGAAGAAAGCACGAGTTCTTGGGGTGTTAAAAGCGGTTGGAACCACTCTGCTATCTATGGTTAACGATGGTATTAAAGATAAGATTGGTGTAGATGTTAAGGCTACATATGAAACATTGAAAACCTCGGTTAGTGCTGAAGAAGAAAAAGTCGAGCAATCACACGAATATGATGTTTACTTTTCTTTTAACCAAGCTTTGCATCGTTTGCAAGAATTGATTGCAGAATTGAGCAAAGATCAAACGGTCGTATTCATGGTAGACGAGCTTGATCGTTGTTTGCCGGAGTATTCGATTAAGGTTTTAGAGCGGTTGCACCATCTAACCGAAAAATCCAACAATGTTATCACCGTTCTTTCAATGGATAAAGAACAATTACAAACAAGTGTAAAACAAATTTTCGGATTTGATAAGCCAGAAAAATATCTTGGAAAATTTATTCAGTTTGAAATAAAGTTAGATCGTGGCGAAGTGTCGGAGAAAGTGATAGAAAAATATTCCGATTACATCGCAATGTTTGATAAAGATATTTTTCAGTTCGGCGATTCTGTTGAAGAATTCATTCAAGCTATATTTAAGAATATAGACGCAAGAACGCAAGAACAGCTTGTGAATAAAGCTACTATTGCACATCAAATGTTATTTTCAGATAAAAAAGATTATGTATTTATGTGTATGGAGTTACTTTTAACTGTTTTGATATGTGTATATAATGACAATTCTTGCTTTTTGAATAATCCTATAAACTTGAATCAATCGGAAAAAATGTATGCAGAAATCTTTGTTTCACCCAACCAAACGTTAACTCCAGCGTTCAGTGATTTTTTTAAGGATAAGTATGATAATATTTGTTTCAAGACAGAACGTGGTTTTCCTGACGAGCCAACAAAATACATACTGCCTAAAGAAACCAATTTATACTGCGCGGTTCTTTATAATTGGTATTGGATGCATAGGAGACATTCAAGAGTCGTGTTTTCGCATTACAAGGGTGATAATTATGAAACGATAGCTCATCACTATGGTGAGTTGAAAAGGTTTGCTGAAACAATAAAAATGTTATAACAAAACAGGAGGTACCCAAATGAGCTGGGAATATTCCGAAAATATACTCGTTCAGAACAGTGCAGGGAATGTCCTTTCGGACAAGCTGGGCTGGGAGGTCATTTTCGCTTATAATACAGAGGTTTTAGGCGAGGATGGCACGCTTGGAAGAAAATCATACAAGGAAATCGTTCTTGTGCGTTATCTTCGCCGTGCACTCTTTGATAATAATGATTGGATGACGGAAGAATGTGCTGATTCTGCCGTCAAGACTCTCTGCGCCTACACAGCATCTGCCACGCTCATGCAGATCAACGAGGAAAAATATTCTATGCTCCGTGATGGTATCCCTGTTCAGTTTAAGAAAAACGATGGTACCTTTGAAATACGCAATGCTTCTGTATTTAATTTTGCAGAACCTGAAAAAAATCATTTTCTTGCAGTTAAGGAAATGAAGATTCACGGTGTCAATTATCGCAGACGTACTGATATTGTTGGATTTGTTAATGGCATTCCGTTGCTTTTCGTTGAGTTGAAAAAGCAAAATGTTGCGGTTGAAGATGCTTTTAATTGTAATTATAAGGACTATCTCGACACCATTCCTCAGTTGTTCCATTTTAACGCCTTTTTGATGCTTTCTAACGGTCTTGAAGCCAAGGTTGGCACCATGGGTTCTAAATTTGAGTTTTTCCATGAGTGGAAGCGATTGAAGGAAGATGAGGTTGGTGCAGTAGATCTCGAAACAATGCTTCTCGGTATATGTAATAAGAAAAGCTTTATGGATTTATTTGAGAATTTCATTCTCTATGATCATTCCGGCGGAAGAACCTCAAAAATATTGGCAAGAAATCATCAATATCTTGGTGTTAATGAAGCTGTTGAATCTTATAAGGCACGTAAGCTAAAAAACGGAAAGCTGGGTGTATTCTGGCACACACAGGGAAGCGGAAAAAGCTATTCAATGGTTTTTCTTGCACAAAAGATCAGACGTCAGTTTGTCGGCAGCCCCACCTTTGTTATCCTTACAGATAGAGAAGAGCTTAATAAGCAGATAAGCGATACTTTTGAATCCTGCGGTTGTCTTGCAACAAAATCAAGTCAGTATATTCCCGCAAGCGGCAAGGAATTGCTTGATATGCTTAGGGGCAATCCGAGTTTTATTTTTACGCTCATTCAAAAATTTAATGATGATTCTATAGATCCGATCACACCAGAGCATGATATCATTATTCTTTCAGATGAAGCACACCGCTCGCAAAACGGTATTTTTGCGGATAATATGTGCAAGCTTTTACCAACAGCCTCAAGAATAGGCTTTACAGGTACACCTCTGTTTAAATATGACAATATAACCGAGCGTACTTTTGGTAATTACGTCTCTATTTATGATTTCAAAAGAGCAGTGGAAGATGGTGCAACAGTACCGCTTTACTATGAAAACCGAAGTGATATGCTTAATATCACAAATCCCGAAATCAATGAAGCACTTCTTGAAGCCATTGAAGAAGCCGACCTTGATGTCAACAAACAGGCAAAGCTCGAAATGGAGATCGCTAAAGAGATTCATATTATAACTTCCGAGCCGCGTCTTGATGCAATAGCCATGGATTTTGTCAATCATTATTCGGAACTTTGGACAACAGGCAAGGCTATGTTTGTCTGTGTAAATAAGGTCACTTGTGCTAAGATGTATAATCTTGCACAGAAATATTGGCAAGAGAAAATTGCCGAGCTTGAAAAAGAGCTGAAAAAGGCAACACAGCAGGAGTCCCAAGAGCTTATGCGCAAAATTGAATGGATGAAGGAAACGGAAATGGCTGTTATTGTCAGCCAAGAGCAAAATGAGATTCAAACTTTCAATAATTGGGGCTTAGACATTACTCCTCATCGAACAAAGATGGAAAAACGCGAAATGGATAAAGAATTTAAGGATTCGGATAATCCGTTCAGAATCGTTTTTGTATGTGCTATGTGGTTGACAGGCTTTGACGTTAAATCTCTTGCAACAATTTATCTTGATAAGCCTTTGAAAGCACACACTCTTATGCAAACGATAGCGAGAGCTAATCGTGTTTGTGACGGAAAAAGTAATGGTCTTATTGTTGACTATATTGGCGTTGTTAAGGCGCTGAGACAGGCGTTGTCTGATTACACAACAAAGGGTGGAGAAAAGATTGGTGATGATCCTGCACCTGATAAGAGCGAACTGATCACAAAAATAATGAATACAATCAAGAGCATAGATACCTATATGCTTGAAAACGGGTTTTCATTGAATTCTCTGGTAAACGAGTCTGATTTTGATAAGTTAAAGCTTGTTAAGTCGGGAGCGGATGCTATGTGCACCACAAGTGAGATCAAGAAGCGATTTGAGATACAGGCAAGAGAGCTTTTCAAAATGTTTAAATACATTGAAAAGGGTGAAGTTTCCGAACAAACAGTTAGTTACAAAAACGCAATCAGTGCCATTTATGATCAGATGCAGGAAAAGAAAATTCATGCCGATAATTCTGCTTTAATGTCTAACATAAGCAAGATAGTAAGCGAATATGTAACTGTATCTCCTCAGGACGAAGAAGGGCTTGTTGAAAGCAAAAAATTCGATATCAGCAGTATAGATTTCGTTCTGTTGCAGAGAGAGTTTGAACGAGTTTGGAACAAAAATCTTCTGCTAAAGGATTTACAGGAACTTGTTGAGTCTCGTCTTGCTAAAATGCTTAAAAATAATCCGCTGAGAATTAACTATTATGAGCGTTACCAAGAAATCGTTGATGAATATAATCAAAACAATCATAAGGACGAGATAGCTGTTATATTTGAAAATCTAATCAAACTTGTCAACACTCTTGACGATGAGCAGAAGCGTTATGTTCGAGAAGGTTTTGACAGCGATGAGGAATTGACTATCTTTGATTTGCTTGTCAACGGCAAGGATTCACTTACTAAAGATGAGATCAAGAAGGTAAAAGCGCTTTCTAAAACTATGCTTTCAAAAGTGAAATCCTGCATACATGATTTGGATCACTGGCGTGACAAGGAAGAAACGCAGTCTATTGTCAATGTCTTGATTCGTGATCTGCTATGGGCTGATCTTCCCGAAAGCTATGACGATAATGAGGTTGCAGATTATAAGCAAAGAATATATGAGTATGTGTATCAAGCATATCCTGCGGCTTAATTTTATCAACCATCGCATTAAACCCCTGTCGGAGCAAAAAAGGAAGAATTGAGGAAAAAACGTAGTTTTCACGTAAAATTTGCGTAAAAACTGCGTTAGAAAAGCCTTGTACTACAAGGGCTCAAACGCAATTGCGTGATTTTTCAGAAGAATAGAGGTTCTTATAAAATACTAATGGTTTTACTTGACAAAAGCGGTGTGTAGCTGTTTTAGCCTCAATTTTCATCAGTTTTTCTAAATTTATTATCTATGGCGATAGTCGCCATCACAAAGCAATACGCCTTATAGCCAGCCAATGCTTACTATAAGGCGTATTTTTGTAATTTTACTGTTTACTTGAATTCGAATGGTGGAGGCGACGGGAATCGAACCCGTGTCCAAAAACCCGTTGATATGACTTTCTCCGTGGGCAGTTTGTCTTTTAAGAATTCCCGCGTGGGAACGTCGGCAAACAGACTTTCCTTTGCGGTAGCCCTTTTATGCTTGATCGGTTCAAGGGCGAAAGACCAATGCAAGTTCACTGCTGTAAATGACGCTCAGGCCGAGGTCGCAGTATTCCTCGGCGGAACGGGCGGTATTAAATGAACCGCAGCACTGCCATTAAATGCGTCCGAGGACGCACTTAATTAGGCAGCCATTGCAACTGTAGAGTTGTCGTTTATTTTTTAATTTAGCCATTTTATCGGGATTAGCCGGCCCGCCACGCTTATCATACCTCAGAATCCCTGTCGAAACCATTGCGCCCCCATTTCTGCGCTTATCGGGAATGAGATAAGCACTGAATATTATATAACATTTTTTAAAAAAAGTCAAGAAAAAAATCATTACAAATGTGTTTCAAATTATAAAAATATTGACATAAAAAATATTTAATTGTCGTATTGACTTTTTTGTGATTTATGCTACAATTGCTTTGATTTCTATTTGGAGGCATAAATGACTTGAACGCGAATGAATTTTTCGTACATTTTCTTGATCTTACAAAAGAAGAATACATATATGATGGTAAAGATAATTATTTGAAGATCTAAAAAAGCGATCAGTCGGCATACACAAGACTCATAAACAAAATTATCGTTCCTCAAATTATAAATAAGGCAGGTTATACATTCCAAAATGAGTATTTCAAAATCGATACTGTTGGATGGAAAACAAAATGTACCGATATTGATGAGGAACACAGTAAAAAGCTCGGGCTGGCGCGTCATTTATGGGATTTGATGATTGCAGTTGAGCATGAAAACGATTCACCCGATTGGACCGATGAGCTTATCAAGCTTGCGCACATAAAATGTCCCTTAAAGGTGATTATAGCTTATAATCCATGTGACGAGAGAGATACCATAGAAAAAGAAAAACTCAAATTTGCCCATGATTGCTTATCACAGGTTAATGCCTTTGATCCGAGTGCCAATGAAGAATTTTTAATCATTTTCGGGAATTGTGCTCCGCGCAGTAGATCAAACGTCACTTATGATAAGTTCAATTATAAGGGATATGCTTTGAGAAAGGGAAAAAACGAATTTCAACAGATTTGTTGCTGAGGTGAATTATGGAATATAGAAAACTTATTGATGTGATAGGCGAATACGACATTGTGATAGCGGGTGGAGACCCCGGTGGTATCGGTGCAGCTATTTCTGCCGCAGACCTCGGAATGCGAGTGTTGATAATTGAGCGCGCGGGCGTTGTTGTCGGAAATATAACTATAGGTCATGTTTCTCCGCTTATGGGACGCTATATTGACAACACAATGGCAGATTTCATTATACGCTATCTTTCAGATGAAAACAAGCCCGATTGCAATGCAGAGGAAGCAAAGATCAGGCTTACTGCTTTGCTTGATGAGAAGGGAATTGACGTTTATCTCAATACATCTCTTTCCGATGTAATAATTGAGAATAACAGGATCCAATCTGTCATTATTTCAACACAGTATGGTCTGAAGGCTATCAAGGGAAAGGTGTTTATTGACGGAACAGGTGACGGTGTCCTTTCTTATCTAGCGGGTGAGAAAACAGAATACGGTAGGGAGGACGGTCTTGTTCAGCCGATGTCAATAATGTTTACAATAGGCGGAATCGATCCCATGCAAAAGCTGACCTGTTACCACGAAGAGGACGAAACCATCTTGAAAAATGGCGGATTTTTGCATATGTGCCGAGAAGCCTGCGAAAAAGGCGAGCTTCCTCCCGAGGTTAATATCGGCAGACTTTATCCGGGCAAAAACTCGGATGAAAGAGTTGTTAATGCCACACAGATAAATGGATTCAATCCTCTTGATCCCTTGGAATATACCAAAGCACAGGTCGCACTTCGGAGACAGACGAAGATGATAATTGATTTTCTGAAAAGCAATGTTGAAGGCTTTGAAAATGTATTTATCAAGGACAGCTCCGATGTTGTTGGCGTCAGAGAATCAAGACGTGTTATGGGACAGTATGTTCTTGACGCTGATTCGCTTATTGACGGCAGACCCTTCGAGGATGTTATCGTACATAAGGCGGATTTTCCCATTGATATCCATAATCCCGGAGGGGCAGGGCAGGCAGAAAGCGAAACTCTTCCTGTTTCAACCCAGAAATATGATATTCCGTATAGATGCATAGTGCCTCTCGTAAACGAAAATCTGTTTACCTCGGGTAGATGTATAAGCGGAACACACAGAGCACACGCGTCTTACAGAGTAATGAATATTGCGCTCAATATCGCTGAGGCAGCGGGAATCGCTGCGGCGCTTTGTGTGAAAAACAATAAATCCAATAAATCACTTGACTATAAAGAGGTTCAAAAGGTTCTGACAAATAAAGGAATCGATCTGTTTGAATAAAAGGAAAGGTGACGTCTCAAATTTTTGTATTTGAGGCGGCACCTTTTTGATTATTCATTTTTCATCAGCTCATCCTTTAAAGGATGAGCATAGCATCACCGATGTTGATGGGATATAAGATTGGTAACTTACATAACCAATTGGTAATTTTTAATGCTTAAATTCAAAAACTCAGCAGGGCAAAAAATGCCCTGCTGAGTTAATGGCTTGAAGGACAAAATTCCACTTTTAACTGCATTCCCATTCCTTCGGCAAGCCGAATCAAAGTACGCAGAGAAGGATTCGAATTTCCCTTTTCCAGCTTACTGATGTCCCCCTGGGCGATTCCTGTAAGTTCTGACAATTCCTTTTGCGTCATTCCCGACGCGCGTCTTGCCTCGATCAATGCTTGTATAATTTCGTCCGCTTCGACAATACGGGTTATATTACTCATCGGTTCCAATGCTCTCCCAATCAATTTCGTCTGCATCAACGTAGCCGCTGTTTTCCGCATCCTCTATTCTTTTTGCCTCATCGGCAGTTACCTTAGTAAAATCGGGATCCCAAGCTAAAACCAATTTCTTGATAAACTCGTAAGCAAACGCTTTGTCTGCTTCGGGCAGAGCATCCATTAAGCGTGCCGCTTCAATCGCAATACTTGACATAAAAGATACCTCCTTATTTGTATATATCTCCGCGATTACCAATATCAATCACGAAGATGATCTCAACCATTTCTTCATTTTCGTGCCGGTAGATAATTCTCCACGAGCCAACACGGAGTCGTTTCCTTCCGTCGTTGTAGCCTTGCATTGTTTTGATGTCTCCAACGGGTGGATTATAAGTTAGTCCTGTAATAGCATCACGGATTCTACCAACCGATTTTTTATCCAATTTTGATAAAAATTTCAGTGCGTCCTTTGAATACCTGATTTTGATCTCATTCATTGATTATTCTCCGTAAAAATGGAATGTTTTATCCTACACATATATTATATAGGATATATCCTATTTTGTCAATAGATTTCGGAAAGTTTTTTAGTTTTATTTCTATTGTTGCCGAAAGAATTACCGATTGGATATTCAGTTTTACCGATTGGTAATGTTGCATGATTTATATATGATATATCACATAAAATTTAGCAAATGTAACAGGCATCTCCGATGTTGATGTTATATAAGAAATTACCGATCGGCAATGTTGTACAAACCAATCGGTAAAGCTCAAAACAAATCGCTGTGCGTGCCTGTTCGAGCCAAGAACAATATCAATTGATTTCCGTCTATTTGATATACGAGCAACCAATCCGGTTGAATATGACATTCTCGATAACCGCCGTAATTACCGGTAAGCAAATGGTCACGATATTTTGCTTCAAGTGTTTCACCGTTCGCAAGAGCAGTAATAACCTTTTTTATTTTATCAAGATCATATCCGCGTTTTTGCGCTAATTTTAAATCCTTCTTAAATTGATTGGAAGGTACGATCTCATACTTCACCTAAAATGTCCTCCATCATACTGTCTACATTGTCATACTTCTTGTACTTTTCGGGAGAACGGAACATTTCCTGTGCTTCTTTCATTGCTTCAAGAGTAATCTTGTTAGGAACATCTCTGGTAATAGAAAACGGAATTCCACCTTCATAAAGCATTTGACGAAGAAAAATGTTTACAGCAGTAGAAAGATCCATTCCAAGATCAGCAAGCATTACCTGCGCTTTAGCTTTGGTTTCAGCATCAAGGCTGATGTTCGTAGATACTTTAGACATAATATCAACTCCTTTCGATAATAGTATATCATATTATGTCCAATTTGTCAACATATTATGTTGTAATTTTTGCATGAATCGTGCTTTCATGCGCGTTTTGTGTTTGGTTGTCAACATATAAACATCGCGTCGCCAAAGGAGAAAAATCTATATTTCTCGTCCACCGCTGTATTATATGCCTCAAGCATTTTTTCTCTGTTATAAAATGCGGAAACGAGCATAAGCAGAGTGCTTTCGGGAAGGTGGAAATTGGTAATGAGAGCATCGACTGCCTTGAATTTATATCCCGGATAGATAAAAATTCCCGTATCTCCGCTTATTGGCTTAATAATACCGTTTTCATCGGCAACACTTTCGAGAGTTCGGCAGGATGTTGTGCCGACAGCAATGATTCTGCCTCCGGCGGCCTTTCGCTCATTTATTATTCTTGCACTTTCCTCCGAAACCGAAATAAATTCCGTGTGCATGATATGCTCATCAATTCTGTCAGCTTTCACCGGTCTGAAGGTTCCAAGTCCAACATGAAGCATAACGGGAGCAATGGCGCAGCCTTTTGCTCTTATGGCTTCAAGAAGCTCGGGAGTGAAATGCAGTCCCGCAGTTGGTGCTGCCGCTGAGCCTTCGTCCTTTGCGTAAACCGTCTGGTATCTGCTGTTGTCACTGAGACGTTCTGTAATATAAGGTGGAAGGGGCATGAGACCTATCTGATGTAAAATTTCATAAACATTAGAATGTTTTTCTCTGTCGTAATCAAATTTTATTATTCTGTTACCCTCTTCAACGATGTCCGTGATCTCACCTGTAAGAAGACCGTCTCCGAAAACAAGCCTACTGCCGATTTTTGCTCTTTTTCCCGGCTTAACAAGAGTTTCCCATGTGTCAAGTCCGTGTGAGCGAAGCAAAAGAAGCTCGATCTTTGCATCCTCTCGTCCCTCGGCGTGACCGTAAAGCCTTGCGGGAATGACCTTTGAATCATTGATAACAAGCACATCTTCGGGATTTATGTAGTCGATTATATTGTAAAAGTGCTTATGCTGAAGCTCGCCGCTTTTGCGGTCTATCACCAAAAGACGTGAATTATCACGCTTTTCCATGGGATGCTGTGCAATCAGCTCCTCGGGAAGATCATAGTAAAAATCCTTGGTTTTAAGATCTGTGGGAGCCTTTTTGTTTGTGATGGTTTCTGACATATCCTTGCCTTTCCTTGGGTAACTACAAAATATTTCTCTGCATATAATTTACTGAGGAAATAAATATATAGGAGATATATATGAGTAAAAATAAAAAATCGGTTTTCAGTGGGGCTGCAACAGCCCTTGTAACACCATTCTATGGTGGTAAAATAGATTTTGAAGCATTGGGTAACATTATAGAGTATCAGATAACAAATGGCATAGATGCCTTGGTGGTTTCGGGGACTACGGGTGAAGCCACAACGCTTACGGAGGATGAATTCAAATCACTTGCAAAATTTTCCAAAGAAAAAATAGCAGGAAGATTACCTCTTATTCTTGGAAGCGGCAGTAACGATACCGCTAAAGCTCAAAGACTCACTAAAATAGCAACCGATATGGGTGCTGATGCTTGCCTTGTGGTGACTCCGTACTATAATAAAGCAACGCAAAAGGGGTTGATAGAAAGCTATAAGGTAATTGCTGAAAGCACTCATCTGCCGATAATCCTTTATAATGTTCCAACACGAACAAGCGTCAATATAACTCTTCAAAGCTACAAGGAATTATCAAAAATCGAAAATGTAGTTGCTGTTAAGGAAGCAAACCCCGATATCGTAAGCTGCGCAGAGCTTATATTTGAATGTGGCGAATCTCTTGATGTTTACACCGGAAATGATGATGAGATATTCCCGTGCCTTGCACTCGGTGGAAAAGGAACGATATCCGTTGCTTCAAATATTATTCCCCGGGAAATACACGATATTTGCAAAAAATATTTTGAAGGGAATACAGATGAAGCAAGAAGCATTTTCAAAAAATATTTACCTCTCATGCGTGCTATGTTTTCAGAGGTGAATCCGATACCCGTAAAGACAGCCCTTGCCGCAAAAGGTCTTTGTCATGAGGAATTCCGTCTTCCTCTATGCTCAATAAGCGATGAGAACAGGGAAAAGCTATATAAGCTGATGAATGAGCTTGACCTTTTATGATCAACCCGCAAAGGGGTGAAGCTCACATTCGCTCTTCATCTTTGAAATGACTGTTCTTGGTTTGCTTGAGCCGAAAATAGCAGAGCCTGCAACGATAACATTAGCACCGTTTGAGGAGCAGAGCCAAACATTTTCTGCATTTATGCCGCCATCGACCTCGATATTGGTCGTAAGACCTCTCATAGTTATCTCGCGACGAAGTATTCGGCATTTATCAAGAGTTTCGGGAATCATCTTCTGACCGCCAAAGCCCGGCTCGACTGTCATAACAAGTACCATATCAAGCTTGTCAAGATGGGGAAGCACAACCTCATAGGAGGTTTTTGGAGAGATCGCAAGACCGGCTCTGACATCGTGCTCCTTGATATAGTCGATCATCTCGCCTATATTGCCTTCGCTTTCTGCATGAATGGTTATTATATCCGCGCCCGCGCGAATAAAGCTGTCGAGATATTTAGCGGGCTCGCTTATCATAAGATGAACATCAAAAAGCAGACGGCTGACCTTTCTTACGGAAGAGATCACACCGGGGCCAAAGCTGATATTAGGAACGAAATGACCGTCCATAACATCAAGATGCAGATAATCGGCACCGGCGGCCTCCATTTTTATTACCTCGTCCGCAAGATGGGAAAAATCGCAGGCGAGAACAGACGGTGATATAAATGTCATTTTAAACCTCCTTGTTTTATGTCGATTTGCGACGAATTTTGTAACGAAACATTGCTTTCAGACATAAAATTTAGTATGAAAGCAATAGGGATGAATCTGATAGTGTGATTTATAAAAATCAAGGATGTGTGATTAGTAAAGCATCAGAAATTCCCGAATTATATAGGGGCTGTCATTGGCAGCCCTATTTATTTTTCTATAAGGCAAACAGCATGAGCCGCAATGCCTTCTTTTTTTCCTGTAAAGCCGAGCTTTTCCTCGGTGGTTGCCTTAATGCTTATGCGGTCGATATCGGTGTCAAGTCCTTTTGCTATGTTTTCTCGCATTTTATCAATGTGTGGAGCGAGCTTGGGTGCTTGTGCAATAACAGTTGCATCAATATTGGAGATGGTATAACCATTTTCTTTAATAAGCATTCCTACCTTTTGAGTAAGAACAAGGCTGTCTGCTCCCTTAAAAGCATTATCATTATCGGGAAATAGCTTTCCAATGTCACCAAGTGCGGCAGCGCCGAGCAAGGAATCCATAATTGCATGGAGAAGAACATCAGCATCGCTATGACCGAGAAGACCGACCTCGTGGGGGATTTCTACACCGCCGATTATCAATTTTCTTCCTTCGACGAGCCTGTGAACATCATAACCGTGACCAATTCTAAACATATTTTTCCTCGGCCTCTCTTCGTTTGTTTATAATTTTTTCTGCCCTTTCAATGTCCTCGGGAAAAGTGATTTTAATATTTTCTCTGCTGCAATCAACCATTTTGACCTTGTACCCGATGCGCTCTGCAAGCATATTGTCATCTGTTACTTCAAAGCCTTCTTCCTTTGCTGTATATGCGGCAGCGCAGTAAAGATTCCTTCCGAAGATCTGAGGAGTTTGAGCAAGCATAACTGAATTTCTGTCCTCGGTACGGACAGAAAAGCCATTTTTATCAACGATTTTTACAGTATCCGAAACACCGACAGAAGCACTTGCAGCACCGTATTTTATTGCTGCGTCAAGTACATTGCATATATCATCATTTGAGATAAGGCATCTTGCCGCATCGTGTATCGCAACGAAATCAGCTTTAGGAGATGCTGCATCAAATCCGCAAAGAGCAGATGCTTGTCTTGTATCTCCGCCCTTTACGACCCTTGCAAGCTTTGTAATGCCGTATTTTTTTGCGATTTCGCTGTAAAGCGGTATATCGTCTTCCTTTGCTACAACGATTATTTCTGATATTCTTTCGCAGCTTTGAAAAGCGAGCAATGTATGGACAACCACGGGTTTTCCGCAAATAAGCATCATCTGCTTTGTTCTGTCACCGCCCATGCGAAGGGAAGAGCCGCCTGCAACGATGATTGCAGAGGTGAATATTTTGTCTCTTGTATTACCTGTTACAGCGCGCAGAACAGATGCGACCGAGCCGAAAAAATCCTTTAATTTGCACATTTTTTCTCCTAATATAATTAGTTTTGAATCTTAATTTCTAATTATTTGAGCGTGTCAAAATCTTCGCTTTCTATTGAGTTTATAAGGGCAACTCTCTCTGCGTGTCTGCCGCCCTCAAATTCTGTTTCGATGAACGCGTCAACAAGCTCCATTGCGAGTCCATAGCCAACAACTCTTTCGCCAAAGCAAAGAACATTCGCATCATTGTGCATTCTTGTGAGTCTTGCGCTGAATGTGTCGGAAACGCAAGCGGCTCTGATGCCCTTATGCTTGTTTGCGCAGAGTGACATACCAACACCCGTGCCGCAGATAAGAATTCCCATTTCGCTCTTGCCTTCCTGAATGTTCTTGCAAAGCTCGTGGGCAATTATAGGATATTTGCAGCTTTCCGCTGAAAATGTTCCAACATCTGTAACCTCATAGCCTCTTTCAATAAGTACAGCCTTGATCTTATCCTTCAAAGCATATCCCGCGTGATCTGCGCCTATAACTAATTTTTTCATTGTTAATTATCCTTAAGCTTTTCATTTCTTGTTCTTTCCGCCTGCGATGGGCGAAGGTAAGTGGGAGCGATGGTGATATCTGTTTTCACATCGCCGTTTTTATATTTTTTCAATGCGCAAAGACCAACGGAGACTCCGTTTTGATGGCGCAAATTTTCACTGACAAAACGATATTCAACTGTTTTTGTGCTTGATTCATAAAGAAGAAAATCACCGTCACCGCAAATAAATATCGGCTCATCAAAAGCCTTCAGCTCTTCCTCAAGATCGCTTACCGAAATTGCTCTGTCCTCGGTAAGTCTTTGAATAATTCCGTCCTTGCATCTGAATAGCGCATTGTAAACCTGATTTCGCCTTGCGTTCATAGCCGGGCAAATTATTCCGTTTGAGGACGAAAGATTTTCAGCCAGCGCCTCAAGGGTTGAAACACCGATGCAGGGCTTTTCCTTTCCGAAGGCAAGCCCCTTGATCGTCGCCGCGCCGATTCTTACACCTGTAAAGGAGCCGGGGCCCTCGGCAAGCGCAAATATGTCGATATCATATGCGGTTAATCCGAGCAATTTAAGCGAGGCTTCTATCATGGGCAAAAGCGTTTCGCTATGCGTGTTTCCGTTATTAACAGTGAAATGAGAAAGAAGCTTTTCATCCTCAAGCACTGCACATGAGCCGACTATCGCGGTGCTGTCTATTGCAAGTATTTTCATATCAACCCTCCCAAATAAGCTCTACCGCAACAGAACGGCTTTCGGTATTTTCTATATTATTTTTTGTTATAGTTACCTTGATGAATTCTTCGGGCAAAGCAAATTCAATGTTCTCCGTCCATTCGGTAAGGCAAATTCCTCTGTCAAGGTAATCGTAGAATCCGATAGAATAAAGGCTGTCCTCATCCTCGATTCTATACATATCAAAATGAAACACGGGAAGCTTTCCGCCCTTGTATTCATTTACCAGCGTAAATGTAGGGGATTTTACAGTGGCATTTGTTGTAACAGCCGATGTAAAGCCGCGCACAAATGCGGTCTTTCCAACTCCGAGATCGCCGTAAAGAGCAACAAAACGCGGAAGCGAGCTGTCATTCAATATCTTTTCTGCAAGAATTCTGCCAATATTTTCCGTTTCTTCGGGAGAGAGAGTTATACTATCTATTATCGTCATAATTTTCCTCTTAAAATCACAATCGTTAAGATATTATACCATAGATTTTAAATTATGTAAATAGAAAATTAAAAATACTATGGACAAAAGTCTTTTTTTGGTGTAAAATATAAAACAGTAAAAAACAAAGGAGAAAAATTATGGAAAAGGTAGTGCTTGCCATTGATGTTGGCGGAACTAATGTTAAAGCAGGGCTTTTCGTCGGCAAAATGCTCGTTGACGGAACACTTGACAGTGAGCCTGCAAATTCTTCCGGACCTCTTGATGAGATCAAGAGCGGATATATAGCAATTCTGAAGCGCGGCGTGAAGAATGCAGAGAAAAACGGTCTCGCGCTTGATGCTATACACGTCGATATACCTGCACCCTTTGATTATGAAAAGGGAATAAGCCATATGGAGCATAAATACTTATCGATAAAGGATGTGCCTCTTCTCCCTTGGTTTGAGGAAGCTGCACCCGGTGTTCCCGTCAGATTTATGCACGATTCCGCGGCATTTATCCAAGGTGCGGCGGTGGATGTACCCGATTGCAAGAGAGTTGCAGGGGTTATGATAGGCACGGGCTTTGGCTATGGAATGATGGTGGACGGCGAGCCTCTAAGGAAAGCCGGCGGCGAGCCGCTTTATGAAAGATACGATACGCCTTATATGGGAACGATTGCAGAAGAATTTGTTTCGCTTCGAGGCCTTGAGCGACTTTATAAGGAAGAAAGCGGCGGAAAAGCTCTCGCTTGCCGTGACATAATCGACGGTGCGCTTGCGGGAGATGAGATTTGCATCAGAGCTTACCGCGAAATGGCAAAAGCCATCGCTGCAGTGCTTGTGGAGCTTTTCAATGAATACAAGATCGAGGCACTTGTTCTTGGCGGTCAGATATCAAGACCGTTTGATGCTTATTCGGATGTTCTTGGGGAAGGACTTCGCAGCGTTCCGACCCTTAAAAGGATAGTAAGAGCATCAAATCTTGAGCTTGTGCACCTTCTCGGAACGGCGGTTGGAAAATGATAGAAACCATTAAGCTCTATGAAGAGGACAGTCATCTGAACGAGTTTTTCGCAACAGCTCTTTCATGTGAAAAGGACGGAAAATTATATAGAGTAATTCTCGATAAGACCGCGTTTTTCCCCGAGGGCGGTGGGCAAAATGCCGATACGGGCATTATAGGCGACGCCTGTGTTCTTGATGCTCAGATATCTGCGGGGATTATCACTCATTTCGCCGACAAGCCACTTGAGGTCGGTCAAAATTACAAATGTAAGCTTGATTTTGAAAAAAGATTCCGCAGAATGCAGAATCATTCGGGTGAGCATATCGTTTCGGGGCTTATACATAGACATTTCGGATTTGACAATGTTGGATTCCATATGGGGCATGAGGATGTAACTCTTGATATAAACGGGGTCCTTACGGGAGAAAATATCAGAATGATAGAATTTCTTGCCAATAAAGCAGTAACGGAAAATGTGCGAATCACCTGTGAATATCCGACCCCCGAAGCGCTCAAAAATCTCCAATACAGAAGTAAGCTTGACCTTACGGAAAATGTGAGGATAGTAACTATCGAGGGCTATGATGCCTGTGCTTGCTGTGCTCCTCATGTTACCGCAACAGGTGAGATCGGAATGATCAAGCTTCTTGATTTTGAAAAAAACAAGGGTGGAACTAGAATCCATCTTCTTTGCGGCTTTGATGCACTTTTCGATTACGACGCGAGATATCATATGATCTCCGAGGCTGCAAGGTCACTTTCTGTAAAGCAGGATAAGCTTGGAGAGGCGATAGCAAGGCTTGAAAACGAAATATCGGAGCTTAAGCAAAAAAATTATGAGCTTCGGAGCGCACTTTCCCAATACAAAATTGCAGAGATAGAGCCGACAGAAGGAAATGTCTGTATTTTTGAGGAGAAAGCAACTCAAAGTGACATGAGAAAGCTCATGAATGCGTGCGCAGAAAAATGCGGTGGTATATGCGCTGTTTTCAGCGGAAATGATATTGATGGCTATACCTTTGTGGCAACATCAAAGAGTGCAGATCTTCGTGCGCTTTCTGCGGATATGAGGGAAAAGATATCCGCAAAGGGAGGGGGAAGCAGCGAAATGATACAAGGTAGCATAAAAAATACAAAGGATGAAATAAAAAAATATTTTGGAGTGTAGAAAATGAAAAAATCAGTTCTTAAAAATTATGCGAGGCTTATCGCAACTATGGGTGTAAACGTAAGAAAAGATCAGGATGTTATGATCACAGCAGAGCTTGAGCAGCCGGAGTTTGTATATATGGTAGCAGAGGAGTGCTACAAGGCGGGTGCAAAAAAGGTTATAGTTGATTTTGATTATCAGCCTCTTACAAAGCTTGCTGTTAAATATCAATCCCTTGAAACTCTTTCAAAGACCGAAAAATGGCAGAAGGCAAGGCTTCAGCATCAGGTTGACACTCTCCCTGCGAGAATTTATCTTATCAGTGAGGATCCCGACGGACTTTCGGGAATTGATCAAGAAAAATACAGCCGCGCAATGGGTGCGAAAAGAAAGGTAGTAAAGCCTTTCAGAGATAAGATGGATAATAAATATCAGTGGTGCATTGCGGCGGTGCCGGGCGCAAAATGGGCAAAGAAATTGTTCCCGAATGAAAGAACGAGCGTTGCCATGGAAAAGCTCTGGGAAGCCATTCTTGCGGCATCGAGAGCAACCGAAGACCCCATTGCGGCTTGGAAGCAGCATAACGAGGACCTTGCAAAGCGCTGCGATTATCTTAATTCTCTTGATATTGAAAAGCTTCACTATACATCCTCAAACGGAACCGACTTCACAGTTGGACTTATGCCCCAAAGCAAATTTGCAGGAGGCGGCGAATATACCCTTGGCGGTGATTATTATAATCCCAATATCCCATCCGAGGAAGTATTTACCTCTCCCCATAAGGATACTGCCGAGGGCATCGTTTATTCCTCAAAGCCTCTTTCCTACAATGGTGAGCTGATAGAAAACTTCAGCATCAGATTTGAAAAGGGAAAGGCAGTGGAGGTAACAGCCGAGAAAAATGCCGACCTTCTCAAAAAGATGATAGGAATGGACGAGGGCGCGGCATATCTTGGCGAATGTGCTCTTATTGCATATGATTCCCCCATAAATAACCTTGGAATTACATTCTGCAATACTCTGTTTGATGAAAATGCGTCATGCCATCTTGCTCTTGGCAGAGGATTTATGGAATGTATCAAGGATTATGATAAATATACTATGGAAGAATGTCATAAAATGGGTCTTAACGATTCCATCATGCACGAGGATTTTATGATAGGCTCAGAGGATCTTAATATCGTTGCATATACGAGAGACGGCAGAAAGGTTCAGATATTCGAGAAAGGTAATTGGGCATTCTGATGGTTATAAAAGGACTTCAAAAGCTCACACTTCTTGATTATCCGGGCCATCTTGCCTGTACGGTTTTTACAGGTGGCTGTAATTTCCGTTGCCCTTTTTGTCATAATGCCTCGCTTGTCCTCGGTAGAAATGGAGAGGAATATTCTGCCGACGATATTTTTGAATTTCTGAAAAAAAGGCAGGGAACACTTGAAGGGGTGGCTATAACCGGCGGTGAGCCACTGCTTCAGGCTGATATTGTTGATTTTATCAAAAAAATAAAGGACATGGGCTTCAAGGTGAAGCTCGATACCAACGGAAGCTTTCCGGAAAAGCTCAGGGAGCTTGTTTCTCTCGGTCTTGTTGACTATGTTGCGGTGGATATTAAAAATTCTCTGAATAAATATTCGGAAACGGTGGGAAGACTCGGTTATGACACGGAAAGAGTATGCGAGAGCATAGAAGTTTTGATGAATTCCGATGTTGATTATGAGTTTAGAACCACTGTTGTTTCTGAGCTTCATAGCCCACAGGATATAGAAGATATCGGCAGGCTTATTGCAGGCGCAAGGCGCTGGTATTTGCAAAATTTCGTTGATTCGGGAGACCTTATTTGTGCTGAAATGCACGGACTTGATAAGGAACAGATGAATCAATATATTGAAATTGCCCGAAAATATGTCCCTGATGCCGAAATCAGAGGTGTATAATTATCCGAACACAATATATAGTGTCAAAAAACAATATTTAGCACAATATGTGCTTGTGCACAAAAAAGCGCGATATTATCTGTGAAATATTGCTAATTGACATTTGCCACAAGATATGGTATAATTTCCTCACTAACGAAAAAACTGAAAAACGGAGGAGATTATGTACAGAGTTCTAAAAAGAGACAACAAGGTCGTAGATTTTGACCTTGCCAAGATCAGTGGCGCTATTTCACAGGCATTTGAAGCGCTCGAAAAGGAAACCAACCAAAATATTATTGATTTTCTCGCACTTAAGGTAACTGCGGATTTTACCGAAAAGATAAAGGACGGCCTTGTTGCCGTTGAGGATATTCAGGACAGCGTTGAGTCTGTTCTCGTTCAGGCAGGATATGCAGATGTTGCAAAGGCTTATATTCTTTATCGCCGTCAGCGCGAAAAGATGAGAAATATGAAATCCACTATCCTTGACTATAAGGATATTGTAGATAAGTATGTAAATGTTTCCGACTGGCGTGTTAAGGAGAATTCCACAGTAACATATTCTGTCGGCGGTCTTATCCTTTCTAACTCGGGTGCGATCACTGCTAACTATTGGCTCTCCGAGATCTATGATGACGAGATCGCAAATGCGCACAGAAATGCCGATATTCATATTCATGACCTTTCAATGCTCACAGGCTACTGCGCAGGATGGTCACTTCGTCAGCTTATCAAGGAAGGACTTGGTGGTGTTGTTGGAAAGATCACATCTGCACCCGCAAAGCATCTTGCAACTCTCTGCAACCAGATGGTAAACTTTCTCGGTATCATGCAGAATGAATGGGCAGGAGCACAGGCGTTTTCTTCATTCGATACCTATCTTGCACCCTTTGTTAAGATAGATAACCTCAATTACGATCAGGTAAAGAAGTGCATCGAGTCATTCATTTATGGAGTAAATACTCCCTCACGTTGGGGTACACAGGCTCCCTTCTCCAATATCACTCTTGACTGGACTGTTCCCGCAGACCTTGCAGAGCAGAACTGTATCATCGGCGGTAAGGAGGTTGACTTCAAATATAAGGATTGTAAGGCAGAGATGGATATGGTCAACCGTGCATTCATTGAAGCCATGATTGAGGGCGATGCAAACGGACGCGGATTCCAGTATCCTATCCCCACATATTCCATCACTCGTGATTTTGACTGGTCCGAAACAGAGAATAATAAGCTTCTCTTTGAGATGACCTCAAAATACGGTACACCTTATTTCTCTAACTATGTAAACAGCGATATGGAGCCCAATGACGTCCGCAGTATGTGCTGCCGTCTCCGTCTTGACCTGCGCGAGCTTCGTAAAAAGTCGGGAGGCTTCTTCGGAAGCGGTGAAAGCACAGGCTCTGTTGGTGTTGTTACCATCAATATGCCCAGAATTGCGTATCTTGCAAGCGATAAAGAGGATTTCTACCGTCGTCTCGACCGCATTATGGATATTTCCGCACGTTCTCTCCATATTAAGAGAACAGTTATCACAAGACTTCTTAACGAGGGTCTCTATCCTTATACAAAGAGATATCTCGGAACATTCGATAATCATTTCTCAACCATCGGTCTTGTGGGTATGAACGAGGTTGGTCTCAATGCAAAGTGGCTCCATGCTGATCTTACACAGAGAGCAACACAGGAATTCACAAAGGAGGTTCTCAACCATATGAGAGAGCGTCTCTCCGACTATCAGGAGGAATACGGCGATCTCTATAACCTTGAGGCAACTCCCGCAGAGTCCACATCATTCCGTCTTGCAAAGCATGATATCGCAAGATATCCCGATATCGTTACAGCAAACGAAAAGGGCGGAACTCCTTATTATACAAACAGCTCGCATCTTCCTGTTGGCTATACAGAGGATGTATTTACAGCTCTTGATATTCAGGACGAGCTTCAGACACTTTATACATCGGGTACTGTTTTCCATGCATTCCTTGGCGAAAAGCTTCCCGATTGGAAGGCTGCAGCAGATCTTGTTCGTAAGATCGCAACAAATTACAGACTTCCTTATTATTCCATCTCGCCCACATATTCAATTTGTGTTGATCACGGATATATTCCGGGTGAGAAGTTCACTTGTCCCGAGTGTGGCAAGAAAACAGAGGTTTACAGCCGTATTACAGGCTACTACCGTCCCGTTCAGAACTGGAACGACGGTAAGCTTCAGGAATATAAGGAGCGTAAGGTCTATGATCTTATGAATTCCCATATGTCGGCAAACAGAGCCGAAATAATTGCGGCAAGCAAGGTAGAAAAGCCCGTGGTTAATGATCCCTTCGGACTCGCTATCCCGCTTCTTGTAACTACAAAAACTTGCCCCAACTGTAAGGTTGCAATTTCCATGCTTGAAAAGGCAGGAATCGCATATAATACAGTTCTCGCAGAGGATGTTAAGGAGCTTGTTGAGCGCTATGACATCAAGCAGGCGCCAACACTTATCGCCCGTAAGGATGAGAAAATAGAAATTCTCACAGGCGTTCCCGCAATTAAATCCTTTATTTAAAATAACGCGGAGCAACCGCATCTGCGGTTGCTCCGTTTTTTGAGGTTAAAAATATGTATGATATAATTGTCATCGGCGCAGGTCCCGCAGGCATGACAGCCGCACTTTATGCAAGAAGAGCGGGGAAGAGCGTGCTTGTTATCGAAAAGGAAATGATAGGCGGTCAGATAACCTATTCGCCTTGCGTCGAAAACTATCCTTTTGTAAAGAAAATCAGCGGAATGGAGCTCGCAGACAATCTTTTTGAGCAGATAAACGAGCTTGGCGCGGAAATAGAATTTGACAGAGTAATTTCCATTGAAGCACAGGAAAATACTAAAAAAGTAATATGCGACAGCGGCGAATTTGAGGCGAAGGCAGTGATAATCGCAGGCGGAGCAAAGCATAAAAAGCTTGGTCTTGACCGCGAGGATGACCTTATAGGCAGCGGAATTTCCTATTGTGCGGTCTGTGACGGTGCATTTTTCAAGGAAAAGAATACTGCTGTGGTCGGGGGCGGAAATACCGCGCTTCAGGATGCACTTTATCTTTCCGATCTTTGTAAAAAGGTCTATCTTATTCATAGAAGAGATAGCTTCAGAGGCGATATTGACCTTGTCAACAAAATAAAAGAAAGAGAAAATGTCGAAATAGTTACTCCCGCCAAGATCGTTGCCTTTCTCGGAGATAAGCAGCTTTCGGGAATCGAGCTTGACAGCGGAAAAAGAATTCTTCTTGATGGACTTTTTGTGGCTGTTGGTCAAGCTCCTGAAAACGAGCCGTTTGGTAATATAATTGACCTTGATGATGGTGGCTATGCCGCATCGGGTGAGGATTGCAGAACGAAAACCGCAGGTGTTTTCGTTGCAGGGGATTGCCGACAAAAGAGTGTGAGACAGCTTGCAACCGCCGTTGCTGACGGTGCTTCCGCTGCAACCCATGCTTGTGAATATCTTGATAGCTTGGAGTAAAAAATGACAAAATTGATAATAGTAAGGCACGCTCAGAGTATCGCTAATATGCAAAAGGTCTTTGTCGGTCATAAGGATATGGATCTTACAGAAACAGGTCACGAGCAGGCAAGACTTCTTTGCGAATATCTTGTAAAAAAAGAGTATCCTATTGACGTAATATATTCAAGCGATCTTCTTCGTCCTTTCCATACCGTTGAGCCTTATGCAAGGGCGGTGGGTAAGGAGATAATCAAGGATAGCGGACTTCGAGAAATTTTTGCGGGCGAGTGGGAAGGACATAAATTTGCCGATCTTCCCGTGCTTTATCCGGAAAATTACAATGTTTGGCTTAACGATATCGGAAATTGTCGGTGCAATGGCGGCGAAAGCACAAAAGAGCTTTACAGCAGAATAAATTCCACCATTGACAGGATCGCAAAAGAAAACGACGGCAAAACCGTTCTTATCGGAACTCATGCAACTCCCCTTCGTTGCCTTTATGCAAGGGTAATGGGTGTAGGAACGGACGGCATGAAGGATATAAAATGGTGCGAAAATACCGCGCTTAATATTTTCGAATACTCCGAAGGCGTTCTTGATGCAGTGGAGCTGAATATCTGCGAGCATCTCGGCGCTCTTCGTACCGTTCTTCCGAGTAACGTTTGATAATAAAAAGATTTTTTAGCCATAACGTGTCATTTTTTGACAGTCCTTTTGTAGCTCTTATGAAAAAATAATATATAAAAGCCGCAAAAATACATTTTAAAACAAGGCTTACTGTTTCGCTTGCCTGTATTTTTGCGAAGGAAAATAGTATTTTCACAAAAAATGATGTTATGATTATCGAAAAAGCAGGGGATAGCAAGGTTTTTGCAATGTGAATGTCTAATTTTGTTTTCATTAAAAGTCTGAAAAAGCTCAATGCGAAATTCACAAGCTCCGTTATGTAAATGGTTACGATATATCCCGACATTCCGTATTTTGGCAATAAAAGCATAACGAAAAATATCGAAAGAAGAGCGTCTATTATATTGACATTCATGGAATATACCTGCTCTCCGAGTCCCTTCAGCATTGCATCTGTCACTCCGTCGAGGTACATTATGGGAACAAGAGGTGCCAAAAGCTTGATATAATGGGATGCCTCGGGGCTGTTATATATTATCATTCCCAGCTCCCTTGAAAAGCAGATAAGGATTCCCGAGATCAAAAACGAAAAAATAAATGAAAACTGAAAGGCTCGCCTTGCAATATACTGCACAGCGACCTTTCTTTTTTTGATCTTCGCTTCGGCAAGCTCGGGAATGAGAAGTCCCGAAAAGGAAGACAGAACAGAAACAGGGAAAAGAACGATGGGAAATACCATACTGTGAAGAGTTCCGTATGAGGAAAGAGCCACAGAGCGGTCAAGTCCGTTTTTTATAAGACATTTAGGTATCAAAATATGCTCAATGGTAAGCAGGGAGGAGCGAAAATAGGTGCTGAATGCAACCGGCAGTGCAATGGAAAAAAGCTTTCCCTTTATCTCGCTATCCGAATATTTTGATTCGAGTTTATTTGAATATCTTTTTTTGTCGCTGAAGTACATGATGCCCGATATTAAAAATGCTGAAAATTCGGAGATCAGATCTGCACCAACAAGAGCAATACAAGCAAATTCTATGCCCTTGTCAATAAAAATCTCAAACATTTTTACAGTGAAAAATATTTTAATAAGCTGCTCAGAAACCGAATAAATAGTGTTTTTATAAACTCGCCTGACAGCGCTGAAATATCCGTTATAAGCCGATGTAAGAGATATAAAGGGAAGGGAGAAGGCGAGAATTTTCAGCGGCCTGATTGTTCTTGCATCGTGCAAAATACGGTTGCCCAAAAAAGGTGATAGCGTGAAGAGCAAAAATGCGGATATTAAAGAAAAAAACAGGCAATATCCGATGCATTTTCTCATACTCTTATGTAAAAGTGCTTCGTCATTCTCTCCGAGTGCTTCGGAAATCATTCTTGTAACTGCAAGATTGACCCCGGATGTGGCAACTGTCAGCGCAAAGCCGAAAACGCTCATAATAAGCGAAAAAACTCCCATCGCCTCGGCGCCCGCGCTTCTTGAAACATAAGCTCCGAACGAAACACTTATGCTTCTCATTATAAGCGCTGAAAATGTTAGAAGCAACCCGCTTGCAATAAATCTTCTTATAGGCTTCATTTTTGTCCTCCTATGAGCTTTGTAATAAAATTTATGTAGCAGATGAAGAAAATAGAAGATGATACTTTACAGACGGGACTTTTTATGATATAATATTATCAGAGTAATTATACGGAGGTATGAATATGTCAGAAAAAATATCAATTACGATTGCAAGACAGTACGGTAGCGGTGGACGCGAAATAGGTGAAAAGGTCGCAGAACTTCTCGGCTACAAATACGTTGATAGAGAGCTTATAACTCTTGCCGCCCAGAAGAGTGGCTTTCATGCCGACGTAATAAACAGCATCGATGAAAAGGCCACAAACAGCTTGCTTTACACTCTTGCAATGGGTTCTAACTCCTTCGGTGCGCCACATACAAGCTACAATGTCGATATTCCGATAAATGATAAGCTTTTCATTATCCAGTCGGATATTATCAAGGAGCTTGCGGACGAAAGCTCTTGTGTGTTTGTCGGCAGATGTGCGGATTATGTCCTTTCCGAGCACAAAAACAGGATAAGCATATTCCTTTACGGCGATATCGAATGCCGAATAAAGAGAGTTATGGACAGACATGAGGGTGTTGACGAGGATGAAGCAAAAAAGCTTATCTCAAAGACCGATAAGAGAAGAATGAATTATTATAATTTTTACACAGGTAAAAAATGGGGTAAATTTGATAACTATCACCTTTCTCTTAATACCTCTGTTCTCGGTGTTGATGGCACAGCAAAGATCATCGCAGAATATGTGAAAGGCCTCGAAAACAAATGAAGAAGCTTGATGAAATAATAATCCGAGATCCGTTCATTGTGGCGTAAAACGGATATTATTATCTCTTTGGTACATTCCTTTGCGGTACCTTTGACAGACATCTTCGGGTAATGAGAAGCCACGATCTTAAAGAATGGGAGGAGCCGAGAATAATTTTCACACTCCAAGAGGATTCGTGGGCTACAAACGATGATGTCAGCTCCGATTATTGTGATCTTTGGGCACCTGAAATTCACCGATATAACGGAAGGTTTTATCTTTTTGTATCTCTTCTTGGAAAAGACGGAAAAAGAGGAACTCAGATAGCGGTTTCTGATTCTGTTGACGGAATTTATGAGCCGATAATCAATGCACCGTCCACTCCTAAAACGATAGCTGTATTGATGGAACACTTTATATAGAAAACGGAACTCCTTATATGGTATATTCCGCTGATTGGCCGTTTAATTATTCGGAGGAGAAGGGGTGCTATATTGGCAAAATATGTGCAGTAGAGCTTTCCGCTGATCTGAGAGAGCCTATAGGTGATCCTTTTGTGCTTTTTGAATCCTTTGATGCTCCAAGATCAAAAAATCGTCCGTCTGTGCATGAATTTATGGGCAAGACGGTTACAAGATACGGCTCGGATGCTCCTTTTATAGTAAAGCTGAGCGACGGAAGCCTCTTTCTCACTTGGTCGCCCTATCCCGATATGAATTATATCGTTGCGCGGGCGGTCAGCAGAAGCGGTGGAATACATGGAAATTGGGAGCATCTTGATGCGCCCGTGTATGACAAAAACGGCGGCCATGCTATGTTTTTCTGTGACTTTGACGGAAAACAGAAAATGGTTATCCACGGTCCCGAGCATTTCACCGACGAACGCACATTGATTTTCGATGCTTTCGAAAAAGATGGAAGAATTGCTCTTGGATAAAAAATGACTCAAATGCTTGGCATTTGATTCATTTTTTTGCTTTAATAGTGTTACGCCTTTATAGCAGCTTTTGATCGTTAATAATAAGTGAAAATTTCATCCCCAGCGTTTCCGATGCTTTTCTGCAAAGCAGCATTCTTTCAAGGAATATCTCAAAATATTCCATAACAGGGCTTATTTCCGTGTCGATTTTCAAATCAAGAATAATGGTTTTTGATTTTGTATCAAGTATAAGATCAGAGCTTTCAACAGAAAAATTTACTCTGTCATGAATATCAAAGCTTGAAATTTGTGTGTTTCGCACTCTTGAACGCCTTACATCCGACTTGTCCGCAAGAATAAGTGCCGCCGCAATGGGATTTACAGGCACACCCGTGCCCTCATCATGGTTGCCGATGGCGGTTATTACGGTTGCAATATCCTCGGCGGGCATATCCATTTTATCAAGTATTCTGAATGCCATAACTGCGCCGCTTTGAGAATGCTCAATGCGATTTATAACATTACCGATGTCATGTAAATGCGCGGCTATTTTTCCGATATCTATCTCATGCTCTGAAAATCCTAGCCCCCTCAGTATCATCTCAACGCTTGAAGCCACCTTATAAACATGCGCAAAGCTGTGCTCGGTATATCCAAGAGAAATAAGCGATTCATCGGCCTTTTTTATATATGCTGAAATCGAGCTGTCTTTAATTATGCTATCATATGTTACTGACATATTTTAAACCTCCTTTTTTTACATTATAATGGTTTTCTTTATCCGTTACAAGAGCAAAAATAATCTTTATCCCAAAAACATCAAAACGCACAAAAAAAAAGCATTAAATTGTGTAAAATGACGATTGTAAATGGATGGTTAATATGGTATAATTATATATATTTATATTTTTATGGAGGAAATATGAAAACAAGAAAATTTCTATTACTGGCTTTAACGGTTTTTTTGGCAATCTTTCTTGTTGCTTGCGGCGAAGGAAATAACAACGGTACAAATGACAGCACGGATATTGGCAATACCCGTGATACGGCCGACTTTTCCGATACGAATGCTTCCTCACCCGAAAATGGTGATGATAGCAGTGACATTGTAACAGAAGCTGCGCCTGTCTCTATCTTTCTTGGTGAAAATGACATCGAAAAATACAGCATCGTTTTTAGTGGCGACAATATCGTTGAAAAAAATATTTCAGAATATCTTTCCGAGAAGATCAAAGCAATTTCTGGCAAAGATATTGTAAGCGCGGAAAGCGCGCAGGGCCTCGAATATGCGATAATTATAGGTGTAAATTCGCTTCCCGATGCCGAGCTTGGAGATAATGAATTTATCATAAAGCTTGTAGAGAATGATCTCTATATTTCTTATTCCGAGGGCGCTACTGCTTTTCAGGCTGTAAGCACCGTTCTTGAGGATGCATTGTTCGCTTCTCATAATAAGGTCGGTGATGCACATACTCTTGCGTCTGATTTCGAATTTTCCGGAAAATGCGGCGATTATGTGATAGGCGATAATGAATTCAATCCCTTTGAATAAATCTTATAGGTGGTAAAATTTTCTGTTAAAATTTGCAAGAATTTTTTTTGGTTGTAGCTATTCTTTCCGTTGTGCTTTCTCTTTCTGTTGCGGCAAGTGAGACAATGACCTCTGACTTTCCGATAATCGAAGAAAGCGGTGTCATAGAGGAGCTTTCAAGTTTTTATTGTCCCTCTGTGTCGGATAATGTAGTCGATGCCTTTTTCGACGGTTAAGAGGAGCTTGGTGCATCAAAAACAGGTAAATTTACCGTCAGCGCAGCTCAGGGCGGAGGAAAATATATTTCCGAGGTTTTCAGAAGAAGCGGCTTTGATTTTGATAGTGACTCTATCGAGCTTGACCATTATTTTTTGGTAATAAATTTCGATGGTGATAGTTTAACCATCAATGTAGCACTGAATACAGATGTTGAAAAAGGATATGAGGTATTTTCGAATAAGGGCGCTGTGGAGGCCGCCTTTAGTGATGGTATTCTTTCCATCGCGGTTAATAAGGCACAGCTTTTGAAGGTGGTTTTTGATGATTCTGTAGGAAAAACAGTTTATATCTTCGTTGGATATAAAAATTTCATCGATGCTTTTGATGTTGAAGAGCTTCTTGATTCCGGAATCGCTTCAATTGTGAGTCAGGGCAGTAAAGGGAATGTAAATTATATTTATCCTCTTAAGACCTTTGTTGATAATAACGCGGTGTATTTTGATGTTTCTTCCGATGATTATGAATACGAATATTGGTATTTGGCAATAGTAATCGAGGAAGAACTCGGAGTATCGGTAACAATGAGCGATATCAAGCTCGAAATTTTTGAGGTGTCCGCAGGACTTGGGGACAACGAATTTAATCCGTTCTAAATTTCAGGGCTGTCAGAGGACAGCCCTATTTTATAGGAGTTTTCTATGAGAATGTACGATCTTATCCATAAAAAAAGGCTCGGATATGAGCTGACAAAGGAAGAAATAGAGTTTTTTGTAAAAGGTTTTACAAGTGGTGAAATTCCGGACTATCAAGCCTCAGCTCTTATGATGGCAATAATGTTCCGAGGGATGAGTGATAATGAGACCTCCGTTTTGACTATGGAGATGGCGCGATCGGGTGATATGGTTGATCTTTCAATGTTCGGAGAGCTTTCTGTTGATAAGCACAGTACAGGCGGAGTTGGAGATAAAACAACACTGATAATTGCGCCCATTGTTGCTTCGCTTGGCGCAAAGGTGGCAAAAATGTCGGGCAGAGGATTAGGACATACAGGCGGTACGGTTGACAAGCTTGAAGCAATTACAGGATACAAAACAACTCTTTCGCCAAGTGAATTTATCGATCAGGTCATCAAGATCGGCATTGCCGTTATCGGTCAATCGGGAAATCTTGCTCCATGTGATAAAAAGCTGTATGCGCTGCGTGATGTAACAGCGACGGTAGAGAGTATCCCGCTTATAACATCGAGCATTATGAGTAAAAAAATAGCCGCAGGCTCTCATTCCATCGTGCTTGATATCAAGGTAGGCAGCGGTGCCTTTATGAAAACCATTGAGGATGCGGAAAGATTAGGTCAAAATATGGTGGATATCGGTAAGGCTTGCGGAAGAAATATTTCCGCATTGATTACGGATATGGATACCCCTCTTGGAAACAATATCGGAAATTCGCTTGAGGTAAAGGAGGCAATTTCTGTGCTTCGCTGTGAGTCAAGAGGTGATCTGCGCACTGTCTGCGAGGCTCTTGCTTCGAATATGATAGAGCTTTCTCTCGGTTTTTCTTGCGCAGAGAGCCAGAAGCTTGTTTCGGATGCCATTGATAGCGGAAAGGCTTTCGAAAAATTCAAGGAATGGATATCAGAGCAGGGAGGAGACATAAAAATGATAGAGGATCCCTCTCTCTTGCCCGATGCTCCCGTTATACATGAGGTTTTATCTCCATGTGATGGCTATATAAAAAGCATGAATGCGGAGGATATCGGAAATGCATCTGTCCTTCTTGGTGCAGGCAGGGAAGACAAAAATGATATTATAGATATGTCTGCGGGAATAGTTCTTAAAAAGAAAACCGGAGATTATGTACAGCGCGGCGAGGTTGTTGCCACGCTTCACACATCGGTTATGAGCAAAATTCCTGCATCCGAAGAAAAATTCCTTTCATCGCTTTCTTTCACCGAGGACAAAATCTCAAGAAAACCGCTTATATATAAAACTATAAAATAAAAATATGAAGCCTCGAATGTTTAAGCATTCGAGGCTTCATATTTTTTATTCGTTATCCAAGATAAACATTCCACATTGCAAGGTGCTGAACAAGCAGAACCGCATCCTTAATGTCAACGGAACTGTCATAACGGCAATCCGCAGCAAATTCATTGATGGTCACATCATAATTTGCAAGATGCTGTGCGAGAAGAACTATATCCTTTGTATTGACCTTTCAGTCGGAATTACAGTCGCCGTAGGTGAAATCATTTTTTGCAGAAACAACAATCCTGCTGTTTTTGTTTTTGAATTCAACTACCTGTTCGTTTTCATTAAAATTATATGTTGCACTTTCAAGGTAGCACCGGAAGAAATAACATCATTGGAAAATCCTTTAACAGAGAAGATTTAGCAAAATAGATTGCAGATGCGTCTTTTCCGCCATAGAAATTAGCATTTCTAACTTTAAGGAATATATCATTTGACTTGAGAGCAACTGCATTGTTTCCTCCGTAAAGATCAACCACAGCGCCGTCATAAGAGTTGATGGAAACACTGTATGCAACGATTGCTTCGCCGCCATTTGCCCCATTATTATTTGCACCCTTGATGCACAAGGAACCATAAGAGGTGAGGTTAAGTGCTCCCGTGACAACGATTCCGCAGCTTGAGGAATTATAGTTGCTTGCATTTGTTCCGACTATATTAACCTTGTTTAAAGCATGAACGGTAAGGTCGCCGGAGGATTTAATGGTCGTACTGTTATAATTGTTAAGTGTAAGAACTCTGTCTGCAAAGCTCCAGTCGTCTCCGCTACTTGAAGTATTGCTTTTGAAGGTTTTGCCGCCTACAGTAACCGAATAAACTCCGCTTTCTTCAGACGCAAAGGATAAAACCGAAAAAAAGCAATAAAAACAGCTAAAACCAAACTCAAAGAAATAAGCTTTTTACCCATATCCAATACCAAACTTTAATTTTTAAAAATTTAACTCTGTAGATCAAAGCTTTGTTGAATTTTATTTATGAAATCAAAGTAACAATTATCTTAACAGTTATAACACATATTGACAAAAAATGCAAGTGCTTTTTCTTATTTTATTAAAGAAACATCCCATTCCGCAAGAGTTTCACCCGCAAGGACGGTCATTGGAGTTCTGTAAATATCGCCATTTTCAATATAATAGCAATAAGGACCGAATATAACGGTATTATTTTGTTCGGTACAATATGTAAAGCACATACCAAGCACAAAAAATATCATCAAAAAAGCTGCAAAAACATATTTTTTCATATTGTACTCCTTTTTCTTACATCTCTACCTAATATTGTACCTAAAAAAACAAAAGTTGCAATAGGAATTTTTCAGAAAAATATAAAAAGGGCGAGTTAGCCCTTTTCATATCAAAATATTTATAAGCATACAAAGGATTATTCCGATCACTGTTGGAATCAGAGCCGCAAGAAATGAATAATATAGCTTTCCCGTCTCCTTTTTTATACTTAAAAGAGTTGTGGCGCAGGGCCAGTGGAAAAGAGTAAAGGCAGTCATCGAAAGCGCAGTTTTTACAGTCCAGCCGTTTGAGATCAGAAGTGTCTTTATCGATTCAAGCTCTGAAAGTTCAACAAGTGTTCCCGAGGAGAGGTATGTCATTAAAATTATGGGAATTACGATCTCGTTTGCAGGCAATCCTAAAATAAACGCAAGAATTATAACACCGTCAAGAGCCAATACCTTCCCGAATGGGTCAAGAAATGCCGCACAGATTGAGAGAATTGAGGAAGAACCGATATTGATATTTGCAAGAATCCATATTATAAGACCGCAAGGCGCGGAAAAGGCTACAGCTCTGCAAAGGACGAAAAGAGTTCTGTCAAGAATGGAACGGATTATGACCTTTCCTATCTGCGGCGTTCTGTATGAAGGAAGCTCCAATATGAATGATGAAGGCTTTCCCTTTAGCAGCGTAAGCGATAACAGCTTTGTTACGGCAAACGTCATAAAAATACCGAGAAGTATAACAGAAGTCAGAATAATAGCTGAAACAGCAGAAGAAAAGCTTCCTTCGAGAACAAAAAACATTGATATCAGAGCGATCAGAGTCGGAAACTTTCCGTTGCATGGAACAAGACTGTTTGTGAGCAGTGCAAGAAGTCTTTCCCTTGGGGAATCTATTATTCTGCACCCAACAACACCCGCCGCATTGCATCCAAATCCCATGCACATGGTAAGAGCCTGCTTGCCGCAAGCTCCTGAGCACTTAAACGGTCTGTCAAGATTATATGCAATTCTTGGCAAATATCCCGAATCCTCAAGGATGGTGAAGAAAGGGAAGAATATTGCCATCGGAGGAAGCATTACAGATACCACGGAAGAAAGAACTCTATAAACTCCGTCGATCAGCGCACTTACAATTATATCGGGAGTGCTGAAAAAAACAAGAATGTCTTTGAGCTTTTCTCCAAGGTGAAAAAATAATGCCGATAATAATTTTGAGGGGTAATTTGCGCCCTCCAGCGTTATCCAGAAAACAACAGCAAGTAAAAGTATCATCAGAGGATACGCAGTGTATTTACCTGTGAGTATCCTGTCAAGCCTTCTGTCAAGCTCAAATGCTTTTTTCTCATTTCTTGTAACCGCTTCCTTTGCAAGCTCCTCGGCTTTTTTTACTATCTGATCTATTTTTTCATCGTCTGTATAGCATTTTCTTGATTTTGTATCATCCGAATCCAAAACTCTGTCAAGTGCCGAGAGAAGCTTTCTTGCGCTTTTCTTTTTTCTTCCAACCGTTCCTATAACAGGGATCCCGAGACTTTTGGATAGAATATTCAAATCTATCTTTATTCCTTTTCTTTTTGCCTCGTCGAGTAGATTTACGCATAAAAGCGGCTTTATCCCAAGCTCCATTATCTGCAGAGCCAATATCAGATTACGTTCAAGACAAGCGGCATCGCAAACTATAACAACTGCCTCGCATTTTCCCGAATTCAGATATTCGCTTGCGATCTCCTCCTCGGGTGAGTGTGAAAGAAGAGAATAAGTACCGGGGAGATCCACAAGTGAGTAGGTGTATTTTTCGCTCTCGGCTGTTCCTGTGGCGGTTGCAACCGTTTTTCCGGGCCAATTTCCTGTATGCTGGTTCATACCTGTCAAATTGTTAAAAACTGTGCTTTTACCTACATTTGGATTTCCCGCAAGCGCAACACATTTTGTTGTTTTTTTGTTTTCTGTCAGCATTTTCTCACCTCTCTCGCGGTGATCTGCGAGCTGTCCTCATCTCTGAGCGCTATTATCGCTCCTCTTATGAGAAATGCCGAAACCCCGCCGCAAGGGCTTCTCCCAACGCATTTTACCTCGGTGCCTTCTATAAGACCAATATCGTAAAGTCTGGCTTTTATGCAGTCGGAAGCATTGTTTTCGCAAACGAAAGCAGAACATCCCGGCAAAAGCATAGACAATTTTGAAACAGTTTCCATGAATTCGTCTCCTCTCAAAAGAAACTTTACTAAAAGCATATTCATAGAAATCGAAAATTGACAATTATTGTTAAACTATAACAAGAGTTGTTGGTTTATTGACTTTTTCGGAATATTTGATAGTATATTGAGCACCTTTAGATTGTCCATCCCAGATTATAAGTACCTCATCTGCCATATCAACCATTTGTTCATTACGTTTTAATGGAGCGGCGCGACCATAAAGCTCATAGCGAGGTCGAATAATATATTTTGAAATCCTATGACTATCTGCGTAGCATTCCGCTAAGGTATCAATTCCGCTTGCCCCACCACTTATAATTGTGTCAACATCGGTCGATATATATGGGGTTAGGTCGAATTCTTTTATCTTTCGTGATCCAACAATCAATAATTTCATTGCATAAATTCCTTTTCTTTATATATACCTATATTAGTATATACCTTATTGCGGAGATTGTCAAGTGGGTATATATACAGTAGAATATATACAAGGAAGAGGTGATATATTTGGTATTGCTGACAATAGATAAATATTTGGACAAGCATGGTATTACCCGATATGAATTGGCAAAACGAACCGAGGTCAAATTTCAGACCATTGATCGATATTATAAAAATCAAGTTGTTCGTTATGATAGTTACATTTTAGATCGAATTTGTGAAGCCTTGGGATGCGATCTTTGTGATATCATTGAATATAAAAGGGAAGATTGACTCTTAATAAATGAAAACGGTACGGATTTCTCCGTACCGTTTTCATTTATATAAGATTTTTGATAGAGCTTTGATAAATGTCTATCTTTGTAGCTGCTTCGTTTTTGTCCTTTCCGGAAACAAGGAAATAGAATTTCACCTTCGGCTCTGTACCCGACGGACGAACAATTATAACATCACCGTTTTCAAGAGCAAAATACAAAACATTTGCCTTTGGAAGCCCTGTTGGAGTCTTTTCACCGCTTTGCATATTTGTAAAGCTTTCGGTCATATAGTCACCAAAGACCTTAACGGAAATGCCGCCAAGCTCGATAGGAGTATTGCCCCTTAGAGAAGACATAAGTGCTTCCATTTTCTCGGGACCGTCAACTCCCTCCATGTTTATCTCAAGATTTTTCTCTGCCGAGAAGCCGTATCTGTTGTAGAGTGCTTCAAGAGCGTCAAAGAGGGTCATATTTTTTGCCTTATAATATGCTGTCATTTCTGCGATAAGCATTGAAGCCACAACAGCATCCTTGTCTCTTGCATAAGTGCCCTTAAGATATCCGTAGCTTTCTTCAAATCCAAAGAGGAATGAGCCATGGCCTTCCTTCTCGTAATTTTTGATGACCTCGCCGATGAATTTGAAGCCTGTCAGAACATTGTGCATCTTAACACCGTGCTCTGCACATATCTTTGATGCAAGCTCTGTTGAAACAATGCTTTTAACAACATAAGGTTCATCCGGCATAGAGCCTGTTTCCTCATAAGCGGAAAGAATATAGTCGATAAGTAGCGCACCCATCTGATTGCCTGTGATAGTCATGAAATCGCCGCTTGTTGTTCTGGTAACAACACCAACTCTGTCGGCATCAGGGTCAGTAGCGATAACAAGATCACTGCCAACATCCTCTGCTATGGCTATTCCCAAGTCAAACACCTCGGAAAATTCGGGATTAGGCTTTTTGACCGTCGGAAAATCACCGTCAATTACCATCTGTTCCGGAACTGTGTAGAGATTTTTTATTCCGACTCTCTTTAAAATTTCGGGAACCATTTTATGTCCTGTTCCGTGGAGAGGGGTATATACTATGCGAAGCTCATCAGAAACCTTTTTAATTGCATCGGGGTTTACGAGCTGATTTTCGACCTGTGCAAGATATTTTTCATCAATATCATTGCCTATTATGACGATTTTTCCTTCGCGGAGCGCCTCATCAAAATCGAAAAGCTTAACCTGGTTGAAAATATCGACCTTTGCAATTTCCTCGGAAACTGTGTCTGCGTGCTCAGGCGGAAGCTGCGCGCCATCCTCCCAATAAGCCTTATAGCCATTATATTCCTTGGGATTGTGAGAGGCTGTAATGTTAATACCTGCAACGCATCCAAGCTCTCTGATGGCAAAGGAAAGCTCGGGAGTAGGTCTTATACCGTCAAAGAGATAAGTCTTGATATTGTTTGCGGCAAGAACCTGTGCGGAAATTTTTGCAAAAAGCTCGGAATTGTTGCGGCTGTCATATGCAATGGCAACACCGTCATTTTCTCTGCCTTCCTTAAGAATAAGGGCAGCAAGTCCTTGTGTGGCATGGGCAACGGTATGACGGTTCATAGCATTCATGCCTACCTTCATAGTTCCGCGCAAGCCTGCAGTGCCAAAAGAAAGGAAGGATGAAAATCTGCTTTTTACTTCTTTTTCATCATCCTTTATGCTTATAAGCTCATTCTTTTCTTCTTCGGTCAGCTTATTGCTTTTTATCCAAAGGTCAAAATTTTCTCGGTAATAATAGTTCATGCGTTCTCCTTGTTATTTCTGTATTGCTCAAGAGCTTTTGCAAGCTGGTCGGGGCAGGAGGTGTTCTTCATTCCGCATTTGATTCCCGAAAGACGGGAAATGGCATCCTCAACAGTCAAGCCTATGACCAGTGCCGCAACGCCCTGTGTATTGCCGGAGCAGCCTCCGGTGTATTTTGCTCCAACAATGATATCATTTTCGATATCGAGGTCGATCTGTCTTGAACAAACTCCGTTTGGTGTGTAAGTTATATGCTTTTTCATATCATAATAACCTTTCAAATTTTATTATATTTTTTTGGGAATTATTCATTGATACTGAAAATTCCCACCGGTGTATAAGAAATACTGTCAAGAATGAGGTAGATAAGAAAGTCCGTAAGATTCACATCGAGTAGCATTTTGAAAACGATCTTAAAGGAGTGGTCCTTTTTAAGACGTGATAAGGGAATAGAGTCAATACGGTCGGGAATCATTTTGCAAAGCCTTGCGGCTTCGAGGATACTTGGGAGGATCGCTCCGTCGCTTGAATGAATAACGATCTCAAAATGGTCTTCGCTTTCATCAAGAGAAACGAGACTTGTCGGTGCAGATGTTAGAAGAGCAAATCTTGTTTCCGAATCTTCATCGGGGTGCAAAACATCGCAGACCTTAACAATCTTTAAATCATGGTCAAATATTTGCTGATAGAAATTTCCAAGGGTTCCCATGGTATTGTTTTCAATCGGAACTATGCAGTAATTGGATTTTTCGTTAATAATATCATCAAATATTTCACCAAAGCTGTTCCTTGGAATGATTCTGTATTCACTTTCTCCAAAAAAGAAATCATATGTTTTCTCTGAAAGAGAATTGCAGAAATTAGAAACAATATACACGGGTCTGTCGATGATTTCGACAGAAAAATCGTCGTGTATATCACCAAGGTCTTCGTATTTAAGAAGCTTAGCACAGGAAAGAAGCTCTGATGGCTCGGTTATTCCGGCTCTTTTAAACAGCTCGGCGAAATCACTGTAGGATGATGCGCCGTTTTTTCTTGCGGCACAAATAAGCTCTCGCAGCCACAGATTGTATGCCTTTTTACCGAGCTCAAGCTCGGTTTCTATTCCTTTTAAATTTTCGATTATCGTATCTATTGCATTTTTCATCAGTAATTTTCAAGAATTCCAAAGCTGTCATCAAGGAAATTTTTCATTTCCTCGGCTGTAAGGCTTCTTTGCGACATGAGACAAAGATAAAATACTTGCTTGGCAATCCTCCTTGCTTTTTCATAGTCCTCTGTGCAAAGAGAAGAGAGACGGCTCATAAGCGAAGAAGAGGTGTTTACAATCATTTTCATTTCGAGAGGGAAGGAGGGTGCATTTCCGCCACCTGACATGGAATAAAGCTTCATCATTTCTTCCATTCTTCTCGATTGCTCGGAAACATTAAGAATTGCGGGAATGCTTTCGTCCTTCAGTCCTTCAAATATGACCTCAAGCTCTTCCTTTCCGCTTACTTCCTTGAAAAGTGCAGAAACCTTTTCATTGGCTTCGCTCTCGCCTTCACCCTTGAGCGCGCTTGCAATATCAGCATCAACTCTTATATATTTAACGGTCGGCTCATAACCTTCAAGCATTGAAATGAACTGTGTATCGATGAGCTTTTCGAAGAGAGCGACCTTTATTCCCTCGGATTCAAAGAGGGAAATGTACTGCGCCTGAAGATCTGCATCTGTTGCGTAATACACTGTATTTTCGTGCTTTTCCTTTGCGGTGTCGAGATATACATTCTTTGTTACATAACTGCCGTCTGTAAGATGGAGAAGCAGGGAAGAGGCAACGCGGTCATAGAACTTTTTGTCTCTCATACAAGCGTATTCCACAAAGGTGCGGATATCGTTCCAAACCTTTTCATATTCCTCGCGCTCGTTAAGACAAAGACCTGCTAGCTTGTCTGCAACCTTTTTAACGATGTGAGCAGAAACCTTGGCTGTATAAGTGTTATTCTGCAGATAGCTTCTTGAAACATTAAGGGGAAGCTCGGGGCAGTCGAGAACACCCTTCAGCATGAGCAGATATTCGGGGATAACCTCCTTGATATTATCCGCAACAAACACCTGATTATAATAAAGCTTTACCTGCCCTTCAACAGATTCAAATTCATTATTCAGCTTCGGGAAAAAGAGTATTCCCTTGAAATTGAGGGGATAATCGGCATTTATATGAACATAGAACAAAGGATCGCGGAAATCTCCGAAAACCTTTTTATAAAATTCATTGTATTCCTCAGGCTTACAATCGGAAGGATTTTTAAGCCAAAGAGGCTCGATGTCATTTATAGCCTTGATCTTTTCGTCCTCTTTTTTATCTCCGTCGTTGAAGAATATTTCAACAGGCATAAAGGCACAGTATTTATCAAGCATGGAGCGGATCCTTGCACTGTCGAGGTATTCTTCCTCTCCCTCGGATATGTGCATGATAACCGTTGTTCCTTTTTCGTCTCTTTCACCGGGGAATATTTCGTATTCACCCTCACCGTTGCAGACCCATCTGACGGCGGGAGCATCTGTATATGACTTTGTTATCAGTTCAACAGTGTCGCTGACCATGAAGGAGGAATAAAAGCCGAGACCGAAATGACCGATAATACCGTTTTGTGCCGAGGTGCTGTCATCCTCATATTTTTCAATGAATTCAAGCGCGCCCGAAAGTGCGATCTGGCAGATATATTTGCGGAGCTCATCCTCTGTCATGCCGATACCGTTATCGCTGACGGAGAGTGTTTTAGCATCCTTATCAAGAGTAACAGTGATCTTGAATTTATCTTCAAAAGAGGATATCTGACCGAGAGACTGTAATCTTTTAAGCTTTGTGATAGCATCTGTTGCATTTGAAACTATCTCACGCAGAAAAATATCCTTCTCTGAATAGAGCCATTTTTTGATGATAGGGAATATATGCTGCGATTCAACAGATATTCCGCCTTTTTTGTTCTGAATTTCTGACATTTCCTTGACCTCTTATTTCTTTTTCTTGTTTTTATTGCTTGAAGCTTTTCCCTTGGCGGTTTTGGCCTTTTTCAGTAAATTGCCGCTTTGCTTTTTCACAAAGGAGACAATAGGCGAGGGAGCTTTGATATCATTTTGCTTATCATTTGGTGGAAATTCCGGATCACCGATAGCTCTCAGCTTGTTATTTACTGTCTCTTCAATAACATCTGCAACATAAGCAAAGAGCGGAACACCTATAAACATTCCCGGAACACCCCAAAGGCTTCCCATTACCGTAACTGCGATGATGATTCCGAAGGAGCTGAGACCAAGACTTGAGCCGAGGATAAACGGAGCAATGATATTTCCGTCGATCTGCTGAATGATAATGATGAGAATTACGAAAAGTATGACCTTTTTAGGATCGACGATAAAGATTATGAATGCACTTGGTATTGCGCCAAGGAATGGGCCTAGGATCGGTATGATATTAGTGATACCGATTATTACCGCTACAAGCGGCGCATAGGGTATGCCAAATAAAGTGAATATTATAAATCCTTCAACAGCGACTATAATGGAATCCGTGAGCGCACCGATTATATAGTTACCGAATTTGCCATTCACATGGTCAACTCTGTATATAAATGAGTCATATTTTTCTCTTGAAAGAAAGGCTCTGAAAAGCCTTTTGAACCAAAGTCCCATTTTTTCCTTGAAAACAAGAACATAGATTGAGATGAATAAGCCAAGAAGAACATTTGTAATTCCTCCGACTATATTGGTTCCGTAGTTTATCGCCCAATCTCCAACCTTTTTGAGGATATCTCCCGAAGCATCAAAGAAGGTTTTGAGGTTTGCGAGTATTTTTTCCGTATCGATAAAATCGAATATGTCAGTATTCTCGGCAAAAAGCTCAGAATTGCTGATGAGATTATTTGCCCAAGCCACCGCAGCGCTGATATATCCGTCGGTTTTTGCAACAAGATCCTTAAAGGCATAGATAAATTGAGGAATAATTATCAGCAGTATTCCGGAAACAACAGCGAGAACTATAAGATAAGTCAGAACGATGGAAAGCACCTTTTTCAGCTTTTGACGCTTGATCCTTTTAAGGGCTTTATTTCTCAGTGCCTTGTATATCGGATTGCAGAGATAAGCAATTATAAATCCGATGAGCACAGGATTGAGGACCGAAATAATCACCGCAAAAATTATGGCAAATGTGCCAAAATTAACAAGCGCAAAAAGCGCAACAAAAACTGCTGCGAGAATACAGAGAATTTTTAGATAATTATTTTTATTGTTCGACTTATTATTTTCATTGTTCATGTGGCACACTTCCTTATCGGTTATTTATTATATTATACTTCTAAATAGTAAAAAAGTCAAGATTTTGAGACGATTTTAAGAAAATAATTGACAGAGCTTGATATTTGTGTTATCATTTTATTGGGTGGTGATATTTTGATCTACAACAAAAAGGTTTGTGATAAAGCCTATGCAAAGATAAATCTTTATCTTGATGTAACAAAAAAGAGAGACGATGGTTTTCACGATATAAGGAGCATAATGCAGAGCATTTCGCTCTGCGACGACATTGAGATCTGCCTTACGGAAGAAGCGGGGGATTCTATTGAATCTAATGTTCTCGAGATTCCTACCGATCCAACAAATTTGGTAATTAAGGCTGCTGATGCATACAGAAAAGCAACGCAAAAGAAATTCGGCGCTCATTTTAAGATAAATAAAAAGGTTCCGTCTTCTGCCGGACTTGCGGGCGGAAGCTCCGATGCCGCCGCGGCTCTTCGAATTTTAAATAAATTGAGCAAGGCTCCTTTAAATGAGGCGCAAATGCTTGAAATTGCCGCATCCGTTGGCTCCGATGTCCCCTTTTGCTATGTTGGCGGTACGATTTTGTGCGAGGGCAGGGGCGAAATTTTAACCCGTCTTGATAGTTGTCCGCAAATGCAGATAGTAGTTGCGATAAAGGGTGAAGGGGTTTCAACTCCAAAGGCATATAAAGAAATTGACAATATGTACGGAGATTTTTCATCTTCTCGTGACGGCGGAAGATTTTCAAGGATAGTAAAGGGACTTTCTGAAAATAATAGGGAATTTATTTGCTCGGGTGCATATAACATTTTTGAGAGTGTTGTTGAGGGGGAGCGACCGTTTGTTACGGCACTGAAGGATATTATGCTCAAAAACGGTGCTCTTTGTTCAATGATGAGCGGGAGCGGTCCTTCTGTATTCGGTATTTTCTCTGACGAAAAGAGCGTAGAAGAAGCACAAAAAGCACTGCTGCAGGATGGCGCAAGAGCCTATAAGTGCACAACTTAAGATAGATTTGTGCAAAAAAGGTTGTTCATTTTTGGTGAACAACCTTTTTTTCGTTAATTGTCAAGATGATTAAAAATTTTCTCCCAAACTGCCTCGTCCTGGGCGGTCATTCTGTCGAAATCAAAGGAAGATACAAATTTTTCCTTGTCGCTTTCGGAAAGCCTTTTGTTGCTTGTGATCTTTGATCTTGCTTTTATAAATTCTCCCAGATATTTGACAGCATCATCGGTATAATTGGGATTATGATATCTGTTCTTGAGGAGCCAAAAGCTGATGTTTTCCTTGCCGCAAAGACCTTTTTTCAAAATATCATAGTGAACCCTTTTGCACATTCCGTCATTATCCGAATAGATGAGCAAGGCCTTGGTATTTGAATTTGACAATGATTCCACAGCATTGAATTTTGAAAAAACGGGATTTGATTTTTCTTCAAAATCAAGTACAGCTTTTCTATATCCTCTCATAATGCCGCTGAAAAAGGTATGGATCATTTCTTTGGCGGATACAAATCCGCTTATTGCCACAATGTGTGAAATTTCGGGATGGAGAGCGGAAATATTCAGAGTGGAAAATGCTCCCCAGCTGTGTCCTATCACAGAAATATCATATCCGCTGAATCTTTGGTCGGATTTTATGGCGGAAATGCAATCATTAAGGTCGCAAAGCGAATGAGACAGACCGCCGCATCCGTCGCCCTCGGATTCCATGCATCCCGTGTGGTCATATGCCAAAACCTGATAGCCATGACGACAGAGCATGTCAATTTCTTTCATGTATGCTCTGTGTCCGCCGCCAAAGCCGTGGTCAAAAACCACCATCCTATCTTGGATTGGGGCGGGATAATTATAAATATACCCCTTGAGAGTATGTCCCTCTGAGGACTTAAATGAATAAGGCTCGCTTAAAAGTCCGGGAAAATTCTCCGCTGAGAAATAGAACACTGTTCCGGTGTCATCACACCGAGAATACATCATTCCCTTGTATAAATCAAGTACTTGCTTTTCAAAAATCATATAAGTCTCCTTTGGGTCGCTTCAATAATTCCTTTCAGATATCCGATTGCAAATAGTCTTCCGAGCGCGTCATATCCCGCAACGGAATTTTTTTCAAAGGGCATGGTTGGTACATGATCGACTCTTACAGGGCAATCAATACCGTTCTCAATATATAGCTTCATAACATTATCCATATCTATTTCTCCATTGTCATGGAAGGTTTCTCTGAAATCTGTCTTTGTTCCTCTTGTGTTTCTGAAATGAACAAAGAAAATTTTATCTTTTAATGCTTTGATCGCTTCTTCAAGATCCTCGCCCATAAGATGGTAGCATGCCTGACAGAATGTAACACCGAGATTTTTTGAAGGAAGTATGCTCATTCCTTTTTTTATTGCTTCAAGGCTTGTAAAGATGCGTCCGACCGAGCCGAGGGTGTAAAGGTGCGGATCATCCGGATGAAGCGCAAGCTTAATTCCGTATTACTCTGCATATGGAACTGCGGCGCAGATGAAATACTCATAATTTCCCCACATTTTTTCGCGACTTATGGTAAATCCGTCATCCTCAAACGAGGAAAGCTTAAATCCGGTAACCGTTGAATTTCTCTCTGTAAGACCAAGCTCCGTTCTTGTCCAGCCGTAATGCGCCATAAAGTTGAAGCAAACCGTTTCAATGCCGACCGTGCTCATATTTTTCATAAGCTTTATGAATTTTTCGATGGATTCATCACGCTTTTCATCACCGAGCTTTATATGGTCATGAAGCTCGTTTGGCAGCGGTTCGATTATGAGCGGCTCAATGCCGTGATCATTGAATTTTTTGCAGACCTCCTTTAGATGAGAAAGACTTGTAACATCAAAATCATCATGCTCGGGAAGTCTGATAGTTCCCTTGGTAATGCCGCATGCTTTGGCAATTTCCCAGGTTGTGTCGGGCTCTGAACGAAAATAATCTGTAATAATCATATGCAAACTCCATTTTGTTAAACATTACACCAATTATATGTGCAAAAGAAAACAAAATCAATATTTATATTACTTTTCTGTGATACAATATTAAGATTTATTCTATGATACCTCCGCCGAGAACATAGTCTCCGTCATAAATAACCACCGATTGTCCTTTGGTAATGGCTCTTTGCGGCTCGTCAAAGGTAAGATGGAAGCTGTCAACGCCCGTCTGTTCAAGAGTTGCTTTTGCGGTTTTGTGACTGTATCTTATCTTCGCTTCAACACGAATGGGAGAATCAAGCCTGTCAAATGCAATGAAATTGATGCTTTTTGCATCAAGAGAAGAGGAGAAAAGACCCTCCTCGCGACCAAGGGTAACCGTATTATTTATCATGTTCTTTCCGAGAACATACATAGGCTCTCCAAGGGCAATTCCAAGTCCTTTGCGCTGTCCTGTGGTGTATTTTACAGCGCCCAAATGCTTTCCGAGAACATTGCTTGCGATATCAATATAATCTCCGCTCTCAAAGCTCAGATCGGCAAATCGCGAAAGAAAGGAAACATAATCTCCATCGGGAATAAAACAGATATCCTGACTTTCCTTTTTTCTTGAATTTGTAAAATTCATATTTGAAGCAATCTCTCTGACCTCGTCCTTTGTAAGCTCACCGAGGGGGAGCAGGGTACGGGCCAGCTGATGCTGGGAAAGCTGCCAGAGCACGTATGCCTGGTCTTTTTTTGTGTCCTTGCCTTTCTTTAGCAAAAATCGACCGCCTGTGTCTTTTTCAATTATTGCATAATGACCGCTTGCGATGTGCGTACATCCAAGCTCCTCCGCCTTTTCGAGAAGAGAACCGAATTTGATCCTTTTATTACAGACAATACATGGATTCGGAGTTGAACCATTCAGATAAGATGTGATAAAATCGTCAATTACCGTCTTTTCAAAATCCTTTGACAGATCAAAAACGAAATGGTCAATTCCAACCAGGGAGGCAACTCGCTTTGCATCTGAAATATCGTTGCTTTGCTCTGCGGCAAAGCGTTTGTCGCATCTGTCAAACATAATGGCGGTTGCACCAAGTGCATCATATCCCGCATTTTTTATCAGATGAGCGGTAACGGCACTGTCAACACCACCGCTCATTGCAATCATAACCTTATTTTTGTTCATAAAATCACCATTCAAATGTGGTAGGCACTCCGTCCTCACGAAGTCCGTCAAAATTTTGCTGTCTCAAGACCTCATATACCGCAATCGCTGCGGAATTTGAGAGATTAAGAGAGCGCAGCCCGTCTCTCATGGGTATTCTGACGCAGAAATCGGGATTTTTTTCGAGAAGAGGCTCGGGCAGTCCCTTTGTTTCCTTGCCGAACATCAAAAATACCTTTTCCGGATAGTTTATCTCTGTATATGCTCTCGGCGCTTTCGTGCTGAAATAATAAACCTCGGCCTTAGGATTTTTTTCGTAAAAATCCTCAAGACCGTCATAATATGTAATGTCGAGCTGATGCCAATAATCAAGCCCCGCGCGCTTCAGCTTCGCGTTATCTATCTCAAATCCGAGAGGGCGAATAAGATGAAGCGCAGCACCTGTTGCGGCGCAGGTTCTTGCAATGTTTCCCGTGTTCTGTGGGATTTCGGGCTCGTGTAAAACTATATTTATCCTTGCCATTTCAATTCTCCGTGTTTTTTATGTATATATTATATTGCATTTTTTGAAATTCTTCAATAGCTTTTTGCAAAAAAAGTTAAATAATCGGTATATATAAAAATTTACAAATTGGGGTAGCATTTTTGCGTATTTTATGATATAATAAAAATATCTGTAAATATTTAAGGAGAACCGAAATGGGATTGATTGATAAAATAATTGGAACATATAGTGAAAGACAGGTTAAAAAGCTTCAAAAAACAGCAGATGCGGTGGATGCGCTCGCCGAGAAATACAAGGCTATGACAAATGATGAGCTTCGTGACACCACAGCTCTTCTGAAAAAGAGGCTTGAGGATGGGGAAACTCTTGATGACATTCTTCCCGATGCTTTTGCTGCGGTGAGAGAGGCGGACGATCGTGTTCTCGGTAAAAGACCCTTCAGAGTTCAAGTGCTTGGCGGTATAATTCTTCATCAGGGAAGAATTGCCGAGATGAAAACGGGAGAAGGTAAGACCCTCGTTGCAACCATGCCTGCATATCTTAATGCACTTATGGGCAGAGGAGTCCATATCGTTACGGTAAATGACTATCTTGCGCGCCGAGACAGCGAGGAGATGGGTAGAGTTTATGCCTTTATGGGACTCACTACAGGACTTGTGGTTCACGGTCAGTCAAATGATGAAAAGCAAGCGGCATATGCGGCTGATATAACATACGGAACCAATAACGAATATGGCTTTGACTATCTTCGTGATAATATGGCTGTATATAAAAAGCAAACATTCCAGCGCGGTCATTTCTTTGCTATCGTTGACGAGGTTGACTCTATCCTTATTGACGAGGCGAGAACACCTCTTATCATTTCGGGTGAGGGCGAGGAGTCAACAGACCTCTATGACAGAGCTGATGCTTTTGTTCGCAAGCTCCGCAAATTTGTGATCAAGGAGCTTGACGATAAAAAGGATAATGACGATATAGACGCAGATTATATCGTTGACGAAAAGGCAAATAATGCTATCCTCACAGCCGAGGGAATACGAAAGGCAGAGGGCTTTTTCGGTATTGAAAACCTTGCTGATGCCGAAAACGCAACTCTTTCGCACCATATCAATCAAGCGATAAGAGCATACGGAATTATGCACAGAGATGTTGACTATGTGGTTGATGGCGAAAACGGTGTTGTTATCGTTGATGCCTTTACAGGACGTCTTATGCCCGGAAGACGCTATTCCAACGGTCTCCATCAGGCTATCGAGGCAAAGGAGCGCGTAAAGGTACAGAAGGAGAACAGAACTCTTGCAACCATTACCTTCCAGAACTATTTCCGTATGTATGATAAGCTTTCGGGCATGACGGGTACTGCGCTTACGGAGGACAGCGAGTTCAGAGAGATTTATAATCTTGATGTTGTTGAAGTCCCCACCAATAAGCCGATGATAAGACTTGACAGAAATGACGTTGTATATACCAGTGTAAAGGGGAAATACGGTGCGATAGTAAAGCAGATAAAGGAATGTCACGAAAAAGGACAGCCCGTGCTTGTGGGTACTGTTTCCATTGATAAGAGCGAGGAGCTTTCCGCACTGCTTAAGCGAGAGGGAATAGCACATTCTGTTCTTAACGCAAAGCACCACGAGAAAGAGGCAGAGATAGTAGCGCAGGCAGGTAAATTCGGTGCTGTTACAATTTCCACCAACATGGCGGGACGCGGAACCGATATCATGCTTGGCGGTAACCCCGAATACATGGCAAAGCAGGAGATGCGCCGCCTTGAATTTGAGGAAGAGCTGATCGCTATGGCAACGGGTACTGCCGAGATAGACAATGACGAAGTAAAAGAAGCTCGCAGAGTATTCAGAGAGCTTTATGAAAAGTATAAAAAGGAGATAGAGCCGGAGGCGCAGAAGGTAAGGGAAGCGGGCGGCCTCTTTATCCTTGGAACAGAAAGACACGAATCCCGCCGAATCGACAATCAGCTTCGCGGCCGTTCGGGACGACAGGGGGATCCCGGTGAATCGAGATTTTTCCTCTCGCTTGAGGACGATCTTATGCGTCTTTTCGGAAGCGAAAGAATGCTCGGAATGGTACAGAATAAGGAAACCTTTGAGGATCTTCCCATCGATGTCAAGCTGATATCTGGACTTATAGAAAACTCACAGAAGCGCATTGAGGAGATGAACTTCAAGCGCCGTAAAAACGTTATTACCTATGATGATGTTATGAATCAGCAGAGAAATATCATCTATAAGCAGAGACAGAGCGTGCTTGACGGTGAGGATGTTGGCGAGACGATCCGCAAGATGATAAATTCCACCATCGAAGAGAATGTTGCATCCTTCATCGGCGGTGAAAGTGCCGCAGAATGGAATTTTGACGGTCTCCGCAATCATTACAGAGGTCTGCTTTGCACAGACGAAGATTTCAGATATAGCGAGGACGAGCTAAAAAAACTCGATAAGGACGATGTTTCTGCACTTCTTGTTGAAAGAGCAATTAAGATCTATGAGGACAAGAAGGAAAATGTCGGAGAGGAGCTGTTTAAGGAAATTGAGAGAAGCGTGCTTCTTCGTAATGTTGACCTTAAATGGATGGAGCATATTGATGCAATGGACGATCTCAAGGAAACCATCGGACTTCAGGCATATGCACAGAGAGACCCCGTAAGAGAATACCGAATCGCGGGCGGTGATATGTTTGACGAGATGATCGGTGAGATCAGAGAAAATACGGTCCGCACTATCCTTTCATTCAGACTTGCAGAGGACAGAGAGGTTAAGAGAGTTGCGGTTGCAAAGCCTACCACTGCGGGATTCGCAGGTGGTTCTGCCCCAAAAAAGGGAATGAAAAAGGTTGGCACCACAATCGTCAGAAAAGACGAAAAGGTCGGAAGAAACGATCCCTGTCCCTGCGGAAGCGGAAAGAAATATAAGAAATGCTGCGGCGCAAATAACGGCGCAGATGAGGATTAAGGAGCATTTATGGGCTTTGGTCTCTTATTTCTTGGGTATATAGCAGCTTTTCTCATGTCACTTAACAGCTTTGGCTTCGTTTTCAGACTAACGGGGTGTGCCATTATGCTGTCCGCGCTTACAAAGCTTTCGGATTATGAAAGAAGCTTCCTTTATGCAAAGCTTTCGTGCTTCGGAATGACCCTTGCATCTCTTTGCGAGAGCGCAATGTTTCTTTCTCTTGATTTCATATCCTTTGGTGATAATGCGAAAAATATATGCTTGAGCGCTTTTCTTGTTATAGCTGTCGTTTTCCATTTCTTCCTTTATAGGTCAATATATAGGATATCAAGTGATGTGGGAGTTGAAAAAATAAGACTTAATTCACTTCGTTTCGGTGTTTTTGCAGCGATCGAGCTTTTGATAGTGATATCTGCTGTCGGTATGTGGTATATAGCTCCGAATATTGCAAAATATATATTGATGGCGGCGATTCTTTATCCTTATGTGATATTCCTTCTTAATCTCCTTCTGATCTATTCTTGCTATAAGGATATCTGTGAGGAGGGGGATGAGGAAGCTCCGAGAAGGCCTTCTAAGATTCCGTTTCTCAATAAGCTTTTTGAGGCATCGGAGAAGAGAGAGCAGGAGATATTTGATAAAACAAAAAGCTATGCCGAAAAACGCATAGCCGAAGATCTTGAAAAAAAGAAGAATAAGAAAAAACACAAAAAGAAGAGGAGGTAATATATGACAGATCAAAAGGTAAAGATAAAGAAATATATGGGGATCGGCTTGCTTATCATATCGCCTTTTTTCCTCTTTAATCCGGATATTGCCATAATCGATATTATACCCGATGTTTTTGGTTATATTTTTATCCTTTTCGGACTAAGTCAGCTTTCCGAGGTCAATGACAAGATCAATCAGGCAAGAAATTGCTTCAAAAAGGCAGCGATATGTAATCTTATAAAGCTCGCCCTTTTGGTGGTTCTTTTCGGAATGGTCTCTCAAAGGGAAATGCCTGTCAGTATGCTTCTTTTCACCTTTGTAATGAATATTTTCGACCTCATATATGTTGTTCCCGGATATCTTTATCTTTTCTCTGGACTTATGTATCTTGGCGAACGTCTTGACGGTGAATATGTTCTCGGCAGACGCCGCTTTGTTCCTAAAAAATGTCCCGAAAATATAAGCGAAGAGAAGATGGAAGCCTTTCGCAGAAATGAAATGAGAAGAAAGATGAGATGCGACAGGTCACTTTCAAATACTGAGAAATTCCAGCGCGCTACCATCATGTTCGTGCTTTTCAAGGCTGTAACTCCCGTGCTTCCCGAGCTTACCTCGCTTCTTGAGCACGGTTACAGTGATTCAAGGATAAATTATTACGAATTTATTTATCTTTTCAGAATATTAGCGATTTTCGCCATGTTCCTTGTGGGCGTTATATGGCTTTTGCTTGCCATAAGATATTATGCAGGCGTTATGCGCGATAAGGTGTTTATAGCCGCGATCAAGGAAAAATACGCCGTAGAGGTGCTGCCTGACAGGGTTCATTTTGTAAAAAAATTTGTTTTCCTTGAAATTGTACTTTTTGTTTGCGGAGCATTCTTCTTCACAAATCTGTATTTCGATGAATTCAATATAGTTCCAAGTGCGTTGGCAGGCATTATTTTGATGATAGCCTCATATAGAATGAGAAGATTTTCATCAAAATGGACTTTTACATTTGTAAGCGCGTTTCTTATGACTGCCGCATCGGCACTTCTTGAAATATCCAGATATAATTTTAATAGCGAGTACATAAAGGAGCAGATAATGCGAAATCCCGGGGCTTATGCCGCATGGGAGCAGATGACGGGAAAATCCATTGCTTTTGGTATAGCAAGTATTCTTACAGTTGTGTTTCTTATGCTTCTTGCCCGCGATATCGCTGTGAAATATACGGGCTATTTTATGCAGGGAACTGATGCCTTTGATCCCGAGAGAGCAACAAAGGAGCTTCATTCGGAGCTTACAAGGCCTCTTGTTTTGACAGGGATTTTCGGTGTTATTCAATCTGCCTGTGTTCCGCTCTATTTTATCGCAATGTGGTATAGATTTGAAGCGATTTGGTTTTTCGATCTTGCTTTCTCGATGATCTTTGCTTTCTGCTTTATGCAGAATTTGAGCGATATTTCAAAAAATATCAATTATAAACATTTTGTCGGTGATGAATAATTCGGCGCCGAATCGGGTAAACTCATTTTGTAATTGAAAGATTACGAAGCAAAAGAAAGGGGTTAACCGAAATGTCAAATAATCAGAATAACAACCAGAACAAGTACCAGAACCAGAATAATCAGAACAGCCAGAACAGCCAGAACAGCCAGAACAATCAGAATAAGCAAAATCAGAACAAAAACCAGAACCAGAACAGTCAGAATCAGAACAGAAATTCTTCCGACAATTATAGATAACTCTAAGGGAGCACCAATCAAACGGTGCTCCCGATTTTTTCTTTGAATAATCTTTTAATTTTCTTTTTTTCTATTGCAAGGAAAAGAAAAACAGTGTATAATGTAAAGGATACAAATTTGAAAGGGAAGAGACATGACCGAAATAATAAAAGAAAGATATATAAAGGCAAAGCGCGCGCTGTTTGATAAGGCTTATTCCTCTCTCAACGAAAAGCAGAGAGAGGCTGTTTTCACAATAGAAAAGCCGCTTCTTATTCTTGCGGGAGCGGGAAGCGGAAAGACTACAGTTCTTGTAAAGCGCATAGCATTCATAATAAAATACGGCAATGCATATTATAGTGAAAATGTTCCCGAGGGGATGAATGAGGCGCAGGTGACAAGCCTTGAAAGCGCCCTTGATCTTCCGTCGGAGGAGATAGAACAGCTTTTGCCCGTGTTTATCAGCAGACCTTGTCCTCCTTGGCAGGTGCTTGCAATCACATTTACAAACAAGGCCGCAAACGAGATGAAAACAAGACTTGCATCGGTATTTTCCAATGATGAAAGCATTGCAAATGATATATGGGCAGGTACATTTCACTCGATATGTATGAGAATACTGCGTAAATACGGCTCTCGTATCGGATATAGCGACGGATTTACCATTTATGATACCGATGATGTTAAAAAGCTTATTTCATCATGCCTTAAAAAGCTGAATATTGATGAAAAAATACTCCCCATAAAATCCGCAATGAATGAAATCAGCCGAGCAAAGGACAGACTTATGGATCCAAAGGCATTTGAGAACGAGGCTACATCGGATTTCAGACTTTCAAAGATAGCGGCGGTTTATAAGGAATATCAGAGGATTTTAAAGGATTCAAATGCGCTTGATTTTGATGATATCATCATGCAGACCGTTAGACTTCTTCAAACGGATGACGAAGCGAGAGAATATTATCAGAGAAGATTCAGATATGTTTGCGTTGATGAGTATCAAGATACTAACCGTGCGCAGTTTGTACTTACCTCGCTTCTTTCCGAGGGAAGCAGAAATCTTATGGTCGTTGGCGATGATGACCAGAGTATTTATAAATTCCGCGGTGCTACCATTGAAAATATTCTTGATTTTGACCGTACATATAAGGATGCAAAGGTTATAAAGCTTGAACAGAATTACCGCTCCACCCAAAATATTCTTGATGCTGCAAATGAGGTCATCAAAAATAACAGCGGAAGAAAGGGAAAGACACTCTGGACAGCAAAAAATGAGGGCGAAAAGATCCACCTGCGCCGCCTTGACGACCAAAACCTTGAAGCAAGATACATAACAGAAAATATAAACAGAATGGTTTCATCGGGCGAGAGAAAATATAAGGATTTTGCGGTGCTTTACAGGGTTAATGCTCAGTCGAACAACCTCGAAAATGTTTTTGCAAGAAGCGGAATACCTTATAGAATGCTTGGTGGTGTGCGATTCTCGGACCGCAAGGAAATCAGAGATATCGTTGCTTATCTCCAGCTTATAAATAATCATGCGGACAGAGAAAGACTTCTCCGAATTATCAATGAGCCAAAGAGGAAGATCGGTGCAAAGGCTATTGAGGCGGTAATAGATATCGCAGATGCCGAGGGATGCAGCCTTTTTGAGGTCATAAGAAATTCAGAGAGATATATTGCACTTGCAAATTATAAGGCAAGATTTGATGATTTTGCGGATATAATTGAGAGGCTTACAGAGCTTTCGGGGGATGTTTCCCTTGATGTTCTTGTGAGAGAGACTCTCCACAGAACAGGGTATAAGCAGATGCTTATAGACGCAGGGGAGCAAGAGGCGGAAAGACTTGAGAACCTTGAGGAATTTATTTCGAATATAATTGAATATCAGCAGAATGCTGAAGAACCCTCGCTTACAGGCTTCCTTGAAGAAAACGCACTTGTAGCAGATATTGACAGATATGATGAAAATGCAGATGCGGTGGTTCTTATGACCATCCACAGTGCAAAGGGACTTGAATTTCCCGTTGTTTTCCTTCCCGGACTTGAAGACGGTATTTTCCCGGGAATGCAGTCGATCCTCGATCCGAGCGAGCTTGAGGAGGAGCGCCGCCTTGCGTATGTTGCGATCACAAGAGCCAAGGAAAGGCTTTTCATTACCCATACGAAATGCCGACTTCTTTACGGCAGAACGCAGTACAATCCCAAATCGAGATTTGTTGAGGAGATACCCTCGGCACTTATTGAAGAAGAAGGAGAGAGCGCACCGCAGTATATGGGGGCGCAGCGCATAGCACAGCCGCAACCACAAACACGGATGCGCGCAGAGGAGATCACGGTTGGCAAGCCGCTTGTTAGAAATACTCCCAAGTCCCCGCTGTTTGCCGAGGGTGACAGAGTAAGTCATATGACATTTGGAGAGGGCGAAATACTTTCTGTCAAGCCCATGGGCGCGGATACCCTCTATGAGATAATGTTCGATAAGGTCGGAACTAAAAAACTTATGGCAACATATGCGAAGCTTAAAAAGGTTTTGCAAGAATAAAAATTTTTCTTGCAAAATGCCTTTCTTTTGTAAAAATCTACTGATTCTATGACTTTCAAGCTGTATTGACACAAAAATATCAATCTTTTATGTATAATTTATCATAAAATGCCGCTATTTTGCAAGATTTTTTTATAAAATTTCAGAAAAATGTAAAAAAATACTTGAAAAACCAAAAAAATTGTGATACAATATAGAATGTAATTTGGAAGTGTCGAATTTCGTCGCTTTTGATATTCAATTCAGTTAATTTTTTTGAAAGGATATACTATAATGGATTTTAAGAATCAGTATCTCGCAAAAGTTTATGCGGACACGCAGAAGCGTGACCCCGATCAGCCCGAATTCCTTCAGGCAGTAAAGGAGGTTCTTGAGTCACTTGAGGTTG
>JAZROG010000010.1:0-16893 GCA_045648605.1 Eubacteriales bacterium | reverse complement strand
TGACAAATGGGACGTCGAGGTCGCCGTCCCCTACAAAAAACGTCTGTGACAGTTCGATAAATTCCTATTTAAAAATAACCTTCAAGAGTAAAATAAGTAGAGAAGTCCTTCTGCAAAGCAAAACTTTTTTCTCCTCTATTGATTTTATTCTTAAAATGTGGTATTATATATAGGAATATATAAAAAAGAAGGAAATTAAAATGCCCGAAAATAATAGTTCCAAAATGGGGCTTCGCGATGGTATTCCGATATTTCTCGGATATCTTTCGGTCTCCTTTGCCTTTGGCATAACTGCCGTCAAAACGGGACTCACCATAATAGAAGCACTTCTTATCTCGATGACGAATCTGACCTCTGCAGGACAGCTTGCGGGCGTTCCAATCATATGCGCAGGCGGGTCATTCATCGAGCTTGCTACTACTCAGCTTATCATAAATCTGCGCTATTCCCTAATGTCCGTTTCCCTTTCCCAAAAGCTGGGTAAAAGCGTAAGGCTTATCCACAGATTTCTCATAGCCTTCGGCATAACCGATGAGGTTTTTGCTGTTTCCGCTTCGAAAAGCACAACGCTCGGAAAAAAATATTTCTTCGGCCTCATTCTGATGCCCTATATCGGCTGGAGTGGCGGCACATTTCTCGGAGCAATAGCGGGAAATATTCTGCCCGAGATCGTCATTTCCGCTCTCGGCATCGCAATTTACGGAATGTTTATTGCTATCCTCATTCCCGAGGCTAAAAAAAGAAAAGCAACAGCACTTGCCATTCTCTTCTCTGCCCTTCTCGGCTGTGCATTTAAGTACACTCCCTATCTCGACCGTGTTTCTGCAGGATTTGTAATAATCATCAGCGCAGTTCTTGTAAGCGTCATTTTTGCGCTCATTGCTCCAATCGAAATAAAGGAGGCTGCGGAAAATGATTAAATTTGCTGATTTTATCCCATATCTTATCGTTATGGCGGGAGTTACATATCTGGTCAGAATGCTTCCCCTCGTCCTTGTGAGAAAAAAATTTGAGAACCATTTCGTGCTCTCGTTTCTCTATTATGTCCCCTATGCTGTTCTTGGGGTTATGACTGTCCCCGCCGTCTTTTATTCAACAGGAAGCATCCTCTCCGCCGCTGTGGGCTTTGCTGCAGCGCTAATAATGGCTTATTTTGAACGAAGTCTTATTACGGTTGCGGGCACGGCTTGCGGCACGGTTCTTATCTGTGAAATTCTTATGAAATTCCTATAAAAACGGAGAAATTCAATGAAAAACGAAACCTATAAGCTCTATTCGAGCCTTCCCATATACAGCCGCCACAAAACATGGGCGGAGATAGACCTTGAAGCACTTCGACATAATTACAGGCTTCTGAAAAATCATATCGGCTCTGCACGTATGATATGTGTTCTCAAAGCCGACGCATACGGTCACGGCGCTGATAGCTGCGCTCGTGCGCTTCTCGACGAGGGATGTGATTTTTTTGCCGTTTCCTGCATTGAAGAGGCTGTTGCACTTCGCGGAGTCTGCGCAGAGCTTGGAAAAAAAGCGGATATTCTTCTTCTCGGATATACCCTGCCCTATTCTGCCGGTGTCCTTGCGGAAACAGATATAATTCAAACTGTTTTCTCGCCCGAATATGCCATGGCATTAAACGAAGAAGCAAAAAGGCAGAAGAGAGTTGTGCGAGTCCATATAAAGCTGGATACAGGCATGAATCGTCTCGGCTTTGATGCGCAGGACAACGATTCCGCAGCTGTAACAGCCAAGGATATCGCCGATGTTTGTGCTCTCGAAAACCTCGCTGTTGAGGGAATGTTCACCCATTTTGCAAAAGCAGATGAGATATGCGAGAATGACGATGCAACAATGCTTCAGTACAGCCGCTTTGAAAAGATAAAAGATCTTCTAAGCGAAAAAGGGATAAATATCCCCTTCCTCCATGTTTCAAACAGTGCCGCATCCGTGCGTTATCCCTCGCTTACTCTTGACGGAGTGCGGGAAGGAATACTTCTCTACGGAGCAAGGGCTTCGGAGGTTGCAGACCTTGATGGGCTTCGCCCCGTTATGAGCCTGAAAAGCGTCATTTCCCATATCCATGAAGTAAAAAAAGGGCAACAGGTCAGCTACGGAGGAGTTTACACAGCAGACAGCGACAGACTTCTTGCTACCATTCCCATAGGATATGCGGACGGCTTTGTCAGAGCCTTCGGCGGTGCATCGGTTTCGGTTGCAACCGAGTCAGGAACGATAGAAGCACCCATCGTCGGCAGAATATGTATGGATCAGTGCATGATAGATATCACGGGCACAAACGCCAAGGTGGGAGATACGGTTACTCTGTTCGGTGACAACAGAGAAAGGCTTTATTCCCTTGCGGAGCGCGCGGGTACCATCGATTACGAATGTCTTTGCCTTATCTCGGGAAGAGTTCCGAGAGTTTACGTTTACAAATAAAGGAGGCTTTATGCCGAAAAAGCTTTTCGTGAAAGCAACCGTCGCATGTCTTTTGACCGTCCTTATTTTGCCATCGCTCTTTTCATGCAGTGGTGCGGTAAGCGCAGGCGACGAGATCGATTTTTCACTTTCTACACTTGAAATTATCCCAACCGACACGTTTTCGGGCATGGATAACATAATATACCCCGAAAAATTCACCGTTCTTTGCGAGAGCGGCACAGAGGGCGAGCTTTTCTCTTCATCGGAGGATGAAGAGCTGCTTGAAAAAAGCATTTTTATGCGAAATGCAGCGCTTTCCGCCGATTACGGTATCACCCTCGAATATAATATAGAGCAGGATATTGTGCAAAAAGTCACTGCCGAAATGCTCTCGGATGATAAAGGCTATGATATGCTTCTGATTTCGGCACAGTCTGCCACCGCTCTTATTACCGCCGGTGCACTTGCAGACCTTGACTCCATTGCAGGCTGGTCGGAAGGTCTTGAAGGCTATTCCCATAAGGTGATGGACGATCTTTCCATCGGCGGCAAGATATTTCTTGCGGCGGGCGATGCAACCCCATCACTTTTCTCATCAACCTCTGCTATACTTATGAACTATGAGCTTGCATCAAGCATAGAAGCCGAAAACAGCATAATCTCTGCGGCAAAAAACGGACGTTTTACATATGATATGATGCTGAATTACGGAAAACAGCTTTCCTCGCATGTGGGTGAAGAGGTCTTTTCCGCTTCATCCGTCATAAGGCTTAAGTCCTCCGATTTATTCGATTTTTATATTTCGGGCGGCGGCGTCTTTCTTGAAACAGATCCCGTCACGGATATTCCCTCGGGCATCAGCTTTGGTGCAAAGGAAACCGATCTCTACAAGGGTGTGATGTCCCTTTTCGGTATTTCGGATGAGGATGAAGCCGCAAATGACGCACCGTCATATGCCCCACTTTTTACCACAGCGAGCATGAGCGAGCTTTCCTCGCTTTCAAAGGAAAATTCCCCCTTTATTCCCCTTCCCATGCCAAAGAGCAATATAATTCAAGGGAAATATCTCTGCAATGTTGATATAAAAAATGCTCGTTTCACCGCTCTGCCATATGGCAAGGGAGAAAATGAGCTTGCCGTGATGAGCCTCATATACAAGCTTTCGGGGGATATTATCTCTTCAATGTACGAAGAGGTGGATAAAACGAGCAGCGGCACGGCAAAACTTGTTTATGAAAGCGCGTGTGCTTCACAGGCTTCTCTTTTTGGCTTCGGAGATATTGAAGCCTTTATGGAAAGCTGTGTAAATGAAAGGCTAAGCTCCAAGGTCTTTGCCATGAGAGCAAAGGAAAGAAGCCAAGCGGCAAGTGCCGCCCTTTCAATCGTTATTGAAAAAAGCAACAATGCAAATTAGACTGAAAAGGATGTGATTTTTTGAAGGTCGTACTCGAAAATCTCACAAAAAAATTCCCCGCGAGAGGAAAAAAGGGCGATGAGGTCATTGCCGTTAATGATTTTACATTTGAAATTCCCGATGGATCTCTGGTTGGACTTCTCGGCCCATCCGGATGCGGTAAAAGTACAACTCTTAATCTTATAAGCGGTCTGCTCCGTCCCACCGAGGGTAAAATTTTCTTTGGCGAGGACAATGTTACAGCACTTCCCCCCGAAAAAAGAGGAGTTGGACTTGTTTTTCAGAATTATGCCCTCTATCCACACCTTACTGTTATGCAGAATATAATTTTCCCGCTGCAAAATCTTCGCGGCAAGGAAAAAAAATCAAAAGCCGAAATGGAAGCAAAGGCATACGAGATAGCAAGGCTCGTTCAGATAGAGAATCTCATGGAGAGAAAGCCAAATGAGCTTTCGGGCGGTCAGCAGCAGAGGGTTGCCATTGCAAGAGCACTTGTAAAGATCCCCCGCGTGCTTCTTCTTGACGAGCCGCTTTCAAATCTTGATGCACGCCTCCGTCTGCAGACCCGCGAGGAGATAAAAAGAATACAGCAAGAAACGGGCATCACCACAATTTTCGTCACCCATGACCAGGAGGAGGCAATGAGCATCTCCGACCTTATCGTTGTGATGAAGGACGGATTGGTTCAGCAGATAGGAAAGCCTCAGGAGGTTTATGACGATCCGAAAAATCTCTTCGTTGCAAAATTCCTCGGCACTCCGCCCATCAATGTCTTTGAAGGCTTCATAAAGAATGGCAAGCTTTTCATCGGAAATGAGAGCATTTTTGATACAGACGCACCCGAGGGAGAGGTCTATATCGCCATTCGCCCCGAGGGATTTGTGATGAGCGACACAGGCGCGCTTTCATGCGATCTCAAAGCCGTTGAAGTCATGGGCAGAGATATAAGTGTCGTTTGCTCAAACAAAAATTGCACCGCACCCGCCATTCGTGCAATAATAAGCTCTGAAAACACAGTGAATGTTATGGGCGAGGTCGTGCGTTTCGATCTCAAACGGAACAAGGTATTCGTTTTTGATAAGAAAACCGAAGATCGTATTGCTTTTTAAGCTGAGGTAGCAGAATGGAAAATAAAAATTTTAAGGCTTGGCTCTATCTTCTGCCCGCCATACTTTTTCTCGGAGTTTTTATGGTATATCCCCTTGTGGATGTATTTGTTTATTCCTTTGAGGAGGGCTTTAATTCCTCCTCACAGACCTATTCGGGCATTGGATTTTACAATTATTCCTATATTCTCCGCGACCCATATTTTCTGCAGGCACTGAAAAACACATTCATTCTTGTTATGATAACCGTGCCGATCTCAACAGGACTTGCACTTCTCATTTCAGTTGGACTAAGCTCTATAAAATGGCTTAAAAATCTTTTTCAGACTGTCTATTTTCTGCCCTATGTCACAAATACCCTTGCGGTAGGTCTTGTGTTCATGATACTTTTTAAGCCTACAGCATATTCCGATGGACTCATAAACCTTATTCTCGGATTTTTCGGAATGAGCCCCGTTGACTTTATCGACGGTCCCTACTGGGCAAAGATGCTCGTTCTTTGCATCTATACCGTTTGGGTCGTTATGCCCTTTAAAATTCTCATTCTAACAAGCGCCCTTGCTTCGGTAAACAGAAATTATTACGATGCCGCAAGAGTTGACGGAACGCGGAGGGGCAGAATTTTCAGAAAAATAACGCTACCCATGATATCCCCCATGCTCTTTTATCTTGTGATAACCGGCTTTATCGGGGCTTTCAAAGCATATAACGATGCGGTTGCTCTTTTCGGAACAGAGCTTAATGCCGCCGAGATGAATACTATCGTTGGATACGTTTACGATATGCTTTATGGCGAGGGAGGCGGATTCCCATCCTATGCTTCCGCCGCCGCCATCGTGCTTTTTGCCATCGTGCTTACGATAACGGTGATAAATCTTCTTATCAGCCGTCGCCATGTTCACTACTGAGGAGGTGCTTTTATGAACGAATACAAAACTAAAAAAGCACCAAGCATCGGCAAGATTATAACCTATATTCTTCTTGCCGTTTGGGCAATTATTGTGCTTTTCCCCTTTTATTGGATGCTCCTTACGAGCGTAAAAAGCTATGCCGCCTACAACGGTGAATATTTTCCGAAATTTTTCACACTTTCCCCGACCCTTGAAAACTACAAGGAAGCATTCACCGCCGTACCTCTCGGTCAGTATTTTATGAACACAGTCATTTTTACCGTGCTGACAACAGCTCTTATGCTCATCGTCATCATCCCCGCGGCATTTGCCTTTTCAAGACTCGAATTCAGAGGAAAAAATCTCGTTTTCACACTCTTTCTTGCCCTTATGATGATACCCAATGAGCTTGTGGTGATAACAAATTTCACAACCATCACAAATCTTGACCTGCGCAATAATTTTGTGGGTCTTATTCTCCCCTCGGTAACCTCTGTTTTCTATATTTATCTTTTGAAGGAAAATTTCGCGCAGATACCGGACGAGCTTTATCTTGCCGCAAAGGTTGACGGAACAAGCGACCTTAAATATCTTCTCCGCGTTATGATCCCCATCTGCCGTCATACCCTTGTTACCGTTACGATACTCAAGGTCATCGAATGCTGGAATTCCTATGTATGGCCAAGGCTTATCACCGATGACCCCGCATATTTCCTCGTTTCAAACGGTATTCAGGAGATAAGGGAAAACGGATTCGGACGAGAGAATATCCCCGCAATGATGGCGGCGGTGGTTGTCATTTCCCTGCCCCTTATCGTTCTCTTCCTTATTTTCAGAAAGAAGATAATGGCGGGAGTTGCAAGAGGAGGTACAAAGGGATGAAAAAAATCATTTTTGTGCTTTTACTTGCCATCGTCCTCACTCTTTCATCCTGCCACGGTGCAAAAAAGAGAGACGCATTTGCCATTCCCGACAGCTTTGATGCGTCAAGAAATTATGAAATATCCTTCTGGGCAAAAAACGATACAAATCAGACCCAAGTTAATATCTATAAAAAAGCCATTGAGGATTTTCAGGCTATCTATCCAAATATCAAGGTAAATCTTCGCCTTTATACCGATTACGGCAGAATTTATCAGGACGTGCTTACAAACATCGCAACAGGCACGACTCCCAATGTCTGCATAACCTACCCCGACCACATCGCAACCTATATGACGGGCGAAAACAATGTGGTTCCGCTGACGGCTCTTTTTGAGGATGAAAAATACGGTCTCGGAGGAAGCGAGGTTAAATTCGAAGCACCCACAAAGGATGAAATAATCCCAAAATTTCTTGAGGAGTGTAAGCTCGGCACAGACTATTATGCTGTTCCTTATATGCGCTCCACCGAGGCCTGCTATGTAAACAAGTCCTATGTTGAAAAGCTTGGATACACGCTTCCCGAAACTCTCACATGGGATTTTGTCTGGGAGGTCTCCGAGGCGGCAATGGCAAAGGATGAGGAGGGCAATTTCACAGTCAACGGTCAGAAGACCATGATACCCTTCATCTATAAATCCACCGACAACATGATGATAAGCATGCTTCGTCAGCTTGATGCACCCTATTCCACAAGCCGCGGCGAAATACTGCTCTTTAACGACACAACAAAGTCGATTCTTCTTGAAATAGCGGAGCACGCCGAAACAAGAGCCTTCTGCACCTTCAAGCTTGTGGGTTACCCCGCAAATTTCCTGAATGCAGGTCAGTGCATTTTCGCAATAGATTCCACGGGCGGAGCTACCTGGATGGGCTCGGATGCTCCTCTTGTTGACATCCCCGAGGAAAATATGGTGGATTTTGAGACAGCAGTTATGACCATTCCCCAATATGACGCAAAGAATCCCAAAATGATATCCCAAGGGCCTTCCATGTGTATTTTCAATAAGGAAGACCCGCAGGAGGTGCTGGCATCCTGGCTCTTTATGCAATTTATGCTCACAAATGAGGTTCAGATTTCCTATTCGCAGACCGAGGGATATATTCCCGTAACGTCAAAGGCGCAGAATTCGCCCGAATACAGGGATTATCTCACAAGAGAGGGCGAGGACAACGATTTTTACTACGATATCAAGATAAAAGCCGCAAAGCTGATGATAGATAATACCGAAAACAGCTTTACCACTCCCGTTTTCAATGGTTCTACCTCGCTTCGCGATGCTGCGGGACAGCTTATCGAGAACGTAACAAAATCAATCAGACGCCAGCAGACCGTTGATGAAAAATATATCGACACTCTTTATGAGGACATGACCTCTCTCTACCATCTTGACAATACAGAGCTTTCTGCAGGCACGATCTCCGACTTAAATCCACTGCCGGTTGAATCCAAGCTTCTTATTTTGGCACTTTGCACAGTGTGGGTATTTATTTTGATATATATTGCGGTTGGAATAATAAAAAAAAGGAAAAGCTCTTGACAAAATCTGAAAAAAGAGTATAATATATTCATCAAAATCTTTAAAAACAAAGGAGAAAAAATTATGAAGAAGATTTTTGTTGTTCTTTTTGCTCTCGTTCTCGCTCTTGCACTCGTTGCTTGCGGTAATGACGGCGCAGCAAATGACACCGACACAAATGCAGCTACAGAATCTGTAGCAGACACCGCTGCGGATACAGCCGCAGACACCGCTGCTGACACAGAGGGCGGCGAGGCTACAGCTGTTATGAGCTATGCAGACTATGTTGCAGCAGAGCTTGATGCTCCCGTTGTTATCGAGGCATATGTTCAGGCAAAGCAGTCCTGGTGGGATAACAAGGCTACTATCTACACACAGGATCAGGACGGCGCATATTTCATCTATGAGATGGTTTGCTCCGAGGAAGACTATGCTAAGCTCGTTCCCGGCACAAAGATCCGTGTAAACGGCTTCAAGACTGCTTGGGAGGGCGAGGTTGAGATCGCTTCCGGCGCTACATTTGAGATCATCGAGGGCGCAGACACATATGTTGCAGAGCCTGTTGATCTTACAGCTGTTCTCGGGGCAGAGGAGCTTATTAACTATCAGAACCAGCTTGCAGTTTTCAAGGGCATGACAGTTGAGGCTGTTGAGTTCAAGAACGGTGAGCCCGGTGATGATATCTATGTAACTCTTAGCCTTGACGGCGTTAGCTACTCCTTCTGCGTTGAGCTCTACCTCACAGGTCCTGACACAGATGTTTATGCTGCTGTAAGCGCACTTGAGGTTGGCAATGTTGTTGACGTTGAGGGCTTCGTTTACTGGTACCAGGGCGTTAATCCCCACATCACAGCAGTTACTGTTGTAGGTTAATTATAACCCAATTATAAAAAAGAAGTTGACCCGCTTGGGTCAACTTCTTTTTTATTCATTCTCGCCTTGCTCCTTTACCCTTGGAGCTGCGTTATCAAAATCCTGCCAGAAAAGGAGCATCTCCTTTTCATAGGTTTCCTTATCCACATAATAGCTCATGCCATGCTCCGCGCCGGGGATAACAACAAGTCTTTTGGGAGAGGCGCAAGCCTTATAATTTTCGTATGTCATCTCGATAGGCACGAATTTATCATCCGAGCCGTGGACGAATATAACGGGAATATCGGTATTTGCAAGTGCAAATGTGGTGGAATAATCACCGGGGCCCATATTTATCTTCTTTCTGCACATATCGTTTGCAATTCTTCCAATAATACCGTAGGAAAGATGAAGGTTCTTTTCCGCAACGTGCTTCCAGATGGCATGAGGCGAGGTAAAGCCGCAATCTGCCATTATTCCGTGGACATTTTCGGGCAGAGGCAGTCCCGAAGCCATGAGGACCGTTGCCGCTCCCATTGAAACACCCGCAAGATAGACAGGCAGAGATGATTCTGTTTTCTCATTCACCCAATTTACCCACTCTGCGCAGTCATGTCTTTCAAGCATACCAAAGCCCATATAGTCGCCGCCGCTGTTGTTCTGTCCTCTCTGCTCCGCATAGAGAACGCTGCAGCCGTTATTATGCCAAAATTCGGAGATCACACTGAAATCCTTTGACCAGGACGAGCGCCAGCCGTGCATGGCAACAATAATTCTTTTCGCATCGGGTGCGGGATACCAGTGTCCTACAAGGGTTATTTCATCCTTTGTCTGTATCTCTATCTGCTCAATTCCCTCGGTGCTCTCAAATTTTGCAGCATTTTCATCTATTTCGCGGGAAACCTCTTCAAGCTTTGTTGAGCCTGTAAGACGGCTCTTGCTCTTCCCCGTGCTCTTGGGCATTTCCCTGTCAAGAGCCACCTTCATAAGATATTTACTTGCACTCACAGCCGCACCGGCTATCATTGCCATGGTCGTTGCCGCAACACCCGAGCTTATAAGTATATTTTTCGTGCTTTTTTTCATTTTATAACCATTCCTTTTTAATACTCTTATATATATGATAATCAAAAAGTTAAACTCTAATTCAACAAAATCACAACTTTAAAATCAAATTTTCTTTATCTTTGCGCAAAAGTCCTCTCTTGTGGTGACGGATAACCGCTTGAACATCTTCGTTTTTCTATATGACAGAGTTCTGATATGGATAAAGAGCTTCGATGCAATCTCATCATATGAAAGCCCCTTCAGCATCATCTTTATTATTTCCCTGTCCGTGTCGTCACATTCCTGCAAAAAGGATTCTATCTCGATTATCTCCGCAAGGAAAGGATTTTTATATACCTCATCTCCGCCGCTCCCGATGGTAGGCGCATCCCAGGCAGGCTGAAAAGGCACATTATCGGTTGAGTCTCTTATAACGAGTTCACTCTTGATATATGAAACAGTTCTGAATATTCCGGGATTTGCCGAAAGATATTTGCAAAGCTTCACAGCCTGACGTCCCAGCCTTGTATAATCAAGCAGAACCGAAGTAAGCGGAACCGAAATATTTCTGCCGATGCTGGAATTGCCCATTCCGATAACATAAAGCGATCTCGGAACATCATAGCCCATTTCATTCATTCTCTTGATAAGATAAACGGCAAGAGTGTCATTTGAGCAGATAACTGCATCAAATCTTCCAACAAAGCTATCTATTCTCGAACAAAAATCCTCGATATGATAATCGTCAAGCGGCACGCAAGCGCAATTTTTAAGACCTATTTCCTCTGTGACCTCAACAAATGCCTTCTGCTTTATCTTATCACAAAAGTCAAGATCGCGCAGCCCCAGAGCCGCAATGCGAGTTCTGCCCGCACCAACAAAATAATGTATGCAATCGGAAATCGCCTCGTAAAGATCAAAGCAAACATTGCTGCAAAGCATCTTTTTGGTAGGCGCGCTTCCCGCACTTATGAGAACAGGACGGTAATTTGAATCAGCAAGGCTACGAACTGCTCTTTCAAGCCATTCGCTTTCGGTTCCGATGATGGCAACAGGCTCGCTTCCGCCGTTTTTTTCTATCACCTTAAGCTCTCTGACAGTTTTCTTGGCGGCGGCGGCTTCAGCAAGAAAACCGTCATAGATATTTTTCAGCCAATATCTGTTTTCAAAACCGGGTTCAATATAAAGCTTTAAGCTATCCATTTTTTCCACCTCCAATAAAAAATCGGCTGAAAAACAGCCGCATAACATATTTATTATAACAGACATTTTTATTTTTTTCAATACCTTTGTGTAAACTTTTTCTTTTTCCCGAAAAAAAACTTTTTTTCGTCGTTTCAATGCCTAAAAAAAACCGCCGATTTTTGTGCAAATGCAACAAAGTTTATTTTTTTATCAAAAAATCATTGACAAATCCCACAAATTTTGTTATAATAAAGATGCAAAAAGGAAACACACAAATAACTGCTTACAGCACAGATATAAGGAGGGATGTAAAGCTATGATTTTAAGACGCCTTACTCAAACCCCTGCCAAGATCAAAACAGAAAAGGAGATATACCGATGAACTGATCAGTCTTCCCCAAAAAATTAAATATTCCCGGTTAGGAGTGATATTATGAAGAAAGATCCACCGAGAAGCTTGTACTGTCACAGAACAGTTTTATAAGGAGAAGGACCAATGAACTGATTTATTTTTTCATGCCGATAGCTAACAGAATATAAGTAAAAAACAAGATGATTTGATATACATTATGGGTGAAACGAATATGTACACATGGTTTAAACTGAAGAGGATCAATACCAAAACATCTTGAATCAGGAGCTACTCCAATGGAAATTTAAAATTGTTTTTCTAATAATTCGGATATAAAATATATAAACATAAGGGAGGACTGCGAAAGTCCTCCCGTTTTTGTTTAAAAAGTGATAAATGGGATTTGGTAAGTATAAATCGGCAGGCTCGGTATGACTTACGGGGTGGGGTGGCTTTGCCTTTCTACATAAAGTCCTCTTTCATTTCATGTAGAACCACAGTTAAGCAACAATAAAATCCCCTTTTTTAAAGTTTTGATCGACCTTTTTTAAAAGGTCGCGCGAGCCGGCGGCGGCGCCGGTCGCCACCGCAGTGGCGAAACTCCCTCACAAGCAAAAACTGACCCACCTTGAATGGGTCAGTTTGCTTTTATCTTTTTATCAGCTTTGCCTTAAATCCGTTGGAAACGCCGGCAGCGTTTGCATCATCGGTATCAATATGCATTTCAAGTCTGAAATCCTTGTGGACTCTAACCTGAACATCATAGAAAAGGCTTTTTCTCTCGCCCGAAAGCTCAACATCAACATAATCTCCGTCGGAAAGACCGAATACTCTGCCCTCTTCCTCGCTCATATGTATATGTCGGTTTGCAATTATACAGCCCTCGTCAAGAATTACGATTCCCTTGGGGCCTATAATGGTGATAGGAGAAGAGCCATCAAGATCGCCCGATTCTCTCACAGGGGGCTTCACCTTCAAAACATAACTGTCTGTTCTGGAAATCTCAACCTGCGACCTCTTTCTTTCGGGGCCGAGAACCCTAACCCCTTCGATGGCTCTCATCGATGGGCCGACTATTGTAAGCTGTTCCTTGCAAGCATACTGTCCCGGCTGGGAAAGATCCTTAAGCTTTGTGAGCCTGTATCCCTTGCCGAAAAGCACCTCAACATGCTCTGCCGTAAGGTGTATATGACGATTTGAAATACCTATTGGAATATCTCCCTCGGCCTTTCGGCCATCCTTAACTGTTTCTATGACTTTATTTACAAGTGCCTTAAGCTCTGATTCGGTATATTTCATATCTGACCTCAAATAATTCTGAAATTATCAGCCATCACGCATCTGCGACGGCGTGTAAATGATCTTGCAGAGGTAATTCCCTCACCGGTAGGGCCTGCAATGGTAAATGTTGTGTGTCCCTCTCCGCCAAATCCGATTCCCGCATATGAGGGCGCATTTTTAACAAATATTGTGGTCTCAACCGCCTTTGCAAATGCTGAAAGGTGGTCTATATTCTTTGAATGCATATGAGCGGTATGGCGGTTTCCGTGCTCTGCCTTTACCGCAAGCTCGATTGCCTGCTCGATATTTTCAACTCTCACAATGGGAAGTATCGGCATCATCAGCTCATGCTGAACAAAATCATGCATAAAATCAGTCTCGCAGATAATACATCTGATGCTTTTATCAACCTTTATTCCGATCCTTGAAAGGAGAACATCCGCATCTCTTCCAACACAGGTACGGCTAACGGTCTTGACCGTTTTTCCTGCCTTATTTGTCTTTTCCTCAAGCACGATTTTCGAGAGTGCATCAGCCTGCTCTGCGTTTATCAAATATGCACCGCATCTGAGCATTTCGCGTATCAGCTCGTCTGCGATATTGGAAAATGCAAATACCTCCTTCTCCGCAATGCAAGGAAGATTATTATCAAAGGTGCAGCCGTCTATTATATCCTTTGCGGCTTTTCTTATATCTGCAGTATCGTCAACGATAACAGGGGGATTTCCCGCACCTGCGCCGATCGCCTTTTTGCCCGAGGAAAGAACAGCCTTAACAACTCCCGGGCCGCCTGTGCAAACCAGAAGCCTTATCTTGGGATGACTCTGCATAACAGATGCACTTTCAAGAGTAGGCTTATCCATTGAGCAGACAAGTATCTCGGGGCCTCCCGCATTTCTTGAAGCACGGTTTACAAGGTCAACCGCATAGTTTGAAACGCATATCGCACCCGGATGAGGATTGAAAACAACACCGTTTCCTGCCGCGATCATACCGATGGAGTTACATATAACAGTCTCCGAGGGATTTGTGCTGGGAGTTATAGCTCCAACAACGCCAAAGGGTGCCATTTCGGTGAGTGTAAGACCGCTGTCACCCGTCTTTGCCTCGGAAACTATATCCTCTGTGCCGGGGGTCTTTTCGGCAACGAGAATATGCTTGAGCCTCTTGTGCTCCACCTTACCCATGCCTGTTTCGGCAACGCCCATTTCAGCCATTATCGGGGCTTCCTCTATTGTAAGACGTCGGATCTCGCTTATTATCTTTTCTCTCTGCTCAACCGTCATTGCCCGAACAGCCTTATATCCTCTTTCCGCAGCATCTATAGCCTCATTCATATCCGAATATATGCCGAGAAGGCTTCTTCCCTCATATGAAACAGAGGTATATTTTTTTGCGGGAGCTGATTTCCCATTTAATATATTTTCAACTATCTGCCTGATCTCGGCTTCTGTAATATTTGCCATTTTTCAAACCTCAATATATCATATCAATTTCGTTTTTCTCACAGAATGAGAGCCAAGCCTCGCTCGGTTCACTATCCGTAGCTATTATATCAATATCGGCGAGAGAGCATATGCGAATGAATGATTTTTTATCTATCTTCTCGGAATCGAGAGCAAGTATTCTTCTCTCTGCGCTCTCAAGCATCGCCTGCTTTATTCTGCAATCATTTTCATTGGAATCGGTAACACCAAAGCTCATGTCAAGTCCCTTGCAGGAGATGACCACCGTGTCAACATGATAGGAATTTATCATTTTTTCAGCCGACGAGCCGCCAAGCGAAAGTGCACCCTTTTTAAGCATACCACCGGTTGAAAGCACTGTCCAATCGGGCTTGTCCGCAAGCTCAAGCAGAACCTTTACCGAATTTGTTATAATGGTGAGATTCTTTTTATCCTTCAATTTCTTAATAAGATAAAGCGCCGTTGAGCTGGAATCCACCATAAGACGCTCTCCGTCTCTTATATGCTCCGAGAGTCTTTCGGCAATTCTTTCCTTCTGCTCAACGTTAACTCCCTCTCGCACATTATAAGGAAGATCAAGAGCCGAAGCATTTTTTGAAACCGCACCGCCGTAGGTTTTGGAGGCAATGCCCTCCTTATCCAGCTTATCGAGATCTCGGCGTATGGTCTCCTCGGTAACATCAAACTCCCTTGCAAGCTCGTTTACGATGACCTTACCGTTTGCATTAAGCCTTGAAATTATCTTCCTTCTTCTCTCTATTGCAAGCATTTTGCCATCTCCTTAAAGAATACTTTCCCAAAGCCTTGGGTCGGGGCCCGCAATTACAGACGAATCAAGGTAAAGACCATCCTCGATGCCTGCCTTTGCGCGCTCGATCGAAGCTGTAACGCTTGAAACGCTTCCCGTGAGGATAACATATGATTTACCGCACATTCCCTTGGCAAGTCTGACCTCAACAAGCTCAACAAGAGCCGTTTTTGCCGCAGTATCCGCCGCCACCACAGCACTTGCCGCAGTAAATGTCTCGATAATTCCGATAGCGGATTTGTTTTCAACCTCAAGACAGCCGCAAATAGCACCCTGCACCGTATCGTGGGGATTTCCGAGAATGAATTTGTCGATAAGCATGGCAGAATTATAAGCCTCTGCCGCTTCTATTGCGGCTTTGACCGCGCTTATCTCGCCTGCAATGGTTGCAAGATATTTTCCGGGGCAAACGGGATTTGCCTGAACCACCTCAACCTCTGCTGTTTTCAGCATTATATCGGTTGCGGTGATGCCCGATGCGACCGTTTTAAATTCTATCATTCCAAGTGCTTTTTTCATTTTATTACCTTACTATTTTTATGTATTTTTGTGTAACGGACTCGATTTTTCCATCAATCGAAGCATGGATATCAGCACCAAGCGCACCCTCGGGAGCACTCGCGATAAGAGTACCGTTTTTCACCCTGTCGCCTTCCTTAACACAAGGCACGGAGGGTGCTCCTATATGCTGGAGAAGCGGTATTTTTACTGTTTTTACCTCGATTTTTCCGTCGAGAGGAGCGGGGACGTCATATTTGTTAAGACCAAGTCTGCTGCGAAGTCTGTCAAGGGAAACACGGTGCAGTTTACTGTCCTTACGCTCGTATATCTTGGGATTTTCCGCCTTGAATCCGTTTTCTTTTGCTTTGGATTTCAGCTCCGCTATCAAGGCTCTGGGCGAAAGTCCCTGTGGGCACGAATAAGCCTCGCAAAGACCGCATCCCGAGCAGGAAAGTGATTCGGCAAGTTTATTTACCTCTCCTCTGCCGCCGTTTGAAAGAACTCTCATAACCATATGCGGCTCTACTCCGTAGCCGAGATTATATCTTGAACAAAGCTCTGTGCAACTTCTGCACTGACAGCAGACTGCCATTGCACGGCGAAGACCTATCTTTGCATTGCGCTTTTTATTCATAACAGCAACATTGTCCGAGGGAAGCACAAGAAGTGCATTTGTGGTTTTTGTAACCACATCTGCGGGAGATACGATTTTTCCCATCATTGGACCGCCGCTTATATAATCTACATTTTCATTTGTCAGACCGCCTGCGCGCTTTACAAGCTCCGAAAGCTTTGTTCCTATGGGAACGCAAAGCGTAACAGGAGAAGCAACCTCGCCCGCAACCGTAACAAATTTTTCGGTAACAGCCTTGCCCTTTATTGCGTTATAAACATTGTAAACCGTTTCTGTATTGCTCACCATAACGTGGGCAGACGCGGGAAGCTTGCCCGGAGGAACAATTCTGCCCGTGACCTCTTTTATGAGTATCAGCTCGTCACCCGCAGGATAGACAGAGCCAAGCTTGAAAAGCGAAAGTCTTTTATGCTCGTCAATTTCACTCTCAACGGCCGTGATAGCAGACTTATAATGTGCTTTGACCGCGATAATTCCCCTCTCCGCGCCTGTTGC
>JAZROG010000009.1:0-7648 GCA_045648605.1 Eubacteriales bacterium | reverse complement strand
CGCAGAGCGGGTGATGAGGTGTTTTTCGAAAGGTTAAAACTCTTTATTTTTCAACATTTTTGCTTTGACACCTCATCCGTCAACTGCGTTGACACCTTCCCCTCAAGGGGAAGGCTAAGAGCCCGACAAATTCCTGTTTATAGTCATAAAAGAGGGGCTGAAATCTTATTTCAACCCCATATGAATGTCAATAAAAAGTAACTATTTCTCTTTCGGGTTTTACAGCGAAAGCTGTTTTTTCGCCCTCGAGCACAGGTCCTTTTTGCTTATATATTTTGCAGTTTTCAAAGCGCACCTTTGCGGTGAGGGTTACCCAATCGCCGTCCTTAAGGCTTGTCTTTGCGGGCATACGGCAAACAAGGCCGCTATATTCGATATCATCCGCACAGCAGGACATAATTCCTCTGCCGATAACGAACATATTATCGGTAAGCTCGGGACTTCTTGCAACGATTCCCTTGAATTTGACCGTTTTGCCGATATAAGCCTTCATATCCTCGGAAAGATCTCTGTACCAAAGCGCATAATCGTCATCAGCAATCTCAATAATGTCTGCTTCTTTGTCAAAGGGCAGGGGATCCTCAATCTCATCATATTCAAATCTTCCGTCGGGATAATCATATATGATATTCGAGCTTCTGTTTGCGCCTCTGACTATTTTATGGAAAAGGTCTCTATTCACCTTGTCGCTGTCGGCACGATTGAAAACAACCATCTCGGCGTCCTTCAGCTTATCAAAAACAAGCGAGCGCATATTGGAATTGTAGCTTAAAAATGTGCTTGAGTCAACGAAAAACATCTGTTGGAATATCGCCCAATCCTTTGGCATTGCCGCATAGAGCTTTTCAAGAGGCCACATTCCGTTATATTCAATGATTATTCTGTCGAGAAGATGCTTTGAGGCGATCTTCATCAGATTTGCCTCGTTAAGCTCCTCCTCGTCCTCGATCTGCTCAAAATAAACGTTCTGTCCCCAGAATCTTGTGGGGTCATATTCCTCGATACCCTCCTCGCAAACAAGCAGAAGGGTCTTATCTCCTGAATTAAACTTTTTATTCTCCATGGATTCCTGAATAAAGCTCGTTTTTCCCGATTCAAGAAATCCCGTGAAGAGATAAACGGGTATCATATCTCTTGCCATATCAAACTCCAAATTTTTCGGTAATCGATTTTTCGTCTATTTTTGAGCCTATAACGCAGAGTCTGCCGATTATGTCAGCCGTGCCGAGTCTCACATTATGCTCGCCCGGTACATAGTCAAAATGTATCCAATTTCCGTCCTTGCCCTCAACGATTCCCTTTGCTCTGAGGATCATACCAAGCTCTGTGCCCCCGGAAAATTCTTCAAGAGCTGCGGTGATTTCCTCAACGGTGAATTTCTTTGTGGTTTCAACACCCCAGCTTGAGAATACCTCGTCTGCATGGTGATGATGGTGATCGTGGTCATGGCAGCCGCATTTGCAGTCCTCGTCGTGGTCATGGTGATGATGCTCATGGCAATCGCAATGCTCATCGTGGTCATGGTGGTGATGCTCATGGCAATCGCAATGCTCATCGTGGTCATGGTTGTGATGCTCATGGCAGTCGCAATGCTCATCATGGTCATGATGGTGGTGATGGTGTTCATGCTCGTGCTCGTGCTTAAGAGAGTCCATAGCCATTTCAAGTGAGTTCTTTCTTTCCATTGCTTCAAGCATTTTAGCACCGTCAAGCTTGTCCCAATCGGTGGTAATAATTATTGCATCGGGATTATGCTCGCGCAGGAGCTTAACGGTTTCGGCAATTTTTTCGTCCTTTGCACCCGCAGTGCGGCTGAGAACGATGCATCCCGCATTTTCTATCTGATCTCCGAAGAATTCACCGAAATTCTTCATATACATCTTGCATTTATTAACATCCGCAACTGTAGTGAAGCCGCCAAGCACCGCATCCGCTGCATCAATGCCCTTAACTGCCTTTATAACATCGCTGAGCTTTCCGACTCCCGAAGGCTCGATGAGAATTCTGTCGGGATGATATTCCGAGAGCACCTTTTTGAGTGCCTCGCCAAAATCGCCCACAAGAGAGCAGCATATGCAGCCCGAATTCATTTCGGTGACCTCAATTCCGGCGTCCTTCATAAATCCACCGTCAATTCCGATCTCGCCAAATTCGTTTTCAATAAGCACCAGCTTTTCGTTTGCGTAGGCTTCCTTTATCAGCTTCTTAATAAGAGTTGTTTTGCCCGCGCCGAGAAAGCCGGAAAAAATGTCTATTTTAGTCATGATAATATCTCCCAAATTACTACTATGATATAATATTATACTCTTTTTCAGCCGTGATTTCAAGTATTTTAAAAAATATTTTTTCTTCGACAGCTTTCGCCTTGACAGATGGGCAAAAAAAATATATAATTATTACAGAAAGTCGAAAAAACTTTAAAAATACATTTTTGAGAGGGAAATATCGTGTCGGGGAAGGAAAAAATAAGTCAATCGGGAATAAGAAACGAGAATATTATTGCCATTTTCAATGAGATAGCGCAGCGCGACGGAATAAGCCGTGCGGAAATATCCGAGAGAACAGGGCTCAGCCTTATGACAGTTGGAAAGGTTGCTGACATTATGACCCATGAGGGCATAGTGTCACAGGCAAAGCCTGCCACGGGCAATGCAGGAAGGCGCGCGGGAATGCTCACCCTTCTTGACGGACATTTTATCCTCTCTCTTGATATTTCGGGCGAAGGCTTCAGGGCAACTGCGCTGAATTTAGCGCTTGTACCCTTTGACAGTATTTCTTACCGCTATAATAACAGTCTCTCTCCCGAGGACAATCTGATAATCTTTTACCGCGAGGCTTGCACACTTCTCATGAAGCATCTTATGTCGAAAAAGCTTGCGGGAATGGGAATATGTATCCCCGGAGATTATGATGCGGAAAATGACACTGTAAAAAATCAAGACGCAAAGCATCTTGCGGGGGTAAAAATTGCGGCAACGCTGAAAAATGCTACGGGTCTGTCCCCTGACAGGATAATGAATTCCGATGAAGCCACGGCAATTTCGGTTCTTTCCTCTTTGTCTGAGGAGGACAGTGGATGCACTGTAAATCTCAGCCTTGACAGCGGTACATATGGCTGTATTACCATTGAAGGAGATCTGCTTCACCGTCCGTCTGATTTTGAATCGCTTATATGCGAGAACGGAAAAACACTCGGCTATAATCTTTCGGACATTGTTGACGAGGAGGCGCTATGCCATCAGATCGGATCGGCGCTGAAGCCTATTATTTCGGTCATCTGTCCCGATTCGGTGTTTATAAGCGCATCCGAGAGAGCTTTCACCGAGTGGTTTCCGACATTCCTTAGCAAAGAGCTTACAACAAAAAGCTGCACCCCGAAAATCATCTTTGAAAACAGCAGAAAATACCATTCGGATATGGGAATGGCTCATATTCTGCGCGAGTCGATGCTGAAAGACCTTTGACAAATTATTTCATTTGAGCCTGAATTTTTCACGGTTATTTTTTTCTTCTCCGCTAAAAATATTCACAAACGGTGGTGAGAAAAGATGATCAAAAAAACGATTATAATTAAGATCGCCTGCTTCCTTTTAGCTTTTGCTGCAGTGGTAGCAGGCTTTCTGTTTAGAGAATTTATGATAGATAAGGCTGTGCGTGACAGAGCCGATGCCTTGGATAAGATGACACTGTCCGAATTTGCGGAAAATATCGAAAAAATGACATTTTTTCTTTCAAGCGAAATGACCGCCGAAAACAGTGCTTCTCTTTGCGCCGAAATAATGCTAACCTCCTCTCTTGCTCGGTCTTCTCTCGGCTTTTCCGAGCTTGATTGCCCAGCGCTTTTTTCATTTCTTAAAAGTGCTTCGGAGGTTTCGGAGGGCTTTATTTCGGGCGACATTGACAAGGAAATATTTCAGCTTTTTCATATCTATTCGGAAAGAATTCGCGATGATGCATTACCGTATCTTTTAGATGATAAAAGACAATTTGAGAGCGCAATTTCCGAAATTTTTTCGGATACGAGCCTTGAAACTCTCCTCTACGAAAAGGGGTACAGTAATCTTGCACAGGTGTCGGGATTTGAGGTCCTCGGAAGCGGAAGGATCACGATAGATGAGAAGGAAGCCATAAAAATCGCAAAAAAATATCTTGGCAAAAATGCTTATCTTTCTGCTGATCTTTCGGAAGGTGAGCATCCATTTTTTCATGTTGTGGGAAAGAATATATCTGCTCTTATAAGCGCTGGGAACGGAGCACTTATACAGCTTTTATTCGATCTGCCGGAGGGAAGTATAGGAATAAATGAGGATGAAGCGGAGGAAATCTCGAAAAAATTTCTTTTGGATGCGGGGGTGACGGAGGAGACCTTTGTGAAGCTCTCGGCTGAAAATAATGGTGGCTTGTATATTTTTGAATATGCACCTATCAGAAAAGGTGTTTTATGCCTGAGCGAAAAAATACTTCTGGGAGTCTCCGAGCAAAGCGGGCGAATCTCTCTTTTTGATGCTGTTGATTTTTACAGATATAAAACAAAAAATGTCATCTTGCCTGACGGAATGCTGACTTCGGAGGAGATAATAAATAGGTTTTCTCTGACGGATGCCCCCGAGCTTTGCAAAAAAGAGCGAAAAAAGGGAATTGAAAGCATTTGCTACAGATATAAGGTCGGAGATGAGTACCGATATGTAAATGCAGTCACAGCAGAGATAATTGAATGAAAAAATAAAAGGATTTTAAATTCCTGTTCAAACTACAATGTTTAAGGGTTACACATTGAGATGTGCAACCCTTTTAGTTTTCATTATTTAAAATTACAAAATCGGCAAAGCTTCAGCTCTTGAAACCACTTCCGCACTGACGTCGGTGGCTCTCTTGAGACATTCGGGAATGTCTTTTTCCGAAAGATAACTCACAAGGAAAGCAGCCCCGTAGCTATCACCTGCGCCAACGGTAGAAACGACCTCGACCTTCCTCGGTTCACATTTGAAAACGTCGCCGTTTTCGGTGTCATAAGCAACCGAGCCGTCAGCTCCGCAGGTGAGAATCAGAAGCTTGATATTTTCAAATTCATTGAGTATCTTTTCGATGGCTTCTTCATTGCCGTAACTTTCATCAAAGGCGGTGAGAGCAACATTTTGAAGCTCCTCGTCGCTGATCTTAAGAATAGTGGCATTTTCAAGGCAGAAAAGGACATTTTCCTTTGAATAAAAGGGTGCGCGGAGATTGATATCAACGAAAATTTCTTTTGCAATATCCTGCTCCAGCAGAGCCTTCACAGCTTGTCTGTTGCTTTCGCCGCGAAGTGCAAGGCTTCCGAAGGCAAAGGCATCAAAGCCATTGACTTGGCTTGCATCGGGCAGCATAATAGCATCATAAGCGGTATTTTCTTCAATTTTGTAAGAGGGAACACCCTTCTGGGAAAGCGTTACCGTGCACTTTCCCGTTGGGAGAGCCGGCTTTACCGATATTAAAGAGATGTCAACTCCATGCTTTTTAATTATTTCAAGCGCATCCATGCCAAGCTCATCATATCCGACAGCAGAAAGCAGAAAAACATCCGCGCCCTCCTTTGCAGCGTGAGCGGCAAAATTCAGAGGCGCACCTCCGATGCATTTTTTATCGGGATAAACATCCCAGATTATTTCACCAAAAGAAAGTATCTTCATTATAACATCTCAAGAAAAGCTTTGAGCTTGTGTGCAATAACTGCATTTCCTGCATCGCTTGGATGAAGTCCGTCGGGCATATATTTTTCTTTTATCTCGCTTATTGCGGGCTGAATTCCGCTCTCGGCAAAAAGATCGAGCACGGGAAGAGAATAATATTCCGCAACCTCACGGATGATATTTACATATTTTTTCAGATCTCCGTAATTAACCACCTTGTTGTCGCCTGTGAGGATAAACTCATTACAGCGGTGCAAGGGGGTCATAATAACTATCGGTTTTCCAAGATATTTTCTGATAAGACCCGAGAAAAGATAGTGGCAAGCACCGTAAAATGTTGAGGGATTTCTGTCCTCAAAGCAGCCGATGGGCGCATCACCGTGACCGAAATCGTTTGTTCCGCCGAAAACCACAACGGCATCCGCATCATCATCCATTTTGTCGAATCTTCTCGAAAAAGAATTAGTATCTACGAAATCGTCCTTGTTTATTTCGGATTGAATTGCAAATCTCGTGCCGCTTATTCCGTAATTTCTTGCCTCAGAGAGTCCGGCTTCTCTTTTAAGCACTGCATGGTAAATATTTTCCTTGCAGCTTGCTCCAACGCCCTCTGTTATACTATCACCGAGAAAATTTATTTTAAGTCCTTCGAGTTTCATGACCTTGTCTCCTTGTTTTTTTATAATTATACCGCGTTTGTACAAAAATGTCAATAACAAACTGTCATTTTGATCTCAATTCTTTGTCATTTTGATCTCAATTCTTACCAAGCTAAGATATTCGGTAAAGCTCATTTTCAATTGAATATTTTTTCCTTTTTTTACCATATAATACCATTGCTTTCTCTCCTTCCATAATTTGTGCGTTGATAAAAAGGGAAAAGTATAGTAAAATATACATAGCGATGGAATTTTTCCTCGTAAAAAAAGAAAGGAACTGATCAATGAAGAAACAATTTTATCAGAAAAAGCTGTTTTCTCTTCTTTTAGCCTTAGCTCTGACGGTCTCGTTTGCTGTCGGCGTGTCGGCTGCCGGGGGGGAAATAGTAACGCCCATCAGAACCGAGCTTGACGGCAAGGTCATAATGACAGAAAATACATCCGCACTGCTTATAAGCGGTGTTACCTATGTTCCGCTTCGCCGCTTCTGCGAAGCGCTCGGAACGGTTTCTCTAACATGGTTCGATGCTGAAAGAAGGGCGCAAGTAAGAACTGCGGGACTTGATATCGGTGCCTCGGAGGGCGAACAGTATATTACCGTAAATGAAAGACCATTTTATTCGGGTGCTTCAAATCTTCTGCGCTATGGCACTCTTTATGTTCCGGTAAGGAGCATTGCCAAGGCATACGGACTTTCGGTAACATGGTGTGCAACGGATGACGGCTCATTTGGATATGTAAGTCTAAAAAGCGAATTTCCGAGAGCGGAGCACGCAGAGGATGTTTATGACCACGAGGTCTTATATTGGCTTTCAAGGATAATTTCGGCAGAGAGCCGAGGTGAGAGCCTTATCGGGCAGATAGCGGTTGGAAATGTGGTGCTGAACAGAACGAGGGATGCAAATTTTCCAAGCACCGTTTATGATGTTATTTTTGATACAAAATTCGGGGTGCAATTCACTCCGATATCAAATGGCACTATCTATGAGGAGCCTGCACAGAGCAGTATTATTGCAGCAAAAATATGCCTTGAGGGCTATACCGTTTCGGATAGCATACTTTATTTTATGAACAAGGCGCTTTCAAGCAATATGTGGGTTTCCAATAATCGACCGTATGTGATGACACTCGGTAACCATACCTTTTATTCGTAAAAAATGAGGGATGAGTCATAAAATGACGCGTCCCTCATTTTATTTTATGGTAAATAGGAATTTGTCGGTGAGATGAAAAACGCAAATCTGTAGGGGACGGCGACCTCGACGTCCCGTTTATCATTTGAAATTCACGATTATTTCACGTCTTTTGAGGGACGTCGAGGTC
>JAZROG010000008.1:0-4370 GCA_045648605.1 Eubacteriales bacterium | reverse complement strand
TCGTGAAAGCCTTGTGCTTACTTGCTTTTTCCGTTCTTACACTCTGTCGTACCGAGTACGCCGACGAATGTAAGAACGAAAAATATTCCTACCTTTTTCGAAGTCTGCCAGCGTGTCGAGACTTTCTCGACACGCTGAGGGGCAAAGTTGCTTTCCTTTGCCCATGCAAAGAAGAGTCCATCCTCTTCGGGATTGGGATCAGGATCATCAAAGTTGGTTGTTGCTCCGAAATCATCACCTGTCTCATAACCAACAAGAGTCATAACATCGGTATTATAATCAAACTTGAGAACCATTCCTGCAATTCCGGGGTTATTTTCAATATCAACCTTAACCTTAACAGTCTTGCCTGCAACAGCTCTTGCATCGCTAACCTTGAATGTGAGAACCTTCTCTTCTTCTACTACCTCTTCCTCAACTGTGATAGTACATGTTGCGCTCTTATCACCGGCTGTTACTGTGATTGTTGCTGTACCTGCCTTAAGAGCTGTTACAACACCATTTTCCACCGTTGCAACATCATCGTCCGAGGAAGTCCATGTAACATTTTTATTTGTTGCATTTCTCGGAGCAACGGTCTCGTTAAGCGTTAATATATTGCCCTCGGTAAGCGTCGTTTCGGTTATATCAAGAGATACCGACTCCGCATCAACCCTTGTCCATTCGGGATCTATATCCACGGGAACTGTATAATTCATCTTGGTGCTCTCGGAAAAAACAGTTTTATTATTAAATTCCAGCAAGAACTGACCGTTTTTTTCTCTGAATCCGAAAATATTGAATATTTCCTCACTTGTAGTAAATGGATTACTTGAAGTCAGCACCTTTTTCGCCGTTTTTGCCACAGGATCATAAGCATAGATCGAATCGGGCATATTGAAGAAAAGAAAATCATCTTAAGATGCAAGATAGGTAAAGCAACCGGGGCAATAATACCCATTTTTATTGACCAACCAATAGGTGCTTAATCCCACACGGGATTACCCTCATAATCTTCTATACGGGATTCATAAAAATCGACATAATATATCTCATCATCGATAAGCTCAAAGCTTGATCTGCATTCTCTCCAAAAGGCATTATCGAATCTTGTGCTCGACGGGGTTGTATCATAGTCATTTGCATCATGGGTTTCCTTGAACACCTCATAGGAGCAAAGGAAATTGTTATGCATAGCTCTTCCCGAAACATCCCAAACAGGGTCGTCCCAAGTAACATCCACATAATAATACTCACCGTCAATAACGAGAATATTCCAGATATGATTGAGATCTGAGGAGCTGCAAAGATAACTCTTAACGCCAACACACTTCAAAAGATAGGCATAAAGCTCTGAATAGCCCTGGCAAACAGCACTTTGGTTTATAACAACGCCATAGGGTGTATATGATTGCTTGCCGATAGATGCGCTTGAACATCATAATCGCTGCTCTGGGGTGCATAGAATTCAAGAGACACGAACTCCGTTTCGTCTGCGCATACCGGAAAAGCAAGGAAAACACAAAGCACAAAAGTCACTACCGCTACAGACCAAAATGTCTTTTTCACTTTCTGACCTTCCTTCTTACATAAATACATCAGGATAATATGAGTCTACCCATGATTATAACCCATTTTTCTCATTTGTTAAGGATTTTATCATTTTTTACAATATATTGTTTTAAAATTTTTTTATATTTTTTCCACTGTGGCATTCTCAGGGCAAGCTCACGGTAAAAGGAAGCGGAATGATCAGGACATAAAAAATGACAATATTCGTGAATTGCCACATATCTTAGGACCTCCTCGGGAAAATCCGAAAGCGAAATATTGAGTCTGACAAGGTTTTTTGACGGGATGCAATACCCCCATCTGCTCTTCCCCGAGCAAAGCTCGATTTTCGGCTTTTTATATTCGCCGCAGAAGAAAAGAGGCTCTATCTCCCGACATATGCTTTCTGCTTTTTCAAGAAATTCTTGTTTTTCTTCCTCGGTATATTTCTTTTGGGGAACGGGAGCGGGCAAGCGGCGAAGTATCTCGGCGATTTTATGACTTTTTTCTTCAACAAATGAGGTTATCATGCCCTCCGGGACACGATAGGGTGCAGAAACGGTAACTCTTCCGTCATCTCTCACTCTGAGATTTAGATTTTTCACCCTTTTTCGGGTAACCGTATATTCAAATCCTCCCCGCGCGCTTTTGTAAAGTGCCATATCAGAAGGCGCTTATGGGGAGGGAATCATCATCCGCGCCCTTTTCCACGCCCTTTATCTGTACATAAAAGCTTCTGTCGGGAGCGACCTCAACATGGACTCTGTCGCCCGTTTTCTTGCCGAGAAGTGCCTTTCCCAGAGGAGATTCACCGCTGATATATCCCTTTGTAACATCCTGACGCAGAGTCGTTACAAGCTGTATCTTCTTTGTCATTCCGTTCATTTCATAATAAAGCTCAACCTTATCGAAAAGACCGATCTCCTCGCTTTTCTCATCAATTTCGACTATAATTGCGGTTTCGATCATATTTTTAAGGTATCTGATTCTGCTTTCATTGCGGTTTTTCTCGCGCTTTGCCTCCTTATATTCGGCATTTTCGCTGAGATCACCGTATTCTCTGGTGCGTTTGACCTCCTCAAGAAGCTTCGGGCGAAGCTCCTTTGCCCTATAATCTATCTCCTCCTGCATCTTTTTGATATCGATGCTCGTCAGCTTGTCATGCATATCTGAAAATCCTTTCCTTTTTTTATAATGATACCACATTTGGCAGAAAAAAGAAAGAGGATTTTGTAAATAACAAAAAAATGTTTTTATATGAAAAATCTTGCTTTAACCCGATTTATATGGTAAAATATATGCAGAAAAATCAGAATACGAGGTAAAAATGAACCTTCCTATAGAATTCGAAGCAAGAATGCGAGCGCTTTTGGGAGACGAATTTCTCGCGTTTCTTGCCGCAATGGACACAGAAAACGTCCGCTCGCTCCGCGTAAACACTCTTAAATACACCACCGAAAAGCTTGAGGCAGAAGGCGATCTCTGCTGCAACAAGCTTCCATTTTGCGATGAGGGATATATTTTTGAGCACGAGCACATCGGCTCGCATCCTCTCCACCACAGCGGCGCCATCTACATACAGGAGCCTGCGGCAATGGCGGCGGTGGCAGCAGTGGCGGAAAAAATCAAGCCCGGCATGAAAATTCTCGACCTTTGTGCCGCTCCAGGCGGAAAATCCACCCAAGCAGCCGCACACCTTTGCGGCGAGGGCATCATTATTTCAAACGAGATCGACCGAAAAAGATGCAAAATTCTTGCACAGAACATTGAGCGACTGGGAATACGCAATGCCGTGGTCACAAATTGCGATTCTGCCGAGATCGGCGCTACATATAACAGGGAATTTGACCTTGTTATCGTAGATGCGCCCTGCTCGGGAGAGGGAATGATGCGCAAAAATCCTCTTGCTGTCAGCGAATGGAGCCTCCAAAATGTAAAAATGTGCGCCGAGCGTCAAAGGGAAATACTCGGAAATATCGCAAGCACCGTAAAGGGCGGCGGCTATCTTCTCTATTCCACCTGCACCTTTGCACCTGAGGAAAATGAAATACTGCTGGCTTCTTTTCTTGCCGAAAATTCAGATTTCCACCTTGTCCCCGTAAAGGAAGAGGTTCGGGCAGCAACGGCAGACGGGCTTACGCAGTACGGTGAGGATATGAAGCTCTGCCGACGTTTTTACCCCCATGTTTCAAGGGGTGAGGGACAGTTTATTGCGCTTTTGCAAAGAGATGTAACAGAAGAGATCACGGTAAGAGCCGAAAAAAAGAAGGATAAAAAGGAAAAAAGCCAAAAGCCCGACCCGAATTTACCCATCGTAAGAGAATTTTTGACGGAAGTGCTGACAAAGGAAGGTTACCTTGAAGCCGAAAAATACGAGCTTGTTTACTTTGAGGACGAAAACTACTATCTTGCGCCAAAAATCGCCACGCCTCGCTCGGTAAAATGCCCCGGAGTTGCCGTTGGCAGCGTTCAAAAAGGCAGAATAATTCCACATCACAATTTTTTCACTGCCTACGGAGACCTTTTCAAACGAAAGATAGTCCTTGGTAGCGGTGATGAAAGAGTGGAAAAATACCTCCACGGAGAAAGCATAAAAACCGATATCGAAAACGGCTTTGCCGCAGTCCTCTATGACACTGCCTCCATGGGAGGAGCAAAAGTGACAGCAGGCGAAGCGAAAAATTATTACCCAAAAGGGTTAAGAAAATAACCAAACAGGAATTTGTCGAACAGGCGGAGACATTTGTTTGTAGGGGACGGCGACCTCGACGTCCCTCAAAAGACGTGAAATAATCGTGAATTTCAAATGATAAACGGGACGAAGTCGGATCGTAGCCATG
>JAZROG010000007.1:0-5061 GCA_045648605.1 Eubacteriales bacterium | reverse complement strand
TTTGAATGTGTTGTTTTGATTCATTTTCGTTCTCCTTAATTTTTTTAGTACCATATTTGTCTCCAAACATGATCCTGTACTATAAGAATGGAAGAAAACGAAGGGAGATAATTTTACATAAAAACGAAGGGATTGAGTTTGTGCACAAGTCCGTTAAAAACGGACAATTGAAAAAAAGGGCCTCCTATGGTAGAATATAAACATCTACCATAGGAGGAATTTTTTATGTCACGAGAATATAGGCACATACAAGAATATGAAGAAGAAATATTGGAGTTGAGAGAAAAAGGATATTGTCATCAAGAAATAGGAGACAAATTAGGGTTTACCAAGAAACAAATAAGAAAGTTTTTTGAGAGATACCATAAAAAGCAACGCAGAATAGCCGCAGGAATACCCCACAAGAAGAAAGGCAGACCGGCAAAGGATATTGAGGTAACGGAAGAAGACAAGGTTACAGCACTGCGTTACAAGCTGGCTCGGAAGGATGCTCGGATAAAGCAATTAGAAATGGAAAATGAACTGATGCGGGATTTTCTCTCGCTCACAGAAAGGAAGTGAGAACAAGTGTAAAATACATGGTAATCTATCGTCACAAGGGAAAATATGGGATAAGCGAAATGTGTCGGTTCTTTGAGGTATCAAGAAGTGGCTACTATGACTATGTCAAAAGGATGAATATTCCTGCGTGGGATCTTCCTCTTGCCGAGAAGATCCGAGAGTGTCAAGAACATAGCCACAGTACCTACGGCTATCGAAGAGTGCATATATGGCTTGAAAGACAAGGAATCCACAAAAATCCCAAAACTGTACTTCGTGTAATGCAGAAATACAATCTGCTTTCTGTTGTCAGGAGAAAGAAGTACCGTAACTACGGTGAGTATTTACATAGATATCCAAACCTGCTTAACAGAGACTTTCACGCAGATCGTCCCAACCAAAAGTGGGTAACGGATATTTCGTATATCAAAACAGGTCAAGGTGTACTGTATCTTTCGGTCATTCGTGACCTCTATGACAACAGCATCGTCGCTTACAAAACCGGTACTGAACAGAATATTAACCTTGTTCTCTCTACCATCAGAGCAGCCAAGAGAAAGGAAAAGGTCACCGGGAGCTTGCACCTCCACAGTGACCAAGGCTTTCAATACACTTCGCAAGCATATTTTAAGCTAACACAATCATACCACATTACGCCGTCAATGTCAAGACGTGGAAATCCATATGATAACGCTTTAGCTGAAAATTTTTTCTCAATCCTCAAAACCGAGTGTATTTATCGAGCAAAAATTCGCACCTATGAGGAGGCGCGCCTCCTCATAGGTGCATACATCCACTTTTACAACAATGAACGTATTCAACTCAAAACAAAACTGACACCACTCGAAAAGCGATGTCAGTTCGTTGCTTAAAATTTAATATTTTCTACCTAAAGGCCCCTTTTTGTGCTGTCCGCACAATTTGGTGCAGTTCATTTTTCTCTGCACATTTTTATTTTTCTCTGCACATTTTTATTTTATCTTGACAAAAACACTATGGAATGTTATAATAATATAATAACCTTTAGAGGAGGTGGAAGCATGGGTAAAGAAGAAAAAAGCTCCCTTGATGAATTTTGGGACATTGAAAAGCTTTTGCCGCAGAAAAAGAAAGCGGCTAATTTTCAGGCACATACCTATGATACCACACCCGTTGAGGTTATTTTAAAGGCAAAGGAAAGAACCTCGGATGATAAGCTAAAGACCATTGAGATGCGCCCGACAGAGGATAGTGAAAGACACTTATCATTTGTCAGTCGGCCTGCCGAGCCACCCACACCATCCATTGAATATTCACCCGAAAACCCTTTTATAAAAAATGTAAAAATATTCAAAAGGGAAAATTTTGCATATTATTCCTCTTTTTATGAGGATGGAATAAGGTATATTGAAGCAGATGCCTCAAAATGCCTTGAGCCTTCGTTTTTTTCCTATGTTCCGCAGTATTCGCAGCTTGATCCCGAGCAGCTTGAATTTTACCTATATATGAGGGGCGAGATTAGAGAAAACAAGGTGATATCGGCTGCCTACAGTTATATTTTGCTATATATTTTCGAGCTTATAAATGTTGAGCCGAATAAGGAAAGGGCGCTTAAACAGCTTTGCTTTGTATGGCAAGGATATCGGATTAAATATCCGAAGCTTGATTTTCTTCTTAAGGAATGGATCGCAGATTTTTGTCTGATCAATAAATTGTCGCCCTCTGCGGAGATTCTCGGAGGTGCCTATAAAGCTGCAATAGAAAGCGCAAATCTTAAGGAGCTTTATATTTGCGGAGGGAAGAGTCGAAATCAGATTTTTTCGGATGGAGAGCTTGCCGATGCACTTCTTAAGCTTTGCTCGAATTATGACTATAAAAAGAGTAAATATGCAACCGATGAAAATCTCCCTCTCTATAAAAAATATATTAAAGGTGCTCTTACGAAGGTGCTCTTGGTTCTCGGTGAGAGCGGAAGTATTTTTGTTGGTGCAGGGGAGCTTAAAAGAGATGCTTTTGCAGGTGCTGTGTGCGTTCCCGATGTTAAATGTCGAATCGAGGTTTCCTATTGCTCCGTTTCTCACTCGCATGAGATGCGTTTTCTTGTCAGTGATGTAGTAAAGCATACCGAAAACAGGCTTCGCGCATATCTTGGTATAAAATCGCGACTAACGGTCTATTCATTGCCTGTGAACATCAGAAAATGTATTGATGATTATATGGATTCGGAGCTTGGCAGTCGAACGGCTCGAAAAAAGGTTGAGGAAAAGCATGATTATGACAAGCTTTATGAGCTTCCAAAGCGTGAATTTTCCCTTGATGCCGCTAAAAAAATCGAGGAGGCATCTTGGAAAACCACAAATATTCTCATTGAAGCTTTCGAGGAGGTAGAAGAGGCAGACACTGCCCCGGAGGTTGTTGCTCCACTCGTATTTGATATCTCTGAAAACTGCGATGAAGAAGGCCTGGGCAATGCTCTTGCTCCATTTATGGATTTTATCCGTGCGGCTTTAAATGAAAATTTGGGCGAACAGTTTCAGCTGGCAAGAGAAAAGGGAAGGATGCTTGATTCTCTCGCTGATGAAATAAATGAAATTGCCGCAGAAACCTACGGCGATATAATTCTCGAAAAGAACGGTGAATACTACTGTGTTATTGAAGATTACAAGGAGATGTTTGAATAATGCCAGAAAATAATACTCAAAAAATACCTAAAAGGATATTATCTTCGCTTTTAGCATCGGTTTCGGCAGGGGTTGTTCCGAGAAGCGGAGCGCCATATATTGCCATTGGAAGAGCAGACGAGATATCGGCACTGCTTTCAGACCTTGAGGAGGTTGCCGAGGGCTGCGGAACGATGCGTTTTCTTATAGGCAGATACGGAAGCGGAAAAAGCTTCCTTATGCAGCTTATAAGAGGTTATGCTATGGAGCGTGATTTCGTATGTGCCGATGCAGACCTTTCTCCCGAAAGAAGGCTTTACGGCAGCGGAGGCACGGGAATTGCTACTTATCGTGAACTTATAAAGAATCTGGCTTCAAAATCCTCGCCCGATGGAGGCGCACTGCCGAAAATCATCGCAAGGTGGATTGATGGTATGAGCAGTCAGCTTGTCAGCGCAGGTCTTGACCCGACCTCCGATGCTTTTTCTCGTGAACTTGAAAAAAAGATATATTCCGTTCTTCGTGATATGGAGGATCTTGTGGGAGGCTTTGATTTTGCTCATGTTATGAGTGAATACTATAAAGCCTATAAAAACGGTGAGGACGAAAAGAAAAGTGCTTGCCTTCGCTGGCTAAGAGGCGAATTTTCGACCAAAACCGAAGCAAGAGGCGCACTTGGATTCTCTGTTTCTGTGATAATAGATGATGAAAATTGGTATGACTTTATAAAGATCTGGGCAGTACTTGTGCGCAGAATGGGATATAGAGGTCTTGTTGTATTTATTGATGAATGTGTAAATCTTTATAAAATAACTCATAGGATTTCCCGCGAAAATAATTATGAAAAGATACTCTCGATGTTCAATGACACACTCCAGGGCAGAGCAGAGGGTCTTGACCTTATTCTCGGCGGTACACCGCAATTTCTTGAGGACACGAGAAGAGGTCTTTTCAGCTATGAGGCGCTTCGCAGCCGTCTTTGCGACAGTAGGTTTGCGCTCGGAGGATATAAAAACCTCATCGGCCCTGTTATAAGACTTCGTCGGCTTAGTGATGAAGAGCTTTTTGCGCTTCTGGGCAGAGTTACAAAGCTTTATGCTCAGAATTATAATTGGAATCCGAGAATCAGCGATGCTGAGATGGAGCAATTTCTTTCGATTTGTCTTGAAAAGGCGGGAGCCGATTCTATGATCACCCCCCGTGAGATGCTTCGCGACTATATGACGGTTCTCAATATCCTTATGCAGAATGATAATGCAGCCTTTGCCAATATTGTCGGCAGCGGAGTCGTCACCTTAAAGCATGAGGAAGATGCTGAAGATATTTTTGCACCCGCTGAATCCTTAAGTAAATCAACCTTCGTTCCCAATGATATAGTGTTTTAAGTGTTAGGATGGTTCGCATTGCGAATCATCCTCAGACTGTCGAAAAAGCTGTAATACCGCAAGTAGATAATAGTAAAAATAAAAAAGTGAAATAAAAGAGAAAAAATAAAATTCAATAAGAAGCACAAGGCAATCCTCGTGAAAGCCTTGTGCTTACTTGCTTTTTACGTTCTTACACTCTGTCGTACCGAGTACGCCGACGAATGTAAGAACGAAAAATATTCCTACCTTTTTCGATGTCTGCCAGCGTGTCGAGACTTTCTCGACACGCTGAGGATGGTTCGCATTGCGAATCATCCTAATTGTTTTTGGTCAGAAAATTGTTAAAATTTAAAAATACTATTGCATTTTTTCTCGCTATGTGGTAAAATATTAGGGTAATGTATAAGCCTGCATAGTTAAATGGATATAATAGCCCCCTCCTAAGGGGTAGTTACAGGTTCGATTCCTGTTGCGGGTGCCAAAATATCCGCACACATTCGTGTGCGGATATTTTG
>JAZROG010000006.1:0-18555 GCA_045648605.1 Eubacteriales bacterium | reverse complement strand
CTGTAAGGGCGAAAGCGAATAAACGATTATTTTTGATAAACAGCGCACTTGCCTCTGTAAGCGTGCAACGCACGCGACAGCCAATCACGTTTTGTCGACCGTTCCGCTTCGCGCCGGTCGGTGTCGCATCTCGCATATCTTTGGCTCGACGCTTTGCTTACACTCGCCTCGAACTGCTCCTGCTTTGACCGACACCGTTCATAAAAAGAGCATACTATGCTCTTTTTATTTCACTACCCCATCAAGGGACGTCAGAAAAAAGCACTTGCGAAAGCAAGTGCTTTTTGGGGCTAAGTTTGCCCTTCGGGCAAGTGAAATAGCTTCGCTGTGAAATATTTGCTCCTCAAATGTGAATATTCGCTGGCGCGAATGTGGGCAAATTTTATTGGTTCTATAATAAATGTTGGGGTGAAACCAACAGATATAGCAAACAAAATGTAAAAAAGAAGAGCATATCTGAAAAAAATCTGATAAAATGTAGTTACGACACAAACACTTATCGGAGGATTCAGATATGCTCAATTCATATTATACAGAAAAACCGCTGAAATGCTTTCAGCGGTTTTGTTAATTTAATTTATATTTTGATTTTCTTATAGACAAACATTCCAAGGAAAACAGAAAGAATTCCTGCAACTATCTTTCCGGAAATGACAGCGGGTAAAAGCTCCGGAGCAAATGACATTGTAAAGGCAAGATGTGCTGCGAGGATAAACGCACCGGAACCCGAAAAAGCACCGTTCAGGAGTATTCCTTTTTTCTCCATACTGTTCATCATTTCAAATGTTGGATAGCTTGAGGCGAGAGAGGATATCATTGCCATAACAGATGAGCCGCTTATTCCCATTTTACTACCCAACCATCTGAAGGGCTTTTCAAGTAATTTTGAGAGAACAAATATAAGGGGAAAAGTTCCTGTCATAACAACGGCTGCTTTTACGCATATTGCAGCAGAATTTTCAAATGAATCAAGACTGTCTATCAGAACAATTCCAGTAAGATAAGTAAAAATTCCAAGCGTAAGACCTATAGTGATCAATATCTTGATGAGGATTCCGAAAATTTTGAATACCTTTACGCATCCATTCGGAAAAAGAAAAAGTACAAAAGCTAAAATAGCAGAAAAAATAATTATTGGAAGAAGATTGATAAGTAAATCGTTAAATGGAACCTTATAAACGATACCGCCCACAAGACAGCCGAAGGGAATCGTTATAATTCCGCATAAAAGACCAATAAGAAGTGGTTTTTGTTTATCATCCTTTTCAATTTCAAGAGCGGTTGGGATTGTAAATGATATTGTACAACCGAGCATTGATGAAAAAACAAGCCCGTTATAAAGTCCGATCTTTTCATCAAGTGCAAGCTCAGTTGCAAGTGAAGCGCCGCCCATGTCGTTGGCGAAAAGCGAAGCCGGAATGATAGAGGGATCGATATGAAAAATTTCTTCAAAATTTCCGAGAGCCGGCTTTATCAGCTCAACAAGATAGGGGGCAATAACAAGCATTCCTATCATCGCCAGTGCGATGTTTCCGAAAAACAGCAGACCTCGTTCAAATTCCTTGCCGATGCCGAGTTTGTTTCCAAATATCCTGTCAAGCGCCCCAAGCATCGAAAAGGTGACGATAATGTAGTTTATTACCATAGTTATCTCATATGTATTTTATTCAAGGCATATTAAACCACTTTTTAAAAATTGTGTCAATGATTTTAGGGGCGGTATTGGAAATGCGGCGAAAATCAGCTATACTTAGAGAAGAATATCATAGCTTGACCTCAATTTCTTTATCAATAGTCATAGAATCTGGAGTTATTATACAATCCCTTGCCAAAATTTTAACGCCTGCACTTTTAGCATTTCGCAAAGCATCACCAAAAGCCTTGTGCATACCGTCATTTGGCTCGAATGAATGAATTCCTTTCATTTGTATTACAAACAGCACATATGCTTCATAACCCTCGGAGATACTCTTCACAAGTGATGAAAGATGCTTGATACCTCTCTCGGTCGGCGCATCGGGAAACATTGCTATTCCGTCTTTTTCGAGAGTCACACCCTTGACCTCGATAAACGCGCGCCTATCACCGTCGCAGACATAAATATCAAAGCGAGATTCTCCGAAAAACACCTCTCTTTTCACTATTGCATTTTCCGAAAAAATACCGCTTCGAGAAATCCATTCAAATGCTGCTTCGTTTGGTGCAACGGAATCCATGTTTATCAGTATTTTGTTGCCACCTGGGCATATTTTTTCTGTTGCAATAAGGTCGTATTTCGTTTTTCTCGCGGGATTTTCGGATTTTTCAAGATATACTGTGGTACCGTTTATAAGCAATTCCTTACATCTGCCTGTGTTCTTTACATGGACCGTTTCTTCATTGCCGTCTATAAGCACTTTGGCAATAAAACGGTTTGGTCTCTGCAGGAAAATTCCGCTTTTTACATTTTTGTATCTCATAATTCTTTATATATTCTTTCGGCGGTCTCGCAAATGAATTTTTGTTCTTTTTCAGAAGCTATTTTCAAATGCTTCTTTTTTGGTTTTCCCCAAATATCAAATAAAGAAGGGCCTATCCAACTTGATTTTTCGGTATGCTCAAAAATTCCAAGCAAAATACTGAGACAAGCAATCCTTGGTTTCATAAATATGACCTTCATCGGATTTTTGATAATAGCAAAAATAAGCCTTGGATAATGATTTGTTATTCCCGTAAAGGTTATTCCGGGATGGGCTATTGACAGCTTTTTTGGGGTGCTTTCAAATGCTCCGAGCAGGGAATATGTAAGATATCTTTTTGCGTTTCCATAGACGAGGCTTGCTTTTTTCTCGTCTGCAAAATCAATATCATTTTCTTTTATATGTGAATAATTGTGTGCAATGCTTCCCACTGCCACGATTTTTTCTACATGATCACGGAGTCTGATAGCCATGTAATAGGGAGACACAAAATTGATCTGGAATACATTGTCATATCCCGTGGTGCACTTGTGCCTCGGAATACTGTATGCTCCCGCATTGAGAATAAGGGCATATATTTCCATGCTTTGGAGGATCTCACAGGTTGATTTTATGGAATTCATATCCTCCATATCGGCTATTATTTGGATTATATCTGCGGAATCGAATTCCGTTTTGAGAATTTCGATAAGATCATCAGATCTCTTTTGGTTTCTGTCGATGAGTGCGAGCGAAGCGCCGAGCATCAGAAGATATCGACATAATTCCTTGCCTATTCCGCCAGTTGAGCCGGAAAGTGCGATCCTTTCTCCCGAAAGAGACTCGGTATTTTTTGCCATCCATTTAGTTATATTCATATGTTTACCTGCTTTTTTAGTTGCTTAATATATTATAAACCGAATAAGAGATTTTTTCAAGTATCTATTATGAAAAATTACCATCCGCTTGGTAAAAAGCTTGTTCTTTCTGTGAGATTGTCGCATCCCAGGAGCGCTGCGGGGACTATCGAATCCATACCGAATCGATCACGCACCTCATATGCACATTCTTCCATGCGCTCAATGCTTTCGAATTTTCTATTGTCATCGAAAAGATTTAATTGAACGGGCATTGCGGCGGAAACAAGATTTATCGCGGTAACTGTTACCGAGCGCAAGGGATTTTCCCATCCGTAGGAGCTTTTGAAAAGAGAAAATGCGGCTTTTGCAAGGTTTATCGAGCTTCCTGTTGGAAGCGGAAGCCTACATTGCCATTGCTTTGTTGACAGATTGCAGTCTCTTATGTTCACGGCAACCCCCGATGCCTTTTGCTTGTTTATTCTGAGATTGTAGCCTATATCTTGAGTCAGAAGAAGCATTGTAGTCCATACATCTTCATAGCTTGTCAGATCCTTTCGCGTGGTAGTTCCGTGGCCGACGGATTTTGCGGGGATATAACACTCTGTTTCGATAACCGGTGAATCATCCATTCCATTAGCATTTTCCCATAGTCTTGCGCCGTTTTTGCCCATTTTTGCTTCAAAAAAGCTTTTTGGCATTGCCGCCATGTCTCCGATGGTGCTTATATTATATTTGTCAAGAATTTTCTTGGTGCTTTTTCCGACTCCCAAAAGGTCTGAGGCGGGAAGAGACCATATTTTTTCCTTGAAGCCTTCTTTTGTTATCATGGTTACCGCATCAGGCTTTTTAATGTCGCTTCCCAGCTTTGCAAATACCTTGTTGAAGGAAACACCTACCGAAATTGTAAGTCCCGTCTCCTTTTTAACCCTTTCTCTTATTTCGTTTGCTATAAAAAGTGCCTTTTTCTCGTCTATGCTTTTCCCACTTATGTCGAGCCAACATTCATCAAGACCAAAGGGTTCTACCTTGTCGGTATAATCGGTATATATACGCTTTACAAGCCTCGAATATTTAAAATACAGATCAAAATGGGGCTTGATTATAATAAGCTCAGGGCATTTGGCAAGCGCGCTCCAAACTGTTTCTGCGGTCTGTACGCCATATCTTTTTGCATGATAATTTTTTGCAAGCACTATGCCGTGTCGATCCTTTACGCTTCCGCAAACGGCAACGGGCTTGTCCTTGATAGATGGATCAAGCATACATTCGCAGCTCGCATAGAAATTGTTAAGGTCGCAGTGAAGAATCGTGCGTTCCATAAAAATAAAGCTCCTTCCAAAAAATACTTGACAAAATAAAACTTCCGTGGTAAAATGTTAATCGGAAGTTAGTTGCAGTATGATTATTATACACGCTAATCGGAAGTTTGTCAATAGATAATCGGAAGTTTGTGGAGGAAATTTATGACATTCGGTGAAAAGGTAAGGCAGGCGCGTATAGCTCTCGATCTTTCGCAGACCGAGCTTGCGGAAAAAACAGGTATTTCTGAAAGATCGCTTTATACATATGAGCAAATGGGAACGATGCCGAGAATGGGAAATGTAAAAAAGATAGCCGAGGCGCTTTGTGTTTCGGTTGGCTACCTCATGGACGAGGAAGAGGAGGACAGAGAGAAAGATATTGATAAGGATATTTTTCTTGCCAATGTAAAGAATGAATACGGAATAAAGGGCGCAAGAGAGGCAAGTGAGGTTCTCACGAGAGCAAGCGCGCTTTTTGCAGGCGGAGAGCTTGATGAAGAAGCCAAGGATCTGTTCTTCCGTTCAATAATGGAGGTCTATCTCGACTCCAAGGAAGAGGCGAGGGCAAAATTTGCACCGAGACAGAGAAAAAGCAGAAGGAAGAAAGACTGATGGCGGCATTAAATCGCATTATTGGGGCTGTTCATGAGTTGATTTTTCGTGCTGAAACCCGAGATCCGTTTGAAATTTGCGAAGCGCTGGATATCAAAATAAGATATCATGAGCTTGGGAGCATAAAGGCATATTATTTTTGTCAGTCGAGGATCAAAAATATAGTTATAAATGCCTCTGCCGATGAAAACCAAAGAAAGGTCCTTTGCGCCCATGAGCTTGGACACGCAATTCTTCATGATGGGATCGTCAGGGATGGTGCATTTCACGAAATAACATTGCTTGATGCCACAACTCCCACGGAATATGAGGCAAACCTCTTTGCCGCAGAGCTGCTCATAAGTGATGAGGATATACTTGAAGCAAAAAACAGCTCAATTTTTCATATTGCAAGTGCTCTTCGAGTTCCAAAGGAGCTTGTTGATTTTAAATGCAAAATAATGAAAAGCCGCGGCTATGATATCCATGTGCCGGAGCTTTCGGACTCACGATTTTTAAAGGATGATATATAAGTGTGTGCCCTGTATTTGCCGGGGGAGGATCCGGCGCTTTTTGCAAATTGAAAATCATATTTACCATAATAACAGAAAATATCCGGGCAATTAAAATTGCTCGGATGTTTTCGTCTTATAAAAGCTCCTGGCGAAGCTCGTCTGCGGTCTTTGAAGAATAGTAAGCGGGAGGAATATCGAAAACAGTCTTTGCTCCCGAAAAACCCTCTTTGTTCATTCTGTAAGCCGCTCTTGCAAAGCAAACAAGAACGCTTGAGGTAAACTCTGGATTTGAGCCGAGACGCAAGGAGAATTCCATCATGTGCTTTGTTTCGCCATTCTCGCCTGTTTTTCCGCTTCGCATAACAAAACCGCCATGGGGAATACCGCTGTGATCTCTTTTCAGCTCCTCTGCGCTTATGAAATGCACGATCGTGTCATAATCTGTAAAATAATTTGGCATGGATTTGATCTCATTTTCGATTCGAGCCTTGTCAGCACTCTCATCTGCCACAACAAAGCATTCTCTTATGTGCTTTTCTCTTGTGGTAAGCTCGGGATCGTCGCCATTTCTTACCTTTTCAAGCGCTTCGGCAACGGGAATTGTATATTGCTTTGCGTCGAGAACGCCTTCAATTCTTCTGATGGCATCCGAATGTCCCTGGCTGACACCCTTTCCCCAGAAAGTATAATCCTTGCCATCGGGGAGAATAGCGCCGCCAAGCATTCTCATAAGACTGAAAACGCCGGGGTCCCAGCCTACAGAAATAATGGCAATTTTGCCGCCTTTTTTAGCATTTATATCGCAATTTTCGAAATGCTCGGGTATCTTTGCATGGGTATCAAAGCTATCAACAATATTGAAATGCTCGGAATAAAGAGGACTTTGAATGGGAAGATCCTTCGCGCTTCCGCCGCAGAGAATAAGAACATCGATATCATCCTTCATATCAATGACCTTGTCAACAGAATATACAGGAACATCGGGGGTTAGAGTTTTGAGCGTTTCGGGCGCTCTGCGGGTAAAGAAAGCCACAAGCTTCATATCGGGGCAGCTTCTTATGGCAAGCTCCGTGCCTCTGCCGAGATTTCCATAACCGAGAATTGCAATTCTAATTGGAGTTTTCAAGAAATTCACCTCTTGTGAAATAATTTGCTGTATAATTATACCACGCAAATAATATTTTTTCAATAGTTCGAGGAAAAAAATTGTAATTTTTCTTGTTATATGTTAATATGCCGAGCATTCATGTGAAAAATGTTAATTCAATATGTTACAAATGTGAGAAATGTTACAAAAAAACCCGAAATTGAGGTGTTTTTGATATAATCCCCTTAGAGTAGACACTCGAAAAAGCAAAAAGTTTCGAGACTACTTTAAGGGGATTATATCGCCGTGCTCAAGCGGTGATTTTTTTATTTAACATAAATTTGAGCTTTTAGTATGTGAAAAAGTATATTTTATTATATAAAAAGTCACAAAATTGCTTGTATTAAAAAATAATGTGATATAATATCAAAAAGCTCTTTACGCTATTTTTTGAAGGAAGATATGGATAATAAAATAAGAGTTACATTTTGGCGTGAATTCAGACATGAAAGAAATAATGAGGGTGTCAAAAAATTTATCCTGACGGTATTCATGCACTTGTTTGCGGATTTCTCAATGGGGAACCCGATATTGAAGCGACCTTCGTTGCTCTTGACGATCCCGATCAAGGTCTTACCGATGAGCTTCTCAATAATACAGATGTTCTTATTTGGTGGGGACATATGGCCCATGAAGAAGTAAAGGATGAGCCTGAGCTCGGCGTTTACAACTACGATTTTATACAGCAGATACTTGACGATGCAAAGGCGCATGGTCAGACAGTTGTTTTCCGTCTCATGGCACATAGCACCAGATGTCAGGATGATGTTCCCGAATGGCTGAAGGAGCTTATCCCATGTCCCGAAAGACCCACAGGCAAGAGAGTTAAGGATTCCCCCACAGACCCGCTCTTCCTTGAGCTTTTTGGCGAGGCTATCCGTAAGATAGGCGAGCGCTTTGACGATAACCCGACTCTTGATATTATCGATATCTCTCTTCCCGGTGCATGGGGCGCGGGGCACAAGCTTGAAAATTATTCGGAAGAGTCCCTTATAAAGCTGGTTGATACATATACCTCTGTTTTTAAAAAGACCAATCTTGTTGGACAGTCATTCCTCCCCGATCTTTTGGCTTACGCTTCAAAGGAAAAGCCCGTTGGATGGAGAGGAGATGGCTTTGGTCATCCGGAGCATATGGAAAAGATTTATCCTGCAAGAATTGATAAGATAAAGGATCTCTGGAAAAAGGCTCCCGTTTCCTTTGAATCCTATTGGTGGCTTGGCGAATGGCAGAGAAAGGGCTGGAATATTGATGGCATAATCAATCAGTCACTTGAATGGCATCTCAGCTCCTTTAATGCCAAATCAACTCCCATTCCTTTTGAATGGAAGGAAAAGATCGATGCTTGGGTTGATAAGATGGGATATCACTATGTTATCGATTCCTTTGCGTCTCCTGATGAAGCAAAGGAAAGTGCATCATTTGAGCTTGCTGTTGACAATGTGGGCGTTGCTCCCATTTATCGCGAGGCTGCTCTTTCGCTGAAGCTTTCGAACGGTGAAAATGAATATGTTTTCGATAGCGGAATTGATGTAAGAAAATGGATGCCGGGTAAGCACTCCGAAAAGATAGAGATCGCTCTTGATGGTGTTAAGAGGGGCGAATACACCGTTTCTCTCGGACTTTCAAATGAGGTTGCACCGGTTATGTATTTCTGCTCCGATGCTCCCTTCGACGGTACATTTTATGCTGTTGGCAAGGTAAAGGTGCTATAATATAATATATATGAAGCTTTTGAGGCTGAGCCGATTATCGGCTTGGCCTCTTTTTTGCATAATTTACATTAAAGTTACGAAATGTTATCACAAAAGTTACGGAATTTTGCAAAATCGTGATTGTGACTAAAAACGTGTGTTGATTTTCATATATTTTGTGTAATAAATACTCATAAAATCCCTTGACAAAGGGGGCAAAATATGGTATAATTTTATCCTATAATTATAATTGCTTTAAAATGCCCATTTTTGGGTTTTTGAGGCAGAATTTCCCAAGAAAAACATATCAAAAATACCCGTTTTTCTTTAGTCCGGCGCGTCGGACAAGCGTTTTTTAAAGTAATCAAGGCAAGAATTCAAAAAGGAGTGTTTTTTCATGGTTATTAAAGAACAACGACTCGGAAAAAACGTCAGAATGAGCTTCTCTAAGGCTCGCACAACTTTGGAGCTCCCGAATCTTCTCGAGATCCAGACCAAATCCTACAAGTGGTTCCTTGAGGAAGGTCTCGGCGAGGTGCTTCAGGATGTTTCCCCTATAACAGACTATTCGGGAAATCTCCAGATCGATTTTCTGTCGTACACCATCGACCCCACCCCCAAATATCCCGTTGAGGAATGTAAGGAGAGAGATGCAAACTATGCAGCGCCCCTCCGTGTAAATGTTCGTCTCACAAATAAGCAGACGGGCGAGATCAAGCAGACGGATATTTATATGGGCGATTTCCCGCTTATGACGGATAACGGTACCTTCGTTATCAACGGTGCAGAGCGTGTTATCGTTTCGCAGATCGTTCGTTCTCCCGGTATGTACTATGCTTCCGATATAGACAAGTCGGGTAAGAGAACTTATACCGCGCAGGTCATTCCTTATCGCGGTGCTTGGCTTGAATATGAAACCGATATCAACGGCGTTTTCTACGTTCGTATAGATAAAAACCGTAAGCTCCCCGTTACCATGTTCATTCGTGCGCTCAGCGTAGGCCCGAATGGCGAGGGTGAAATGAGCCAGGCGGATATTTATGAGATGTTCGGTGAAGAGGAAAAGCTCGTTGTTACCTTTGAAAAGGACGAATCCGAGGAGCTTGCTCTTCGCAACAGAACAACCCCCGGCATTGAGGCACTCAAGGAGATATATAAGAAGCTCCGTCCCGGTGAGCCTCCGCTGGTTGAAAGTGCTCAGACACTTCTTAATAACTACTTCTTTGATGCCAAGAGATATGACATCGCTCCCGTTGGACGCTATAAGTTCGACAAGAAGATGTCCGTGGCATCCAGAATCCGTGGACATAAGCTCGCAGAGGCTGTTGTAAATCCCCTTACAGGTGAGGTTGTTTACGAGGCAGGCGAAATTATGGACTCCGAAAAGGCTGCAAATGTTGAGCGCAATGCCATCAACTCTTGCAAGATTGAGCTTGACGACGGAACCATCGTCAAGGTATTCGGTAACAATACGATTTATCCCGAGAGCCTTCTTGGCTTTGATCTCCGCGATTGCGGAATCAAGGAGAGAGTAAGAACAAATGTTCTTCTCGAGATCATGGAGGAATGCGGAGGCGATGTTGACGCAATTAAGGAGACCTGCCGCCGCAGAATCGCAGAGCTTTGTCCTAAGCATATCACAAAGGACGATATCTTTGCTACAATTAACTACCTCCTTGGTCTTTCTCATGATGTTGGCGTTTATGATGATATCGACCACCTTGGAAACCGCCGTATCCGTTCTGTTGGCGAGCAGCTCCAGAACCAGATGCGCATCGGCTTTACAAGAATGGATAAGATAATTAAGGAGAGAATGACAACTCAGGATAATGAGAAGCTCACTCCTCAGGCTCTTATCAATATCAGACCCGTCGCAACCGCTATTCGTGAGTTCTTCGGCTCTTCACAGCTCTCCCAGTTCATGGATCAGACAAACCCCTTGGCAGAGCTTACTCATAAGAGACGTCTTTCCGCACTTGGTCCCGGTGGTCTTTCCCGTGACCGTGCTTCCTTCGATGTCCGTGACGTTCACTATACCCATTACGGTAGAATGTGTCCCATCGAGACCCCAGAAGGTCCTAACATCGGTCTTATCTCCTATCTTTCAACCTATGCCCGCATAAGCGATTATGGTTTCATTGAGGCTCCTTACCGCGTTGTTAAGCACGTTGAGGGCGAAAATGGTGAGATCGACAGCTATGTTACAGATGAAGTTATCTATATGACTGCCGATGTTGAAGATAAATATGTTATCGCACAGGCAAACGAGCCTATTGATGACAACGGAAAGTTCGTAAACAAGAAGGTCACAGCACGTGATAAGGCAGACTTCATCGAAATTGAGGCAAGCAAGGTCGATCTTATCGACGTTTCGCCTAAGATGGTTGTTTCCGTTGCGACTGCAAGCATCCCCTTCCTTGAGAATGACGATAATACCCGTGCGCTCATGGGTTCAAACATGCAGAAGCAGGCAGTTCCGCTTATGCTTACCGAGTCTCCCATCGTCGGAACAGGTATGGAGTATCAGGCAGCTTGCGATTCCGGTGTTGTTGTTCTTGCAAAAAACGCAGGTGTTGTTGAAAGCGTTGATGCTGACGAGATCGTTATCAGAACAAGCGAGGGAACAAAGGATAAGTACAGACTTATCAAGTTCAAGAGAACAAACCAGGGTACTTGTATAAATCAGAAGCCTATCGTTGAGAGAGGCGAGGAGATAACAGCAGGTCAGGTTATTGCCGACGGCCCCGCAACCTCAAACGGCGAGGTTTCCCTTGGTAAGAACGCCCTTATCGGCTTCATGACTTGGGAAGGCTATAACTACGAGGACGCGGTTCTTCTTAACGAGCGCCTTGTTCGTGATGATGTTTATACATCCCTCCATATTGAAGAGTATTCCCACGAATCCAGAGATACAAAGCTGGGTCCGGAGGAAATCACAAGAGAAATCCCCAATGTGGGTGACGATGCTCTGAAGGATCTTAATGCAGACGGTATCATCAAGAAGGGTACCGAGGTTCGTGCAGGCGATATCCTTGTTGGTAAGATCACTCCCAAGGGTGAAACAGAGCTTACTGCCGAGGAAAGACTGCTTCGTGCAATCTTCGGTGAGAAGGCAAGAGAAGTCAGAGATACCTCCCTCCGTGTTCCTCACGGTGAATCGGGTATTGTTGTAGATGTTAAGGTATTCTCGAGAGAGAACGGCGACGAGCTTCCCACAGGAGTTAATAAGGTAGTTCGTGTTTACCTTGCACAGAAGAGAAAGATCTCTGTCGGAGATAAGATGGCGGGTCGCCACGGTAATAAGGGTGTCGTTTCAAGAATCCTTCCTCCCGAGGATATGCCTTTCCTTCCCGACGGAACATCTCTTGATATCGTTCTTAATCCTCTGGGCGTTCCTTCCCGAATGAATATCGGTCAGGTTCTTGAGGTGCATCTTGGTATTGCCGCAAGAAAGCTCGGCTGGAAGATCATGACCCCCGTATTTGACGGTGCAAATGAAAAGGACATTATCGAATGTCTCCATATGGCAGGCTACTGCCGCGAAATTCTCCCCGGTGAGAATGTTGACGGCAAGGCTATCTTCAAGGTTGTTACAACAGAAGAGGGCAAGCAGGACCTCCAAAGACTCGATGAGTCTGTTACAAGTGAAACAGAGGAATGGAAGGAGCTTTACGAGGCAGGTCTGCTTCGTGTTATCGACGGTAAGCGCATAGTTTACGACGGTCGTACAGGTGAGCCCTTTGATAACCCTGTTACAGTTGGTATCATGTATTATCTTAAGCTCCATCACTTGGTTGACGATAAGATTCATGCTCGTTCCAATGGTCCATACGCTCTCGTAACACAGCAGCCTCTGGGCGGCAAGGCTCAGTTCGGTGGACAGCGTTTCGGAGAGATGGAGGTTTGGGCGCTTGAGGCTTACGGTGCGGCTTATACTCTTCAGGAGATCCTTACTGTTAAGAGTGACGATATAACAGGTCGTCGCAAGGCTTATGAGGCTATTATCAAGGGTCAGAACATTCCCACTCCCGGCGTTCCCGAGTCATTCAAGGTTCTTGTTAAAGAGCTTCAGTCTCTTGCTCTTGATGTTCGTGTGCTTGATAAGAACGGCGAGGAAATCCAGCTCTCAACCCTTTGCAATGAGGATGATCTGCTTCCTTATAAGAGAAACAGAGACGTAAGGTATGAGGATTCCGACTTTGAAGGCGACGTTGAAACCAAGGATATTTACGATTCCTTTACCGTGACCGATGAAAACGGCGATGAGATCGATCCCGAAGAAGAAGTCTATACAGATGAGGACTTCGGTCTCGATGCAATCGACGAGGATGTTGATTTTGACGACAATTTCTGATAAAAAGCATCTTTAATATTCGGTCAGATACCGAATCTTTGACGTCCCTGTGTGGGATGCCTAAAAATTCATTGAAAAGAGGAATTTCCGTGTTTTTTCCACGGATGAGGTTATATATATGGAACATAATGAGTTTGCTTCTATAAAAATCAGTCTTGCTTCCCCCGATATGATCCGTGAATGGTCCTACGGTGAGGTAACAAAGCCTGAAACAATTAACTACAGAACACTCAAAGCAGAAATTGGCGGTCTTTTCTGCGAGCGTATCTTTGGTCCTACAAAGGACGGCGCTTGTATGTGCGGAAAGTATAAGAATTCCCATAATAAAGAGGTCGTTAAGTGCGAAAAGTGCGGTGTTGACGTTACAACTAAGAAGGTTCGCCGCGAGAGAATGGGTCATATCGAGCTTGCAGCTCCCGTTTCCCATATCTGGTATTTCAAGGCTATTCCTTCTCGTATGGCACTGGTGCTTGATATGTCGCCAAAGCAGCTTGAGCAGGTTCTCTATTTTGCAGAAAATGTTGTCCTCGATCCCGGTCTTACCCCTCTCCAGAAGGGTATGGTGCTTAGCGAGAGACAGTATAATGAGTATTATGAGCTTTACGGTGATGAGTTCCGCGTCGGAATGGGCGCGGAGGCTATCCGTGAGCTTCTCCGTGAGGTGGATATCACCGCTCTCTCAAAGGAGCTTCGTACAGAGCTTCAGACTGCAAGCGGTCAGAAAAAGACAAGAATTATCAAGCGTCTCGAGGTTATCGAGTCCTTCAGAAAGTCCGGCAACAATGTTGATTGGATGATCCTTGATGTTCTTCCCGTTATTCCTCCCGAAATTCGTCCTATGGTTCAGCTCGATGGCGGTCGCTTTGCTTCCTCCGATATAAACGAGCTTTACCGCAGAGTTATCGCGAGAAATAACCGTCTTAAGAAGCTTCAGGAGATAAGAACTCCCGAAATCGTTATTCGTAACGAGAAGAGAATGCTTCAGGAGGCTGTTGACGCACTTATCGACAACGGTCGCCGAGGAAAGCCCGTAACAGGACCCAGCAACCGTCCTCTCAAGTCTCTTTCCGAGATGCTCAGAGGTAAGCAGGGACGCTTCCGTCAGAACCTTCTCGGTAAGCGTGTTGACTATTCCGGACGTTCTGTTATCGTCGTTGGTCCTCAGCTTAAGATTTATCAGTGCGGTCTGCCTCGTGAGATGGCTCTTGAGCTCTTCAAGCCTTTCGTTGTTAAGAGACTTGTTGAGATGCAGAAGGCTACAAACGTAAGAGACGCACAGAGAAAGATAGACAGAGTTTTCCCCGAGGTTTGGGATGCTCTCGAAAATGTTATCAAGGAGCACCCCGTGCTTCTTAACCGTGCACCTACACTTCATAGGCTTTCTATCCAGGCATTCGAGCCCGTTCTTGTTGACGGCAGAGCTATCAAGCTTCATCCTCTCGTTTGTACCGCGTTCAATGCGGACTTCGACGGTGACCAGATGCCTGTTCACGTTCCGCTTTCCGCAGAGGCTCAGGCAGAGGCAAGATTCCTTATGCTTTCTGCAAACAACCTGCTTAAGCCCAGTGACGGACGAGCAGTTACCGTTCCTTCTCAGGACATGGTCCTCGGTTCTTACTACCTGACCATGGAAAAGGACGGCGAGCCGGGTGAGGGAAGAGTTTTCCGCGACTTTGATGAGGCTATGATGGCTTATGCAAACGGTCAACTCGGTATTCATGCAAAGATCAAGATCAGAATGGAAAAAGAGATCAACGGCGTTAAGAAGTCCAAGATCATCGATGCAACACTCGGTCGTCTTATCTTCAACCGTCCTCTTCCGCAGGATCTTGGCTTCGTTGAGAGAAACGAAGACACAATGTTTGACCTTGAGATCATGTTCGTAACAGGTAAAAAGCAGCTTGGTCAGATCATCGACAGATGTATCAAGTATCATGGCTTCTCTGTTACAGCAGAGGTTCTTGACCATATCAAGGAAATGGGCTATAAGTATTCCACAAGAGCTGCTTTCTCGATTTCTGTTTACGATATGACAGTTCCTCCGGAAAAGAAGGCTATTCTTGCAGAGGCAGAAAAGCAGGTTGAGGAAATTTCCGAGCATTATATGATGGGTGAGCTTTCCGAAGAAGAAAGATATAAGTCCGTTGTCGCTATTTGGGATAACACCACAAATGCAGTTACAGGCGAGCTTCAGAAGAGCCTTAGCCGCTACAATCCTATTAAGATCATGAGTGATTCCGGTGCCCGTGGTTCTATGGCACAGATGAGACAGCTCGCAGGTATGCGAGGACTCATGTTCTCGGCAACAGGTAAGACCATGGAAATCCCGATCAGATCTAACTTCCGTGAAGGTATGAAGATCTTCGAGTATTTCATGGGTGCTAAATCCTCCCGTAAATCACTTTCCGATACCGCGCTCCGTACTGCGGACTCCGGTTATCTTACAAGACGTCTTGTTGACGTTTCTCAGGAGGTAATCGTTAAGGAAGACAAGTGCGATACAGCAAAGGGTGCTTGGGTAAGTGATATCTGCAACGAGGAAGGCAATGTTATCGAGCCTCTTCGCGACAGACTTTGGGGTAGATTTACAATGGGTCCCGTTGTTCATCCCCAGACAGGCGAAATTCTCGTTGAAGACGATGTTATGATGGACGATGAAGATGTTAAGAAGATCATCGACGCCGGCATTACGCAGGTATATATAAGAACTCTTATTCAGTGTCATGCAAAGCAGGGCGTTTGTGCTCGTTGCTACGGTGCAGACCTTGCTTCCGGTAAGCTTGTAAGCGTTGGTGAGTCCGTTGGTATCATTGCGGCTCAGTCTATCGGTGAGCCCGGTACACAGCTTACCATGAGAACCTTCCACTCCGGTGGTATTGCGGGATCTGACATCACTCAGGGTCTTCCCAGAGTTGAGGAGCTTTTTGAGGCGAGAACACCTAAGAAGGCCGCTATTATGGCAGAGGTCAGCGGTGTTGCTCACACAAGACTCAGCGAGTCCACTCATACAACCGAGATCGTAATTCAGTCCGAGGAAACAGGCGAGCCTGTTAAGTATCCCATTCCTTACGGTTGGGCAATTACAATAAATGACGGTGACCATGTAACTGTCGGTCAGGCACTTACAAAGGGTTCAAAGAGCCCCGCTGATATTAAGAGAATTCAGGGGCTTGATGCGGTTTATGACTACATCATCCGCGAAACTCACAGCGTTTACCGTTCACAGTCGGTTGATATCAACGATAAGCACGTTGAGATCATTGCTCGTCAGATGACAAGAAAGATCAGAGTTGATGAGCCCGGTGACACAGACCTTCTTGTTGGTTCTCTCATCGATATCGGTGAGTTCGAGGAGGCAAATCTTGCGCTTGAGGCAAGAGCAAAGGCAGAGGGAGTTACTCTCCAGATGGCTGAAGGAACGAGAGAGCTTCTCGGTATCACAAAGGCTGCGCTCCAGACAGAATCCTTCCTTTCTGCTTCCTCCTTCCAGGAAACAACAAAGGTTCTTACAGATTCTGCTATCAAGGGCAAGATCGACCATCTTGTTGGACTTAAGGAAAATGTCATTATCGGTAAGCTTATCCCTGCGGGAACAGGTATGGATCAATACCGTGAGATCGAGGTTGAGCACACCGGAATGGATTTTTCGGATGACGACAGTATTGCTTAATTTTTAATAAAATGCGGAGAGGCAGTCGGTTGACTGCTTCTCCGTTTGCTTTTTTGAGGTTCTTATATTTTTTTTAATATTGTTATAAATAATATCAACGGAGAAATTACAAAGCTTCGCAGAAAAATTTCGCCCAGTGAGGACGGTAGCTTTTCTATCTCGATTTCTCCCGAGGAAATTGGCGGAGGAGTGCAGTGGGTAAAGCTTGAAATGCCCGAATTTTCCGCTTCCGCGGGTGATGAGGGTTATTATGTCAGCGCTTATAACGGCGGCGCGCTTACTTATTTTACAGAGCGTGAGTACTCTGACCTTTTTGATGATGATATCGGTGGCACAGCGGTAGCTATGCCGATTTTCGGAGTCAGAAAAGAGGGAAGAGCGTATCTTGCGATCTGTCGCGGAATGACCTATGATTCAAAATTCGTTTCCGTGTGTAAGGATAATAATTATTCTTGCTATCTTTTTGTTGATACAGATGGAGATATGCCATATGAGCCGATAGAGCTTCTTATTATACCTGTTGAGGGTGATGCTGATTATAGTACCATCGCGCGCAGATATCGCCGTTATCAGCTTGAGAGAGGAGCTTGTAAGCCACTTTCGGAAAAAATAAAGGGAAATGAAAAGCTTGAATATTTATCTCAATCGGTCAATATAGGAATAAGGATGGGCAGGAGGCCTGTTCCACCCGAAATTGAAGAGCAAACACCCGAAAATGAACCTGAAATGAAGGTTGCTTGCACCTTTGCCGATGTTGAGGAGCTTATCGACGAGCTTAAAAAGAATGGAGTCGAAAAAGCAGATATCTGCCTTGTGGGCTATAATAAAAGCGGGCATGATGGCAGATGGCCGCAGCTTTTCCCAATCGAAGAAAAATTCGGCGGCGAGGAAGACCTTAAAAAACTCATAAAAAAGGCAAAAGAAGCAGGATATTATCTTAATTTCCATACAAATTGCGTTGACGCCTATTCCATCGCTGATATTTTCAGCGAAGACATTATTATGCGCCATAAGGATGGCTCACTAAGCACTCATTCCGTGTCATTCAGCGCAGGAAAGCCTTATAGAATTTGTCCATCCGCAATTTTTGACTATTTTGTTTCAAATCTCAATAGGCTTGCGGAGCTTGGTGCAGATGGAGCGCATTATATAGATTGCCTTACGGTTATTGCACCGAGAAAATGCTATGATAAGCGTCATCCGCTGAACAGGAAGCAGTGGACTGAATGTATGAACAGATTTTTTGAGGAGGCAAAGAAGCTCTTTGGAAGTGTTTCCTCCGAGGGAGGAATAGATTTTTCGGCAGGTGTCCTTGATTTTGCCCTTTATTCCGCGTGGAAGGTGCTCGGTAAAAAGGAACGAGCGATAGTTGATGAATTTGTTCCGCTTTGGCAGCTTGTTTATCACGGAATAATGCTTTATAATGCTACCACCGAAACTGTAAATTATCCTGTTAAGGGCATGGAAAATCACCTGAAGCAGTATGAATACGGAGGAAGACCTTCTGCTTATTGCTTCTCCCGCTTCCAATCGGGAAACGTGGATTTTCTCGGCCTTGAGGATATTGTTCTTGGCAAAGGGGAAGCAACAAAGCTTGCAGCCGAGAAAATTGCAGAGATGGATAGGGAATATCGTCAGTATTATTCAACCGTTGTTGCCTTTATGGATAAGCATGAAAAGATCTCGGATGGTGTTTTCAGAACTACTTATTCAAATGGCATAAGCGTTATCTGCGATTATAACATCGGTAGCATTACTCTTGATAAATGAATTAAAAATATGCTGATTTAAAAATGCTATAATTTTTTGGCAGCATTCCTATCATTAAAGCGCATATAGAGCCATATCCATACAAAATAAAGAATATACAAAAAACGCCATCTCAGATTTTCATCTGAAATGGCGTTTTTGTTCGTATCAGAGCGAGCATTAACAGCAAATCCGCCGCTAAAAAAGTAAGTGTTCGCCTGAATAGCATCTGGTGG
>JAZROG010000005.1:0-7328 GCA_045648605.1 Eubacteriales bacterium | reverse complement strand
GGCGTTGCCCTTGCCAAAGGTCGCCGCCCCTCTGTTCGCCGCATTATACAAAAAATAGGCATTTTGTCTAATGAGATGTGCATTTGAATATGGATATTACTCCCCATCTCTCATCTTCAGATATTTTTTTCTGGTGGCTTCGCCTCCGCGCAAATGTCTGACCTCTTTGTTTAATTCAAGTATTTCTTTTACCTTTTCAAATAAGATCGGATCGTTTTTTCTCAGGTTATCCGTTACATCCTTATGAACCGTACTCTTACTCACGCCGAAATAAAATGCAGCTCCTCTTACAGTTGCTTTGTTTTCAACAATATATTCACCAAGCCTTCTACATCTTTCCCCGGAACTTATAAAATTCATATTGCACCTCGAAAAATTATTTCGATACAATATATGTCCTTTTAATTAAAAATATCATAATGGAGATACACATGGTAACAAAAGAATCGGAAAAATTTATTTCTTCAACAATCCTCGAAGGCATGACCTCTATTTCTGCCCTTCTGAACTCGGGCGAAAATAATGATCGAAGAATCATTAAAGTTTTGTATAATGAGTCCAAGATAAAGAAACACCTTCGTGAATTCAATTATCTCAAAAAGATGTCGGAGCTTCACGGTTTTTCGATAGAAACGGTCAATGAAGAAATTATCGAACAAAATACAATCGGAAATACTCATGGCGGTGTTATTGCCTTTTGCACCGAAAGAAATATAAACGAGCTTAATGATAACGATATCGTTGAGAATGGAATATATTTTATGCTTGAAGGCATCGAGGATCCATATAATTTCGGCTATTCCCTGCGCTCTCTTTATGCATCGGGAGTTGACGGAATTATCCTTTCTCCCCGAAATTGGATGAGTGCCGCAGGTGTTGTTGCAAGAGCATCCGCAGGAGCATCCGAGCTGTTCCCTATGTACATATGCGAGCCATTAAAAGCCATTGAAATGTTCAAAAGTAAGAGATATAAGGTATATTGCGCTGACAAGCCCAATTCTGTTTCTATTTACGAAACAGAGATGAAAAAACCGCTTTTTGTGCTTATAGGCGGTGAAAAAAGAGGAAATTCAAAGCCTGTTCTTGATGCGGCAGATAAAATAATTTCCATTGATTACGGAAAGGACTTCCCTGCTGCACTTTCAGCAGCATCGGCTTCCACCGTTATTGCCTTTGAGATATTAAGACAAAACAAATAAAACAATAATGCCGTGCAAAAGCACGGCATTATTGTTTTATTTAGAAGGCTTCGACCATTCACCGCTTATCGGGTCTTTTTTCAGCACGAGATCATATCCACCATCCATAGACCTGAAATATATTTCGGTATCGTCCTTTTCGAGCTGTAGCACAAAAGTGTTTTTTGCACCGAATTTGCTGTTAAGTCCGCCAAATGTTGAATAAAAATCAAGATAATGAGGTTTAATTCCACCTCCGTTATCCTTATAACCTCTTGTGTACCCCATGGCAGTTGTCACTGTGGTGGAAAAGGTCAATATGTTTTCGTCAGAGACGTGAAAATCCACTAAAGCAACGTCACCTCTTTTTATCGAGCCTGTGAGTCCGAAGTATCCTAAGACAATCACGATTACCAGAATAACTGCGGCAGTAATTGCATTATGCTTCATGCCCGCGACCTCCTCTTTTACTTTTCAACATAAGTAAGTATTGAAGCAGGAACGGAATCCTTCAAAAATTCAGCAGTCATATATACCACCGACTGAGCATATTTTTCTTCACTGCAGTTGAACATTATTCCAACCTTATATCCCTGCTCCGACTCCGTGAAAATATTTCTCGTGTCGGTGATATTTGCAAGATTTTTCAGGACCTCCTTGTAAAGCTCGGTGTCCTTGGGAAGCGAAGTGCCGTCCGCGCTTGAAAAATCCTGTTTATCGCCGGTATAAATTACGATGTTCATAATTTTACTTGCAAGATAATCATAATAATCCTCGGTAGTATTTCCGCTCATATGTGCCCTTGCAAAAATATCATCAATGAATATCGGTGCTTGGAGCTGGCGGTAATCGGTTATCATGTCACCGTAGAAATTCAATCTTCCTATCTGAGGTCTCTGGAAATACTCATAGTCGATTCCTTCAAAAGCCTCTCCCGCATCAAGAACAAGCTCCTCTGTCATGAATTTTTGAATTATCTCACTGTCAAAATGATTATACTCTGTTATCTTATCATATCTTATCGAATACCTTTCGGGTGCAAAGTATTCAAGGTGATATTTCCATATATTTTCATATTCCTCGGAATTGGCAACTGCTTTTGCAAACGCTGTCATCTGCTCGCTTTCAAGCATCACCCTCACATGTCGTGCAATGCTAATTCCACTCTTCATTTTATATACGACCTGATAGCTTATCTGATCATAATCATCGGTATTGAAAACAGTTTCGGTGGTTGGATATTCTCCCACAACTGCCACTTCTTTCGCAGATCCGTAAGGATAGGTAACAGAATTAACCCAATCGCTTACGCCTGTTACAAATTCACCTTGATATTTTTTGAGATCCTTTCTCGAATTATCAAGATCTATCGCCGCCTTAATTACATCTCTATCCTCAAAATCAACCTCTTGAATCTGATTTAAAAGCCTGATATATACGCTCTTGACATTATCCGCCTTGGGTACATAATCATCAATACCGAAAACGTCAAATCCAATGCAAAGGAAAAATACCAGCATTACACAAGCATAAATACCGAGCCCTTTGATGCCCGAGAACATTTTTCTCGCATTCTTCCAAAGTATAGTATTGAGAAGGAGAAAAGAAAGAAAAGCACCAAGTAAAAGTCCGACAATATACCAAATAAAATCAGTAACAAGAGCATAGAAGAAAATTCCGCCAAGCCAGGTCGCAGGGATGATTACGGAGTAACGGAAAAATGCAGCAAATCCGTCAAAAACAATAGGTGTTCCCGCTTTTTCGATCTTTCTCGCCTTGTAAAGCGCAAGAGCTCCAATAAGAAGCGCAAGAGATGCAAAAGCAAAGAAGAAATAATCAACTGCACTGATACGCTCTATAAGCTCAAGGGACATAAGTCTTACAAACGGTAACAGATTGGTTAAATTAACCATCCCCTCGTCTTCAATATAATATGACGGATTAAATGTGTCAAAGAACAGCTCAAGAGTTGCGAAAAATGAGCAGTAGTATGTGAAGACTATGAAGCAAAGATAGAGTGTCATGAGAAGCCTCATAACATTTGTTCCGCAAAGCATTCCGGCAAAGACCGTCACCGAATAGATCATGAAGAATGCAAGAATTGAAAGTCCAAAATTCACCGCTATCTGCTTGAATATCATCATTCCGTAGCCGGCGGCAAGCTCCTGTGTTTCGCAAAGAATGAGCACTATGATGACATTTGCAAGAAAAGTCACAAAATAACTGATAAATCCTGCCGCAAGTCTCGAAATATAAATGCTTTCGCGGCGCATGGGAATACTGTGATAAAAATCAGCGCTTATCTTATTGTTGAGTATTTTTGTAACATAGCTTCCCGCAAGCAGTGCTATGCCCATAGAAACAAGTGTCCATATCTGGGAAAATTGTTCCATTATGTTTAGCAAGCTTTTGGAGCATCTTATAAGATGTTCTTCTGAACTTTCATCAAACCCGATGATAACATAACCCATATTCTGCATAAGGAGCGGAATTATCATCGTAAGACAGAATATAATGAAATAAAGAATCATTCTCGGCCATGATCTCTTAAGCTCGCCAATAAAATATTTGGTGTTCATATTATCTTTTACCTTTTCAGAACACAACCTTTGAGTAGTCATAGCCTCTTTCCTCCATTTCGCTTATAAATATTTCTTCAAGTGTGAGAGGGATAATTTCAAAATACTTTGGCTCAGCTGCCTTTGCGGATTCTTCAATCTTTTCTCTTTCACCTCTTACAACAGCAGTCATAAGTGCGCCGCGTCTGTTCTCCGAAACAACATGGAAGCCCTCAAAGATATCCACCGCTCTCTTGTTTTCGCCAAATACACCCTGAACTGTGTGTATTTCAGATTTAAGAGCATCAATTTCGCTCTCAAACAAAATCCCCCCCTCGTGAAGAAGTCCTATATGGTCGCAAATATCCTCGATCTCACGGAGATTATGAGACGCAATAACAGGTGTCAAACCTCTTGTTGCAACCTCTTCGGCAAGTATCCTTTTAACAAGCAAACGCATAACCGGGTCAAGTCCGTCAAAGGTCTCGTCGCAAAGAAGATATTTGGGACCACAGGCAAGTCCGAGCAAAATCGCTGTCTGTTTTTTCATTCCCTTTGAGAATGTTGAGATTTTACGGCTTCCGTCAAGTCCGAAAAGCCTTAAAAGCTCGTTATATCTTTCGAAAGAAAAATCGGGATAAAGAGAACCGTAAAGCCTTGCCATTTCGTCCGGAGTCGAATTTGAGAGAAAATATTGCTCATCGGAAAGATAAACAACAGACTCTTTTACCTTCGGGTTTTCATAAACAAGCTGTCCGTCATAGCAGACCCTTCCGCTGTCGGGACGCATTATACCGCACATAATTCGAAGAAGTGTGGATTTACCGCTTCCGTTTGAGCCAATAAGACCGTAAATGCTTCCGCTTCCGATCTCGGCATTTATGCCTGTAAGTGATTTAATATCACCGTAGCTTTTAGATATGTTTTCAATTAAGATCATCTGTTGTTATCCTCCTGTTTTCTATTAGTAGCTTGATCTCGTCAATTTTTATTCCTGCTTTGATGGCTTCGTCAATCAAAGAATCAAGACCTCGAAGAATATCTTCACGATGCTGTTTCTCGATGGAAGCAGTATCGGAAGCTATAAAGCTTCCTCTGCCCGGCACGGAATATACTATTCCCTGCCGCTCAAGCTCAGAATATGCCTTTTGAATAGTATTGGGGTTTATGGCAAGCTCCCCGGCAAGCGAGCGGACAGACGGAAGCGCCTCATCAGCCGTCATAAGTCCACTGACAACAGAATCCTTGACAGATGCGATTATCTGCTCATAGATCGGTGTTCTGCTTTTAATATCCACCACAATGATGTTCATAAATCCTTCCTAACTGTATTACTTGTATTAGTACACCTGTATTATATCACATCCCAAAACTCCTGTCAAGAGTTTCTTTGGTATTTTTAGGTATGCATTTTGCACAAAAATAAAATGTCGCTTTTGGTTGTTTTTTCGCTTAACGATGTTTTTAGAAAAATCTTAATAAAACACTTGACAAATTAAATAAGATATTTTATCATATATAGGTAAAATTTAGAACTATGGAGGATTTATGAAGAAGTTTGTTTGTGCTCTTTGCGGCTATGCGTATGATGTAAAAGCGGGCGATCCCGATAACGGTATTGAGCCCGAAACAGAATTTATGGAGATACCTTCTGATTGGGTGTGCCCTCTTTGCGGTGCTTCAAAGGAAGATTTTGATGAGGTCGAGGTTGACGACGACGATATTTAATCCCATTTTTTCACCTAAAAAAACTTTTTTCAATTTTTTTAAAAAAATTTTGAAAAACCCCTTGACAAAATGAAAAATATGGTGTATAATAGTCAACGTTGTGAGCAACACAGTTGCTTACGGCATGCGAGAGTGGCGGAACTGGCAGACGCGCACGTTTGAGGGGCGTGTGGTTCACACCGTACGGGTTCAAGTCCCGTTTCTCGCACCAAAAAGACAGGTTTTTTTGAAGCCTGTCTTTTTTTGTTGATTTTCCAAAGTGGAGGTTAAAAATGCGGAATTATTTTGACACAGTCATGGACATTGGAGAGCAGATGCTTCTCTGCGGTGCCGAAATACACAGAGTTGAGGACAGCATCGAAAGAATGTGCACCGCCCTCGGTGCTACCGCAGTTGATGTTTTTATCATAACTTCAAGCATGGTCGTTACCGTCCACGCCGCAGGAGATTGTTTTACTCAAACCAGGCGTATTGTGAGCGCGGGCAATGATATTGAAAGGCTTCACAGGCTTAACCAGCTCTCAAGAGATATTTGCGGCTGCAAATTGACCTTGGAGGATATAAAGGAAAGGCTTAATGCTGTCAACAATCAAAAAAGATATCCTTTCTGGGCGGAAATCATTTCTTATACTTTTATTTCGGGGGCTTTTTCTTATTTCTTTGGCGGAAATCTTCGCGACACCTTGGCGGCGTCCTTTATCGGCGCAGTATTAAGATTTGTTGTTTTGTTTATTGATAGATTTGAAATAAATAAAATTTTGGGAAAGCTTATATGCACGTTTATTGTAACGGTTTTGGCTTTTGGGGCTATGAAATTCGATATTATTGCTAATATAGACAAGGTAATGATAGGAAATATAATGCTTCTTATCCCCGGCGTCGGCCTTACAAATGCTCTGCGCGATCTGTTCGTGGGCGACAGTGTTTCCGGACTTCTGAGGCTCATTGAGGCTATTCTGGCAGCGCTTGCTATCGCGGCGGGATACTTTCTTTTTGTCTTCCTTTGCGGGGGTGTACTGCTATGATAATAAATGAATTTTTTCAGATCGTCGCTGCTTTTATCGGCGCACTCGGTTTTGCTATACTTTATAACATCAGAGGTAAAAAGCTTGCTTTTGCGGCACTTGGAGGTATTTTATCATGGGGGCTGTTCTTGCTTTTGGGGTTGATTATTGAGAGCGAGCCTATCAGGTATTTTATTGTATCGGCAGCTGTGACCTTTTATTCCGAAATAATGGCAAGAGTGCTGCGAACCCCTACTACCACATTCATCACAACCGCACTCATCCCTCTTATCCCCGGTGGATCGCTTTATTACACCATAGCAAACGCCTTTGAAGGAAATATTGAAAATTTTCTCCAAAACGGCGTTATAACTCTGAAATTAGCCATTGCGCTCGCTCTTGGGGTTGTGGTCATTACAGCAATTTTAAATCTCATAAATCGCTTCGGAAGAATGAAAGCAAAAAAATAATTTCAAAAAATCAAAAAAACACTTGATTTTTATGTTTTTATATGGTATAATGTACCCCGTTGAGCAATCAACGAGGCATATGCGGGTGTGGCGGAATTGGCAGACGCGTAAGATTCAGGTTCTTATGGTCGCAAGGCTGTGCAGGTTCAAGTCCTGTTACCCGCACCAAACAGTAGAAATCCGAACCCAAAGCCGGTAGGCGAAGGGTTCGGATTTCTTTTTGTGTTCGGTGATATGTGATGTCAATCAGCTGTTGTTGGCATCACGCCCGAGCACCGCCTAAGTAAATATCCTTGATAGTTGATGCCAAACAAACACATTTTGAAGAAAGGATATTTACAATGAAAAATCAGATTACTTATACCGAACATAACGGACTTTACTACCCCG
>JAZROG010000004.1:0-6547 GCA_045648605.1 Eubacteriales bacterium | reverse complement strand
TACTGCGATTGTAACCTCCATCGCTGTTGGTGTGACGCATAAGATCATGCATAAGGATGCGGACAGAATATTAAATAATGTTTCTCTGAAGGAAGCCGCATATATCAATGACATGCTGAACGATTTTATGCAGTCGTCGGCCATTATGGAGCACTACGCAATGCACGAGCTTAACAGTGTGAGTGCGCTGAAGGATGAATCCTATCGTGACGAATATATAACGAAAATACGCCACCTTTTTGATGAGGCTGCACTTAACACCGCCGGAACAACCGCATATTATCTTTGCTTCTCACCCGAGGTGACGGGTGGTGTTACTTCCGGATTTTACTCAAAATTCAAAGAAGATGACGTGTACGAGCTTTCAAAAGAGGAGTTTGCGGAGCTTGACCTTTTTAACGCAGAGTTTATTAAGGAATGCGGATTTGATGTGATTGGATCCGGCAACATATGGCTGCAGCCACGAAGGAGTACCTTTGCTCCCGACGATACGGTTGTTTCATACCTTACGCCGCTGTATAAGGAAAATACCTTTTTAGGTTTCCTCGGTTTCAACATGGATTTCAACTACCTGCTTGATCTGGTAAATGAAATATCTGTTTATGAATTCGGTGAAGCGCTGTTACTCGGCGGTGATAAGCAGACTTGCTACAATCCATCGGAGAATACAAAGATTGCAGAAGACTATACCGAGGCAACTACACCTCTGAAAAACGGAATGCACCTTGAGCTTCGTGCTGCATATAAGGACATCCAAAGCGGTTTGCGTCCTATGCTTAACTATATAATTGCCGCATTTTTGGTGGTGCTTGTACTCTCAATTCTGTATACCTTCTGGGTAACACACAGAATTGTTACGCCCCTTAAAAAGCTCACTGCCGAGGCGGCTAACATCTCTAACGGCGTGCAGAACGTAAATTTTGTTATTGATTCAAAGGATGAAATCGGTATACTCGCACGCGTGCTTACCGACACTTATGAAAAGATTCGAGAGTATTCTGCATATATAAATGCGCTTGCTTACAGAGATTCTCTTACGGGCATAAAGAACAGTACCGCCTATGCCGAAGCAATTGATGAGCTTAACAAAGAAATAAACACAGGCAATCCCTCTTTTGGTGTAATAGTTGCAGACATAAACAATCTTAAGAAAACCAACGACACCTACGGACACGATATAGGAAATGAACTTATCATTCATTCAGCAAGAATACTTACCGATATATTCAAAACAAGTGCCGTATACCGAATCGGCGGCGATGAATTGGTTGTTGTGTTAAAGGGAAAAGACCTTGAGCGTCACCGTACCCTCATTGAAAAAATGGACGTTACATTCTCTGCCGATTACATAACAGTAAACGATGAAACAGTACCTGTTTCAGTAGCGAGAGGAGTTTCGGTATTCGATTCGTCAATTGATCATGTTTATGAAGATGTATTTGCGAAGGCTGACCACGCAATGTACATGAATAAGGAAGACATGAAGGCTGCACTCGTGTAAGATAGCCATTTTCGAGCAAAAACATATTATTAGAACAAAGAACGGCGTCATCTGAATGGATGGCGCCGGTTTTATAACTCGTCAATACACGCATAAACGGACTCGGTACGGTTGAGATTCCCGAACTGCCCGACAAGAACCAGCTCATTATGGTGTACTGCCGTAGCGGCCGACGCAGTAAAGAGGCTTCCGAGAAGCTGGTCAAGCTGGGCTACACCAATATCGTGGAGTTCGGCGGAATTCTTGATTGGAAGGGGGAGACCGAAACTTAAGTCACATCAATTTTTTAACCGCAGCAAACAAAGAAAAAGCCTCTGAGAAATCTCTCGACTTCTCAGAGGCTAATTTTACGTTCAGCGAACTACCGAAGAATGACTATAGATGTAAAATTCCTCTTGGCTCGGCATCCACTTCTTTTCTTTAGGTGGAAATGTGGCGTCAAAGGCTTCCACAGCGGTGGTGTCATCGCAACAATCGGCGGCGGTTGACGGAATGTATATCCATTTTCTGCCGTCAAGTGCGCCCAGTACAAGCTCCGCAACAAGCAGAGCGGTGGGGAAGTTGCCTTCTCTGACAAAGCTCACGTTCTTCTTTTTGCAGCTCACAAAACCACGGCTGACGTAGTTGCCCGGATTGCCGAAGTTGATGTTTACATCGTATCCCATCTTGCGTGCTACCTCAAAGGAATGCTCGATCAGCATTTTTCCGACCTTCTGCCTTTGATATTCGGGCGCAACGCAAAGCGGCCCAAAAGAAAGGATCTCCTTTCTCTCGCCGTTCTCGTCTTCAAGCCATGCCTTTGTGTACATGATGTTGCCGATGATATCGCCATCCTTTTCAAGCACGAAAGCAAGTTCGGGGATAAAGTCGGGATGATTTCGCATCATGTGAACGTAATAATGCTCGTCCGCACCCGGCTTGTAGACGTTCCAAAATGCCTCACGGGTCAGTTCTTCAACTGCTCTGTAGTCTTTTTCTGTTTCTAAACGTATCGTCAAATTATTCATGTTGTTTGGGGAGCACACTCCGATAAAAATATTCAAGCCGAGGCTTGTAGGTACATTATACCACAAATTTGTGAATAGTTCAATCACTTAAGCCTATAAAACGATTGAAACATTAATAAAAATATGGTATAATAGACTCATCGATAATAATTTCTTTGAGGTTAATTATGAAAGACGAATGCTTGATATGCGGTGCGCCGCTGAAAGAGCTGTTCGAAAATAAACGCGACGAGGTTATCAAGGTCGCTGTGGAGTGCTGAATTTTGTTAATAATATGGTAAAACAGTAAGCCAAACCCCAATTAAGGAGGACATTTATGGAACAATTATTCAAAAGCATTTTGGAACAGGACAAGGCACCGATCGTTGTGTGCGATATGGAATCAACCGTTGTATATATGAATCCGTCGGCAATCGCGCGGTATAAGAGGGATCTGACGGGCAGAAGCATCAAAATCTGCCATCCTGACGCGGCAAATGCGCGAATTGAGCAGGTACTTGCATGGTTTCGGCAGAGCCGCGACAATAACATCGTCTACACCTTCCGCAACGACGAGGAAAACAAAGACGTTTATATGGTAGCGCTCCGCAACGGTGATGGCGCACTCATCGGTTACTATGAGAAGCACGAGTACAGAAACCGTGAAACGGCAAAGCTATACGATATGGAAACCTGACTTTACAACAGGAAATCTTTTTAAATAAACTTTGAGGTGGAATATGAATAAAAAACAATTCGGAAAAAATGAATGGATGGTTCTCGTGCTGTTCGGACTTGTCGGACAGATCGCCTGGTCGGTCGAGAATATGTATTTCAATCTGTTTGTCTTTGAGACGGTGGCACCGTCCCTCACAACCGTTACGCTGATGGTTCAGCTCAGCGGTATTGCGGCAACCCTTACCACACTTGTGGCAGGAACGCTCTCCGACAAAATCGGAAACCGCAGAAGCTTTATCTCATGGGGATATACGATCTGGGGAATTACCGTGGCGATGTTTGGATTTATGTCGCCGGAACTTACCGAGAAGCTTCTCGGATGCGGACTGGATAAAGCGGTTATGATTACTCTGACAGCCGTTGTTGTGGGCGATTGCGTGATGACGCTCTTTGGCTCTACGGCGAATGATGCCTGCTTTAACGCGTGGGTAACCGATAATACAGAAAGCTCCTTCCGCGGCAAGGTGGAAGGCGTTCTCTCCATTTTGCCCCTTGCGGCAATGCTCATCGTTGCGGGGGGATTTGGCATCATCGTGGAGATGATCGGATATTCCATGATGTTCCTCTGCCTTGGCATCGTTATTTCCATCTGCGGTGTGTGCGGCATCTTCAAGCTGAAGGACAGCTCCGCGCTCAAAAAAAGCGGTAATTTCAGAGATATTCTGTACGGCTTTAAGCCTTGTGTGATAAAAGAAAATTCGCCGCTGTATCTGACCCTTTGCCTTGTGCTGATATACGGAATTGCGTGCCAGATCTTTATGCCGTATCTCATAATTTATATGAAGACGTATCTCAGATTTTCCGTGGTAGAGTACAGCATCGTATTCGGTGCCGCGATCATACTCGGTGCGGCTGTCAATCTCTATCTGACAAGACTTTCCGACAGAAAAAATAAAAATACCATGCTTTATTTTGCATCTGCGATATTTGCGGCAGGGCTTTTCGGGATGTATTTGGCGAAAGGGACGGACAAAACGGCGACACTCATTACCTTTGGCATCGCCGGATTTGTCATGATCGCGGGATATATTCTGATCTCTGCTCTTTGCGGTTCACTTGTGAGAGACTACACTCCGGAGGGAGTGGTCGGCAAGCTGCAGGGAGTCCGTATGGTGTTCAGCGTTCTGATTCCCATGATCGCAGGCCCTATGATCGGCAACAGCATCAATGCTCGGATGAACATTCCGCTTGCCAATATGGAATCTGCCGATGTGATGACGACGCAGTATATTCCCGCACCCGAAATCTTTCTTGCAGGTGCGATTTTCTCGCTTTTGATGTTTGCGCTTATCCCACTTCTTGTAAAAGTTTCGAAGAAAAACGGGAAAGCGGATATTACATAACAATAATCACCACGCAAAATCTGCACCGCATAGTCAAAGAAAAGTGCGACGGGGTTATTAAGGTCGCGGTGGAGTGTTGAATAAATCTTGTCTGATCATTCGCTGTGGAACATTTTTTCAAGAAAATAATTTGGTCGGAGCCGCACATTTTGCAGGCATAATCCGTTAAACATCATGAAGGGAGGTTTTACAGCACATGGATATTGAAGAACTATACGATAAAATATACCGCTACTGCTATTTCAAGTTGTACGACACGCAGATAGCGCAAGATATTACGCAGGAAGCCTTTCTTCGATTTTACCGACGGGGACTGAATTTTGATAATGGAAGAGAGTTGCCGTACTTATATACAATTGCCAAAAATCTCTGCATAGATGAGTTCCGGAAACAAACTGTTGATAGCATTGAGGATTTTGAAAGCGAAGCAACTTCTGACCCATCGGAAGAATGGATAGATGCATTGGTGTTGAGATCTATCGTTTCTAAACTCCCAAACGATGAACAAGAACTGCTATTTTTGCGATACGAAAATGAACTTCCGATTACCTCTATCTGCAAAATCACCGGGTTAAGGCAGTTGAATGATGCTTATCAATTTATCGATCAGTTTAACCACACTCATGCGCATACGGAGGGCCTGTACCGTATCGATAAAAGAGCGTATCCTACAGAGGCTATCAGAGAGGCACTGTTGAATGCAATCGTGCACAGAGAATATAGCTTTTCTGCAAGCACGCTGATCAGTATTTTTGATAACAGAATAGAGTTTGTTTCGATAGGCGGACTTGCGCGCGGTATCTCCCAAAGCGATATTTTGCTTGGCATTTCAATTGCGAGAAATAAAAAGCTTGCGGATGTGTTCTACCGCTTACATTTGATTGAAGCATACGGTACCGGTATGCCTAAAATCATGGAAGCTTACAAAGAATACGCAATTGAGCCTCATATCGAAATATCCGATAATGCGTTTAAAATAACCTTGCCTAACACAAATACAACCGTCAAGGAAGTAAAGCTCGAGTTTACAGAAAATGAGCAGGGGGTGTTGTCCGTATTGAAAGAAGGTATTAAGTCTCGCCCGGAAATTCAAAAGGCTTTGGGATTTTCACAAACGACCACAATAGTTACGATTGCAGCTCTAATTGATAAGGGCTTGATTGTAAAAGTAGGAAACGGAAATAAGACGAAGTATAAAGTAGTATAAAACAAAGGACTGTAAATTAGAAAATTTGAAAAATCAGAAAAGGTAAGGAGTGCTTAAATGAGTATTGAAGTAACAAAACCTTTGATATACGAACAAGCGGATCGAATAATAAAAGAGCTGTATGGTTCCGATGCAATGTTTCGTGATGGACAATATGAGGCCATTGAAGCAACGATGACTAAAAAAAGAGTTCTTGTAGTTCAGCGTACCGGTTGGGGAAAAAGTCTCGTTTATTTTGTTTGCACCAAGCTGATGCGAGGTGAAAACAAAGGTGTTACGATGGTTGTCAGTCCGCTCCTTGTCCTTATGGAAAACCAAATCGAAGCAGCTACAAAAATGGGGTTGCGTTGTGACGTTTTGAATAGTAGCGTTAAAGATAGGCGCGCGGAGATCCTTGACTCTCTTGAAAATGATGAGCTTGACCTTATTCTTGTAACCCCAGAAACGCTTTTTAGCGATGAGGTCCAAAAAAGGCTTAAAAATTAAAAATAGGTGTGTTTGTTATTGACGGAGCACATTGTATATCCGATTGGGGACACGATTTCAGACTTGAATATTATATGAGAAGACCGAAAATTTCAAAGTATCTTGGAATTGATCAGCAGGAAGGTCTTTCGGAATATCTTGCAGGTATTACAGAATCAATTTCGGTTGTGCATTCAGAAGAATCGGGAATAGATGTAATTGTTTCCGGTAATGCAAGTTCTTCTGCGGCAGAACTTCTTGCAACATCAAAAATCGAACTGCTGCTGAGTGAATACAGTGATAGTTA
>JAZROG010000003.1:0-4276 GCA_045648605.1 Eubacteriales bacterium | reverse complement strand
TAGCTACTATAGGGGGCTGTTCGTCTCTTTTTATACGTGAAATAACGGATGATTTTACGTCGGTAAACAAGTAAATATTCCCTACGAGTCATCCCGAGCGCAGTCGAGGGATCTACGAACAATTTCCACTGATTAACTGTTCGCTAAATTCCTGTTTGAAGCTGCCTTATATAATTTTTTGAAAAAAATTTAAAAAGCTCTTGACAAAATCGATACTTCGTGATATGATGTATTACATAAGGGGAGGTATATGGATGGATATACAACTTAAAAGAGGAATTCTTGATGTGTGTGTGCTTGCCGCCATCAAGGATGGAGAATCTTACGGATATAAGATAATCAAGGATATGAAGCCTTATATCGAAATGTCCGAATCGACCCTCTATACCATTCTTAAACGTCTTGAAAATGCCGAAATGCTCACCGTCAGAAGTGCGGAGTATGGTGGCAGACTGCGGAAATACTATAGGATAACCGCTTTAGGTCTTGGACGAATTGAGGATTTCAAGGAAGAATGGAAGGAGATAATGTCGATATACAGCTTTGTGACAAAGGAGGATATAGAAAATGGATAAAAGCGAATTTTTATGGCGGCTTGACAAAGCGCTTGAGGGATTGACAAGGGAAGAAAAAGAAGAACACATTGCTTTCTACAGCGAAATGATAGATGACAGGATTGAAGAGGGTATTCCCGAAGAGGAAGCCATAGCGGGCATAGGAAGCGCGGAAAGCATTGCATTTCAGATAATGCAGGAGCATGGCGGAACGGTGAAAAAAGCAAATAGCAGCCGAAAGCTTACAGCTTGGGAGATAATTCTTATAGTGCTTGGTTCACCTATATGGATATCTATCCTCATTGGTATTTTGTCGGTGATTTTTGCACTGTATATAGGGCTTTGGTCCGCTATAGCTTCTTTTTGGGCTGTTGCCGTTTCGTTTATTGGCATTGCTCTTGGAAGCCTTGCGTCCTTTGGCGTATTTCTGTTTTTTGGAAACGCTTGGCAGGGAATTGCAATGCTCGGTATGGGTATTTTCTCTGCGGGAATTGGGATACTCGGAATTATCTGTTCTATCGGAATAACCAAGGGATGTGCGCTTCTCACAAAGAAAAGCGTGCTCTGGATCATATCACTTTTTAAGAGAAAGGAGAATAAAGGATGAAAAGATCAACATTTGTTTGGATAATAGTAGCATCCTCTCTTATTGTAGCGGGACTTGTTATTTTTGCAGTTGCATTTGCCCTCGGCGGTTTTAATTTTAGAGGCTTGACATTGCAAAAATATGAAACCAATACATATGAAATAGGTGAGAATTTTGAAAATATTTCAATAAAAAATACAGTTGGAGATATAACATTCATTGAGTCTGTCAGAGACGATTGCAAGGTGGTCATCAATGGAAATGTAAAGATGAACTATAATGCGAGAGTGGAGAACGGTTCGCTTGTAATTGACTATAATGATACCCGTGAATGGTTTGATTATATCAACTTTTTCGATTTTGAAAAAGTATATATAAAGCTTTATCTTCCTATGGAAGCTTATAAAGCTCTCCAAATTGTAACGAGCACGGGAGATGTGAAAATACCGCGCGATTTCATATTTGATAGCATAAAGATAGACGGAAGCACGAGCGACGTTGAGTGTAGTTCCTCAAGCGCTGGTTTGACGGAAATAAAGCTTTCAACGGGCGATATTGAAATAAAAAATGCATCCTTTGGTGCCTTGAGTCTTACAGTTTCGACCGGTGAGGTGGATGCCGAGGGAATTATGTGTTCGGGTGAATTTTATCTTAAGGTCGGTACAGGTGAAGCGGAGCTTGAGGGCATAAATTGTAGAAGATTTGTAAGCGAGGGATCAACGGGAGATCTTGATCTTTCGAGAGTTGTTGCCACCGAAAAATTTGATATTAAGAGAGGCACGGGAGATGTAAGGATGACGAGGTGCGATGCATCCGAGCTTTATATCAGGACTAATACCGGGGATGTTACGGGAAGCCTTCTTTCCGAGAAGATATTTATAACTGACACGTCAACGGGCAGTGTAAGGGTTCCAAGCTCTGCTTCGGGCGGCAGATGTGAAATAAAGACCTCAACGGGAGATATCAGAATACAGATTTCGGGAAAATAAACCAAAGGAGCTGCGTCATCCAAAATGAAACAGCTCCGTTTTTTGAGACGGAAGATGATCAGCACTCCATTTGCGGCTTTAAGGTTCGTTTCCTTGAATGAAGAGCCAACAAAAAAGCACCTCTTACGAGGTGCTTTTTTGCCTATGCTCCATTGCGGCATTCGAGTATTTCGGCGTTGCCGAAATGTAAAGCCGCTCGATGTGTATCTGAAATCAAAATCTGTTTGCGGCTTAAAGGTTCACTTCCTTAAATAAAACACCAACAAAAAAACACCCATAAAGGGTGCTTTTTTGTTGGTGCTCCATTGTAATTAAAATTCGAAACAGTAGAGGCTGATGAGAGGTCGTCGAGGGTGATTCTTTTCTTTGTATTCGGGTTATAATTGAGCACTATATCAATATATGGTTTGTCCGGGGATTCGTAGACATACACAGAATTTACAAGGGAATCTATGAGACTGCGCTTTGATGAAATATTGTTTTTATAATTATTTCTCAAAGATTTAAACCAATAGGACACAGTTTTTTCGGAAAGCAATGATACACTATGCTTTTCTTTGGCAAGCTGCATTATCACATCATCTTTTTCATGTTCAAGGGTATTTAGTCTTTCTGCAAGGCTATGTGACGATGCGCCGCTTTCGACCAGCTTCAGAAGGCGTGCGATCGACAACTCTATCTCTGCCAACTGATTTTCAAGTGATGCTATAAGTGTTCCGATTCCGCAGTTCTTCTGCTCTTCCTCTACAACTATTTTTGAAATGCTTTCTATCGTTTCATCGGTCAAAAGCTCCACAACATAATTCAGTACAGTTTCTTCAAGTAGATCTTTATTCACGCTCTTTTTGTCGCAGTTATGAAGTCTCTTTTTTCCGTCGCAGGAATAGTAATAATACTTTTCTCCGTTTCTTCCCGTTCCGCAATCACCGTTCATGGCTCTGCCGCATATTCCGCAGAATGCTTTGCCGCTGAGAAGATACTCTACATTAGCTTTGGCTCTTCCGGGTGCTCTCTCATTTTCCTTTAAACGCTCTTGCACCTTATCAAAAAGTTCTTTTTCCAAGATGGCGGGTACACCTCCTTCGATTCTCACATCACCGTACTTATAAACTCCGATATACTTTTCATTTTTAAATATTCTTGAAAAGCTGTTTGCGGAAAACGGCTTATTATTATTGGCACGATATCCCGCATCATTGAGAATGCGGCATATTTCTTTGACGGTCGCGCCGTTTGCATACAGTTCAAATGCCTTTTTTACCGCAGGTGCTTTATCTGTGTCTATTACAAGCTTTTTATTTTCAACTCTATACCCGAGAGGAATTGTTCCTCCGTTACTGTTGGCTTTAAGTGCGGTTTCATACATCCCTCGTGATACCTTTTGCGAAAGCTCTTTGGAATAAAATTCTGCCATACCTTCAAGGACGCTTTCAAGGAGTATTCCCTCGGGATTGTCCTTTATATCCTCCGTTGCGGAAATCACTCTAACACCGTTCTTTTTCAGCCTGGCTTTATATGTTGCGCTATCGTATCGGTTGCGAGCAAAGCGATCGAGCTTGTAGACAACAACACCTTCAAAGGAGCGTTTTTCGCTGTCCTTTATCATGCGTTGAAAGTCCACTCGCTTTTCTACATCGTGAGAAGCGGAAAGCGCACGGTCGATGTATGTATCTATTATGTTATAGCCTTGCGAAGCGCAGTATGCACGGCAGACACGGTCCTGTCCCTCAATGGATTGCTCGGTCTGCTTGTCGGATGAAAATCTTAAATACAATACAACGTCCATTTTGCTCCTTTCAAATTCTTAATCGTTTGGGATTTTTATGACTTATCGTGAAATTCAGCTTTTGAAATCTTCATTTTTGCCAAAAAAGCATTTAATGTGTTTTCCTCGTAAGCAGTAAGGGCACATTTCCCTGATTTTTTTATGCAGTAAATCAGTAATGTATCATCTTCTATAATGTTATGTGTTTCTTTCGATGATTGGAGTAGAAACGACAAAAGGACTTCGACTTTGCTGTGTGTGCAAATTAAATAAAAGGAAAGCCCGGTAATAGCAACGCCACCAAAAAGCAGAAGAATTGTAGCTATGTCATTATGTACCTCTTTTAAAATGAAACCGCATACTATTTCGGGAGAAAAACCTA
>JAZROG010000002.1:0-9224 GCA_045648605.1 Eubacteriales bacterium | reverse complement strand
GACCCTCTCGAGATATACACGGACAGGGAAGGTGAAGTAATTTTTAAAAAGTATTCGCCTATTGGTGAGCTTGCGTCATTTGCCGCTCAATATGCGGAGACTCTTTATAAGACCTGCTCTCTTTCGGTTGTGATATGCGATAGAGATGCGGTTATTGCTTGTGCGGGCGTTCCCAAAAAGGAATATGCCGATCACAGGCTTTCTGCTGAGCTTGAGGGGATTATTGAGGGCAGAAATCTTTATGTTTGGCATGAGGGAAGTGAAAAAATTGCTGTTACTGCCGACGGAAGTGCCCATTTTGTAAGCTGTGCAATGCCCATTATGAGTGAGGGGGACATTATCGGCTGTGTTGCTTCTCTTTGCCCCATGAACGGTGAGAGAGGTACGGAGCAGACCGCAAGTGACATTGAAAGCAAGCTTGTTCTCACTGCTGCGGGATTTCTCGGAAAGCAGCTTGAGGGTTGATTTAATACTGATGGCTTCGAAACAGGTAGGGGCTGAACTTTAGTGTTCAGTCCCTTTGCTTATTAAAATTGAAATGCAAGATAAAAGTAAAAATGTAAACATATAGATGTTTTTCGCATATTCTGTACCGAATAATATTTTGGAGGGGAATATGGAAGAGAGATATTTTGCGGCATCAAATTCGGGGCGCGGATTTGTCAGCTATTTCGGGGAGATATTTGCTCCTGCGCATTTTGAGCATATTTACATAATAAAGGGCGGCCCCGGTACCGGAAAAAGCTATTTTATGCGGATGGTTGCAGAGCATGCGGAGCGGAAGGGTAAAAGGGTGGTATATTATTATTGCTCATCTGATCAGAGTTCTCTCGATGGCATAATAATTGACGGGAAAATCGCAATTCTTGATGGCACTGCGCCACATGATACGGATGCGACGATACCGGGGGCAGCAGAGGACATTATTGATCTCGGTATTTTTTGGAATTCGGAGCAGCTTTCAAAATGCAGAGAAAATATAGAAAGGTTGAATTCGGATAAAAAAAGACATTACAAGCGTACCTATTCTTATCTTGCCGCATATTACGACATAAGCGAAGGCGCGGAAAAGATGATAGAGCCATTGATAGATTTTGAGAAAATCAAAAGGAGTGTTCGAGGCTTTCTTAAGGGCGTTTCCTTGGGTGATGGATATCGGGCAAATATTGCCATTTGTGATTCTGTTGGAATGGGGGGACGAATAAGATTCGATTCGCTTTTGAGAAAGGCAAAAGCGGTATATAAAATAAGCGATCTTTTTGATACCGCGCATTTTTATCTTGCCCAGGTCGTGGGCTTTGCCATGGAAAATTCGCTTGAAGTCACGCTGTCCTATGATCCCATAAACTGTGACAGGCTTGATGCGGTATATTTTGAGCGAGATAAAATACTTTTCACATCTGACGGAAATGACTGTGAAAAAAATATTTCAATGTCACGTTTCATAGACAAGGATGGGCTTGGTGAATGCAGATCTAAGCTGAAAAACGCCATGAAGCTTCGTAATATTATGCTGGACGAAGCCCTTATTGCTCTTGAGGATGTTAAAAAAACGCACTTTGCACTTGAAAAAATATATATTGAAGCCATGGATTTTGCCGCAAAGGAAAATTTTACGCTTGATTTTATAAGCAGACTTGCGCTTTGATATTTCTTGTGATATAATATGATCGGTAAATTTAAAAGATAAGGATTTAAGATGAAGATTGTACTTTTTGCCATTTGCGGCTCTTATTCACATACCGCGCTTTCAATAAGATGTCTGCGCCCCTCGCTTGTGCGTGAGGGATTTGAGGTGGTGCTTGTTGAGGGAAATTTGCGAGACAGATCATCCGCTCTTCTTCACGAGCTTTATTCTCACGGTGCGGATATCTACGGATTTTCATGCTATATCTGGAATATAGAAGAGATGATGTCCCTTGCAAAGGATCTTCATTCGCTTTTGCCGAAAAGCAAGATCATTTTCGGAGGCCCTGAGGCATCCTTTGGAGAGGAAAGATTTACGGAGCTTGATTTTATCGATTCTGTTGTTTGCGGAGCGGGCGAGGATATCTTTCCGAAGATATGTCGTGCCATAGCCGACGGAAGGCCCATCCAAAAGCTTTACAGAGCCGAGAAAACAGCTCTTGCGGACGGAATACTTTATGACAGCGATGAGCTTTGCGGAAAAGGGAAGAGTATTCTGTATTATGAATCGTCAAGAGGCTGCCCTTTTTCCTGTGCTTACTGCCTTTCCTCTGCCGAGAGGGGAGTTTTCGCAAAAAGCGCGGAGCAGACCCTTGCCGAGCTTCTTGATTTTGAAGGGCTTGGAGAGGATTTTAAGATCCTGAAATTTATAGACAGGACATTCAATTTCGATATTTCAAGGGCGAATACTATATGGAGTGCGCTTCTTGATGAAAAATATACGAAAAAGTATCATTTTGAGGTCTGTGCTTCGCTTTTGAATGAAGAAAGCTTTGAGATATTCGAGAAAATGCCCGACGGAAAAATACAGCTTGAGGTTGGACTTCAAAGCACCAATGTAAGGACCTTATCCGAAATTGCAAGACATCTTGATGCAGATAAAACTCTTGAAAACTGTAAGCGGATAAAGAAAATGGGTAATATCCATCTCCATCTTGATCTGATAGCGGGGTTACCATATGAGGATATGGAAAGCTTTGGGCGTTCATTTGATGCGGCGTATCCCGCTTGCCATAAGCTTCAACTTGGATTTTTGAAGCTTCTTCATGGAACCTATCTTCGTAAAAATGCCGAAAAATATGGCTATAAATTTCATTGTGGCGCGCCATATACCGTGCTTTGCAATGATTTTATAAGCTATGATGAGATGCACTTGCTCCAAAAAATATCATTTCTTCTTGAAAGATATCACGAGAGCGGAAATTTTGATAAATGTATTGAATTTGTTCTTTTGGAGGTAGATTCTCCATTTGATTTCTACAAGGGTTTGTCGCACTTTATCGATGAAAATGACGGCAGAGAGATCCAAAAGATATCACAAGCCGATGCTTTTTCCCTGCTTTACGGTTATGTGTCAAATTTTCTTTGCGAGGAGGATGAAAAAACATTTTCAAGCCTTATGCACGAGGATTTTGCACGCCGCGAGGTTCGTAAAATGCCAAGGATGAAATGACGGTGGAAACTGATATGAATAAATATCTTAAAAATCTCGAAAAGATCGAATTTGTAATAACATACGCCTGTACGGGCAGATGCAAGCATTGCTCGGAGGGCGATCACTGTGATGCGGGAGTTCACATAGACCCAACTGTGGCGGGAGATGCGGTGCGAAGGATAGCAGAGCATTTTGACATCAAAACAGTTATGGCATTTGGAGGAGAGCCGCTGCTTTATCCCGAGGCGGTATATTCGATAATGAAAGCCGCATATGAGATGGGAGTTCCCAAGCGTCAAGTTATAACAAACGGATATTTTTCAAGGGCTGAAATGCGAATAAAAGAGGTGGCATCAGAGCTTGCAAGATGCTCTGTAAATGACCTTCTTTTGTCGGTGGACGCCTTTCATCAGGAGACGATTCCCATTGATGCGGTTGAATTTTTCGCGCTTGAAGCACAAAGGGCGGGGATCCCTATAAGAGTACAGCCCGCCTGGCTTGTAAAAAAGGAGCATGATAATCCGTACAACGCAAAAACGAGTGAGCTTTTGCGGAAAATGTCATCTCTTGGCATAGCTGCAAATGAGGGAAATATAATCTTCCCCGAGGGGAATGCCCTCAGATATCTTGGAGAATATTTTGAGGGGAATGTTCCCGAAAATCCGTATATCGAAGACCCAGAAAATTTGAAATGTCTATCCTTTGAGCCGAGCGGAAATATTCTCGGAGATAATATCTATAAACGGAATATTTTGGAAATATTAAAGAACTATAGGGGGATTTGAAAATATGACAGAGCTTGAAAAGATACAATATACTAAAAATTTTATCGATAAATTGGCAAAGGGGATAAATCCCATAGATGATAGCGCTATTACCGAGGGCGAGGTTGCCGTAAATACAAGAATTTTGGGGTGTTTTTCCTATGTTTCTGATATTTTGGGGCAAGTAATTGAAAACGGAGGAACAAAAAAGCCGAAAAAACAGCGCAAATCCCCATTTGTTTTTTTCGAAGAGATGCGCCAAAATATTAAAATTTCGGAAAATCCCATACAGGTAAGCGAAATTGTCGGTCAGCTTAACAGTATGGTGAATCTTGAAGAAATAAAGCGGTTGTCGGCAAAGTCCGTGACCGATTGGCTCGTTGAAATAGAGCTTCTTGAAAACAGTGTGACTCAGACCGGTAAACACAGAAGGTTGCCGACGGAGCATGGAAAAGCCATGGGAATAACCACCGAGGAGAGGGAAGGGCAGTATGGTAAATACACCGTGGTGCTTTTTAGCAGCACTGCACAGCAGTTTGTTTTTGATAATATTGATGCTATAATCGAGATGAAGGCGGAACGGCGTCATAAGAGCTCAAATCGATTAAATCTGATCAACTAACAAGAGAGGACATGAAGTCCTCTCTTGTTAGTTGATATGAGTGTTCATAACAGATCTTGCCATCGTGTGATACACAAAAAATAGGCAGTAACTACACCCGAGATTGGGTGCAGGCACTGCCTGCTGGTAGGAATGACAGGATTTAAGAACCTAAATTTGCGCCAAGATATATGCGAGTCGTTCATTTTCACAGCGCAAACTGATCCATTTCGCGAAAAGGCTTCCGCGAAATGGAGAGCTTCAAATCGGCAAATCAGAAAAATATTAAAAGAGGGATGCTGTGCATCCCTCTTTTAATATTGGTCGGAATGACAGGATTTGAACCTGCGACATCCTGCTCCCAAAGAAATCTATACAGATTTTTCCCTTGACTTACAAGGCTTTTCGGGGCTTTTTAGTCCGAAATCGATGCTTTCGGGTGCTCCCCGTCGCACTGTTTCCACGTAGTCCGAAGCCGTAGATGGTCAAAACTGTGGTCAAGCACGTTTCAGCGGGATATGTATTTTATCAGGATATCGAGAATCCGACTCCGCAAAATTATTTTTCTGCCGTTATTATACCATACATCAGCGTAATAGTCAAGCGCCTTCTCTCAATACTCAAAATTTGCATCGCAGAAGTCAAAGAAAAGCCGACAGAAGAAACCGACAGAAGAAGCTGGTTTGGCATAAGTTGACTGTTAATGATTAAAATCCCCTCATTTCTGAAATAATATTGAGGAAATATTCCCTCAAACGGTTGACAATAACCTCAAAATATGATATTATTTAAGGGAACGAAAGCGAGGTTAAGGTTATGAGAACATTTAACTACTCTAAAATAAACGAACAAAAATGGGATTCAGAACTTCTCGGCTTGATAGCGGCAATCTACAAGGAAGCCGGAAAGCAAGAGATGTATCTCAAACAACGTCCCGAAGAGCTTGAAAAGCTTGTAGAGATTGCAAAGGTGCAGAGTACCGAGAGTTCCAATGCGATTGAAGGTATCGTTACCACAAATACGAGAATCAGGCAGCTTGTTGAGGATAAAACCACGCCTAAAAATAGAGATGAGCAAGAGATAGCAGGCTACCGTGATGTGTTAAACATCATCCACGAGAGCTTTGATGCCATTCCTATTAAACCTAACTATATTCTGCAACTCCACAAAATTCTGTATAGCCATATGAACAACCCTGCGGCAGGCAGAACCAAAAGCGTGCAGAATTATATCAGCGCAACCTATCCCGATGGTACTACGAGAACGTTGTTTACTCCCCTCGATCCGTTTGAAACGCCGAGCGCACTCGAAAGCATATGCAACGAGTTTAATCGTGTGATAGGAAACAACGAGTTAGAACCGTTGATTGCCATTCCTGTATTCATTCACGACTTTCTCTGCATCCATCCGTTCAATGACGGAAACGGAAGAATGAGCCGTCTGCTCACCACGTTGCTCCTCTACAGAAGCGGATTCTACGTTGGAAAATATATTTCCCTCGAAGCAAAGATAGCCAAGAACAAAGACTTGTACTACGATGCGCTTGGCGAAGCACAGAACGGATGGCATGAAGGAAATGCAGATGCCGTTCCGTTCATCAAATATCTGCTCGGCACGATACTTGCAGCCTATAAGGATTTCGAAGATAGGTTCGCGCTCGTAGAAACAAAGCTGCCGGCACTTGAAACTGTGCGTCGCGCAACTATGAATAAGATCGGAAGATTTTCAAAGCAAGACATCAGGGAGCTATGTCCTTCACTTAGCATAAGCTCTATCGAGGGTGCTCTTCGAAAGATGGTTGCCGAAGGAGAGATCAAGCGCGAAGGCAACGGAAAGAATATATGTTATTTTAGACTCAAATAATTCAATTAACAAAGAGGGATTGCTATGTATATTGACAAAATTGCAATAAAAGGATATAGAAGTATAGGTTCGTCAGGAATAGAAATTGATTGCAATAAAGGCTTGAATATTATAATAGGTGAAAATAATTCCGGCAAGACAGCAATTATAGATGCACTAGGAACTGCTTTGTCTATAGGTGATTATAAAAGAGGAATTTATGTAAAACCATCGGATTTTCATATAAATCTATTCGGCGAACAAAGTAAAACAATAAATATAGATTTATATTTCTCCGATTTAACCATGCAAGAAGCTACAGCTTTCTTTTTGTTGACTGATGGAACAGATACAACCAAAGCCGAATTGCATTTGGAATATACGTTGTATCTTGACAAAAACGGTAAACAAAAAGTGCGTGAGGAGGTTAAAGGAGGCCCGAATAATAATCCTGTGCCGAGAGAAACCTTAGAGAATATTAGCTTGTTATATCTTGGTGCAATAAGAAATGCTGAAACAGATTTAAGGCCAGCTAAAACAAGTCAGATTGCGGGCATTTTATATTCAGTAGCTAACGAGGCAGACAGAAAAAGAATTGAGGATATGCTGGTTAAGACCAATCATAGTATCGCTACTGATTCTGCTGTTAAGAAAACCGAAGAAATTATAAATAGAAATCTTTTGAATATTGAAAAAGACGAGATGAACGAACAAGTACATATCTCTCTGATAGATCCACAATTTGATTCTGTGGCTACTTCCTTGAAGATCGATTATGTAAGCGAAAGATATCTTAAAATCACTAAGGATGAGCTGAAAATCATATTGGACGAGTTTTCTTTAACCGAGGGAGACATAACAGAGTTTATTATAACAGCACCTAAAGATCCCAATTTAAAAGCCGTTAATTTGAAAAAATTATATGGAAATAGTAGATATATCGATTTGTATAATAAACTAAGCTCTATAGCTCAAAATATCAGTCATGATATTTCTTTGAACGGATTGGGATATAACAACTTGCTTCATATGGCAACCTCGCTCGGCGATTTGCAAGAAAATCCAAGTGATGAAGAAATTAGAGTTCTACTAATAGAGGAACCTGAAGCGCATTTACATCCTCAACTTTTAGAGCTGTTGTTTGACTTCTTCCGGAAAGCTAACACAGACTCTAAAATTCAAATTTTTATGACATCTCACTCGCCATCATTAGTTGCCAAAGCGGATTTGGACGATATACATATCATAACAGCATCGAAATTAGGAAAAAAACAAATAACATCTATAAAGAATTCTTCACTCGATGTAAATTTAAAGAATGATTTAAAGAGATATTTGGATGTTACAAAAAGCCAAATGTTATTTGCCAAAAGAGTAATTTTTGTGGAAGGTATAAGCGAAGCGCTTCTGCTTAATTCCTTTGCAAAATTGTTAAAAAAGCCTTTAAATAAGCACTCGATAGAAGTAGTTAGTTTGGGCGGAGTTGCATTCGAGCCATTTGCTAAACTTTTCATAAAAGAGGATGAGCACAGTTGTTTAAGCATACCATGGTTTATTATTTCTGACGATGATAGGTGTACAAATAACGAAGATAAGTACAAAATCAAAAATGAAACTCTTGTATATTCAAGCTTAAATGTAACCGAGATTATTCAACACATAAGCAATGGAGAGATATCTCATAGGGCTAAAAAGCTTGTTACTTTCTCCCCTAATAACGTTAAACTTGCAACAAAAACTTTGGAATATGAGTTGGCAAAAATCGAGGGCAATATTCCTATTCTGTTGAAAGTATTACAAAGCCATCACCCTGACATAGCCAACGATATTCGCAATAGAATGAAGCAGACAAATGATGACGGAAGTACAAATCCAATATTTGAGACAGCGGATAAGATTGCCGTGAGATTGTGGGTCGCTATACGAGATTGCAAGGGCGCATTTGCGCAGGATTTATCTAGAGAGATAGTAAATGGAATTTGTGAGGAAGGAGACAATTTTAAATTCGAAGTACCTCAATACATAAAAGAGGCTTTTGACGAGATTTTAAAATAAAGAGAAAATGGCAGAGAAATTAACTGTGGCTCAAGAAAATGTTATAAGATTAACTGGTAAAAACATTTTAAAAGCATGCCCCGGCAGTGGTAAAACTTATGTAATTTCTCATAAGGTGGTTGCCGAATTAAGAAAATGGAAATATAAGAATTCCGGTATGGCTGTTTTGTCTTTTACTAATGTTGCCAAGGATGAATTGATTAATAATATTAAGAAGATAACCGGGCAAACAGGATTGCCATATCCGCATTTTATAGGAACATTGGATTCTTTTATTTCGCAATATATTATTATGCCATTTGGAAACTGTATTTTTAAATCCGATGTCAGTCCTACCATTGTAGAGGGTGATTACTATGAAACAATAATGAGCGGTTTCTGGATTCGAGAATGCTATGGCAATTATTGCGAGCTTAAAGATTTTTATATTACTCCTTCTGGAAAGGTATGCGATGAAAAAGGAAAATTAACTAAATGCACACTGCAAGGGAAAAAGCCATGCGAGAGGGCTAAGGAAACACTCTTAAAAAGTTCAATTTTATCGTGTAAAGAAGCCACACTGTTTGCGATCGAAATTTTAAAAAACAATCCTAAGGTGTTAAAATTAATTGCGAGCAGATTCCCATATTTTATAGTGGATGAAGCTCAAGACACTTCAAAAGAACAAATGGAGTTGCTTAACTTGATATTTGATAGTGGTGTTACAAATGCCATTCTCATAGGAGACCCCGATCAGGCTATATATGAGTGGAGAGATGCTGATCCCAGTGTTTTCTTGAATATGTACAACGATGAAAAATGGAATTCCGTGGAGTTAAATGAAAACTTTAGATGCTCTCAA
>JAZROG010000001.1:0-7867 GCA_045648605.1 Eubacteriales bacterium | reverse complement strand
AGACTGAAAATCAGCCTCTTTTGTTTTTGTGTAGATTAGAATTAACCGAAAATCATTGAAAATTCAGCCTTTTTTGTGCTGCCGGGCTGGATGCGGAACATATCAGCGCGTTTTTCCATGTCCTCAATAACGCAGTCATTTCCGGGAAGACCGCACCAAGGCTCAATGCAAACATAAGGTGCAACCATCTGTGGCTTGTGCCAGATACCAACATAGGGCATATCCTCAAATGTAACTCTTACAAAGCGATTTGTCTTTTCGGATTTAAGAGTTATCGCGCTGTCCGCACGGCTGAGGAATATTGCGTCATTATTAAAAAGATCGTGGCGCAGACGAAGGATTTTTCCCTTTTCAAGCGGGAAGCCTTCCTTTCCCGTAAGAAGATATCTTTCCGAGAAAAGGAACTTGTCGGGGCTGCACTCATTATCAAATTCGAGATAGTAATCATCAAAATTACCGTTGTCGAGAGGAACATTAAAGCCTGGATGACCGCCGATGGTTGCGGGGAGCACATCTGCGCCTGTATTCTTTATCTCAAAGCGGTTGGTAAGCTTGTCACTCTCGAGAATATACCAAACCTTAAGCTCAAAATCAAAGGGGTATTCCTTCTTTGTCTCCTCGTTTTCGGTCATCAAAAAGCAAATTGCCGTGTCTGTATGCTCGGCAACGGTGAGAACACTGCGGCGGATAAAGCCGTGAATATTCATCTCATATTCCTTGCCGCGATAGGTGTATTTGCCCTCATAAAGTCTTCCGCAAATGGGAAAAACGAGAGGTGCGTGGCTTGGCCAGATCTCCTCTGTACCAACCCATATATACTCGCAACCGTCCTTAACAACCGACATAAGCTCTGCGCCCATATCTGAAACTGTTACTGTGAGCTTTTCATTTTTAATTGTGTAAAGCATTTTTTATATTACCTCTAAAAATTATTTTAAATTATATCGCCGAGATCAAAATCGGCAAGCCACTTGTTTGCCTTTTCACAAACACCTCTGAGACAGCTCTCGTCAAATGGAGTATCAAGTCCTGCATTTTTGAGAAGATCTGTAAATGTGCGGCTTCCGCCCTGCTCGGTATATGCCATATAGTGCTTCCAAGCGTTGTCCTTATCTTCCATTATCATTGCCCAGAACTGAAGCGCAACTGTCTGTGCAAGGCAATAATCGATATAATAGAAGGGACTCTGATAAATATGGCTCTGTCTCTGCCATCCCTCGCCCTCACCGTAGAAGGGAATTTCTCCGTCGATCTTCGCCCAAGGCATATATACCGAAAGAAGCTCTCTCCATGTGTCATGACGCTCTGCGGGGGTCATTTTGGGCTTTTCATAAACGATATGCTGGAAATGGTCAACCATTGTACCGTAAGGAATAAATGTAAGAGCACCCGCAAGGTGGCTATAATAGAATTTCTTTGTATCATCTCCAAAGAAGCCCTCTGCCCAAGGCCAAGCGAAGAATTCCATAGACATGGAATGAACCTCGCAGCTCTCCATGCTCGGCCAGATAGTGTCAACAGGAACTCTCTTTCTGTTGCGCCAGCAAGCAAAGGCGTGACCTGCCTCGTGAGTTATAACCTCAACATCACCCTGAGTTCCGTTGAAATTAGCAAAGATAAAGGGAACCTCATATTCCATAATGCCTGTGCAGTAACCGCCACCGGCCTTTCCCTCGGTGGAAAGAACGTCCATAAGCTCACCGTCAAGCATGGTGGTGAAAAATTCGCTTGTTTCGGGGGAAAGCTCGTCATAGAACCTCTTTCCGTGTGCGATTATAGCATCAGCATCGCCTTGCGGCTTTGGATTTCCGCTGCGGAACATAAGGGCATTATCCGCAAAGCTCATGGGATATTCCTTGCCGAGTCTCTTAGCCTGTGCCTTATATATTTCATCGGCAACGGGAACAAGATATTTTACCACAGACTCACGGAACTTTTCGATATCCTCTTTTGTATAGCAGTTTCTGCCCATTCTGTAATAGCCGAGAGTTGTATAGCCCTCGTAGCCGAGCTTTTTACCCATTTTGTCACGAAGAAGCGTGAGCTTGTGATAAATCTCATCGAGCTTTCCTTGGTTTTCCTTGTACCAAGCCCCCTCTGCCTTCCAAGCAGCAAGACGGCGGGCATCATCCGCATCGTTTTTAAAGGGGGAAAGCTGTGAAATGGTATAAACACCGCCCTCAAAGGGAATTTGAGCCGATGCTATGAGCTTTTCATATTCCTGTGTCAGCTCGTTTTCCTCCTGAAGCTCGGGAATTATCTCGGGCGAAAATGCTTTGAGCGCGATTTCTGCGTTGATAAACACAATGTCTCCGTATTCTTTCTCAAAATCAGCTCTGAATGGGCTTTTAAGCATGAGTTCAGTCCACATCTGCTCGTATTCCTGAAGCTCAGGCATTGCAGAATTCCAAAAATTCATCTCATCGTCATAGAATTTGTCTCTTGTGTCGATGGTGTGACGAACATTTGCAAGCGTTGACATTGTTTGAATGTGCTTTAAAGCTTCCTCTTTTTCAAGGAAAACGGACTTTGCTTCGGCATATTCCTTTGCAGCCTCAAAGCGATCACAAAGTGCTTTAAGATCTGCTTTCATTTCATTGAGCGCAGGACGCTCGTATTTCATTTCCCAAAATTTCATTTTTTATCCTCCCCAAAATTTAATCAATTATTATTCCTTCAATTTTGCTTTCAAAGTCGGAGGCGAACCATAGTCCGTTGTCGGAAATATCAATATGCTCCTCCGTTATTATACCGTCGGTTACAAAAACGGCTTTGTAACTGTAAATACCAAAGCTATCGGCCATTATGCCGAGCGAATAAAGTATGCTTTCATCCCAAAGAACATGACAATTGCCATTTTTATCACTTATTGCAAGGACCGGCTTTGAAAAATACCAATCACTCCCGACAAAGCTGATAGACGATGCACCGAAATCAAGAAGCTTTTTGTCATTTTCACCGTCGATTCTGATTTTGTGAATTTCATTTTTCGCAGAATAATAAACATACGCACCGCCGATATCAAAGGTATCCACATTTTTGTTTACGAGTGTTGATGTTTTACCATCCGCCGTGTAAAGATGTAAGCCGCTTTCATCTGTGTAAACTATACCTTTACTATGCACCGTAAAATCCTTTACATTTTGAATATAGGATTTTCCGTCTCGGTATAGTGTTCCGTCCTCGCTTAAAGAATAAACAACACCGTCATATACATCAAGAGAGACAAAATCTCCTTCATAAAGAACAGTAGGCTCTGTGAAGCATTCAAATACTTCCTTGCCTTCCTTTTTCTTTTTTTGACCGTCACAGAAAATATAGGCAACATCGCCCTCGTTTGTCAGATACCAAAAATCATTGTTTTCGTTTGAAAGCTGTCCCTTTGCGTTATCGGCAATTATCATGTTTTCATCATTGATGCCGCCGCTCATTTTGAGATTTCCGTCGGCTATCCACATTGATGCTCTTTCGTAAATGACATCACTGCCTCCGCCGTCAAGGATATAATCCTCACCCAGATAGTTGCTTCCTTTGTGCTTTTCAAGATCTCGCACTGTGGCAAATGTGTTTTTTGCAACGAGTGAATAAAGCTCCCTCGGAATCTCAACTCTTCCTTTAAAATATGCAATTCCGTCATCAAAAACGCCAAAGGAAGTCTCACTTCCGTCGCTGAAAATAATTCTTATATCAAATTCATATTTTGGTTGATTTGCAGCAGAAACCTTTTTATCGGTGAATTTGCTTTTTTTCAGAAGAGTCCAAAAAGCGTCGATATCTTCCGTTTTATCTATCTCACCAACAGGATGATACTTATTTGAGGGGATTATCAAAAGCTTTTCCACAATATCCCTTTCGGGAATCATTTCGGAAAATATAATGTTGTTTTTCTCATTTATATCCATTCTTTCATAAATGGCAAAGGAAGAAATACTGTTTGCACATATTCTGAAATCGGGACTGTAGCCTTCGCAAGCATAAATGACAGTTCCTGTTTTTGAATATGTTGCACTTATTCCGTCGGTGGGCGTAGTTTCGCCCCTGTTATGATAATCGATTATGTTGTATTTTACCTCACCAAGCTTTTCGCCTGCAACAGGGGTTATATCGCAACCGATATTTTTGTATTCTTCACCATTATAATAGATAATATCTGACCATGATATGCTTATTTCGCTATGTAATGTTTCGGCAGCGGAGTTCGTTTCGGTATCGTAAACTATTTCATTATCACTGCTTTCACATGAAAAAGAAAAAACAATAAAAGAAACTATAAGAAAACAAAAAATCAATTTTTTCATAAATCTTCTCCTTTAAGATACAGAAGCATTAAGTACTTTTTCCAAAGCATCAAAAAATTCTTTTGGAATACTGATAAGCCCCATAAAATGTCCGTATCCGTGGTCATAGGCTGTAAAAACGGTTTTTGTACCGTCGATATATTCAAGTGTTATATAGTACATATTATGAGGTTCACTCGATAAGCCTTTGACAAATTCACCTTTTATCAGTTGCGAGTGTAATTCATCTATATGTTCTCTGTTCTCAATAATTCCTTGAAGCTCATTTTCTACGGTATCAATGTTTGTTTTTTCAACTGTTATCTTTCCAATCTGCTCGGCTTTGGGGAGTAAATCGGAAAAAACAGAACCTTCCGCACTCATTCTTTCGTAGATATTGAATGACGATATTCCTCTTGCGCATATTCTGAATTCGGGGCTGTAGCCAAGGCAAGCATAAACATTCGTTCCGCCCCCTATAAATGTTGCACTTATGCCGTCCTCGGGAGCTTCCTCGCCTTTTTCATAATAATCTATAACATTATATTTCACTTCGCCAAGCTTTTCGCCTGCAACCGGGGCAACATCGGAATATATATTCCGATAACTTGCACCGTTATAATGTATAACATCTCCCCAATCCACTATCTCATACCGTCCTGCAATGCTTTTGCCTGCCATAACATCTTCAATAAGCTCGAAAAATTCTTCCGGAATTAGAATATAGTCAACAAAATTTGCATAGCCGCCTTCAAAGATAGGGATATACGAGGTGCTTCCGTCAGTATATTCGATTGTTATACTGTTTTGCTTTAAGTGGCTCTTCAAATCTTCATAAGGAACATATTGGCTCCATTCAAAACATGTCCATAAAGTATCAATATAATATTTTTTGTTCTCAATTTCACACAATACATTGTCTTTTTTGTCGCAGTATGTGAGCTTTTTTATTTGGTTGCTGCCGGGAATGGTCTCTCTAAAAACGGGCATCTCGCCGTCAAGTGTGTAGTCTCTTTCAAAAATCACATATTCATTATATGGATCAGCCTTTGCACATATGCGAAAATCGGGGCTGAACCCGGGACATTCATATATTTTTTCACCTACGTAAGTAAAGGTTGCGCTGATGCTTCCCGTAGGTATTTCCATATCCTTTTCATAATATTCGGGGATACTGTATTCCACCTCTCCAAGCTCTGCACCGATTCCGGGAGCTATCTTATAACCGCTGCTGTAATTTGCCCCATTATAGCGGATAATAGTTGCCCAATCGACAATTTCACGCTCGGACATGGTATGAATATCGGTTTCCGTTGTATCTTGTGAATCGTTCTCATTCTTTGGCTCTGCTTTATTACATGAAGAAAAAATAAGCAGGGAAAGAAGGACAAATGCAAGAAGCTTTTTCATAGGCTACCCTCCGTTCATCAAATCTTTTGCCTTTTCAAAATATCTTTTTTCGAGAATTCGTAGAGAAGCGGAATTGAAATGCAAATTGTCATTTTTATGAGCAAGATCGCAGACGGGAACGATATCGCACATTGGAAGCTCCTCAGCAAGAGAATGAAGAAGAGCGTTCATTTTTGGTACTTTATCAGAAATATTCCATTCCTCTCCAATCTTGTCCGAAAATTCACCGATTACGAGAGGGAGATTTTCAGCTCCAAGCTCACGTCTGAATCCGTTTATTGTGTTAAGAAACAATTCTCTGTATTTTGCGGCATCAAAATCGCGGCAGTTGCTCTCGCCCTGATGCCAGATGATGCCACCAAAATTTGATGTGCGCATGGCAAGCCTTGTCATCATAACAGCATGGTCAAAAATCCCCTCTGCCTGCCATATTTGACTGTCCAATCATCAAAAATGAGGTGATTTTGTTGTCATTTTTTGTCATACCGTCATTTATCATAGCCGAATATTCCACCAAAAAATCTTTACAAATAATTATACCATAGATTTCTTAAAATTACAATAAAATCATTGACAAAATTTTCAAAATGATGTAAAATGAGATCAAATAAAATGAAAAGGAGCTTTTATTATGGGCTATATATTCTCATATCTTTTGTTATTTCTTCTGCCCCTTGCAATTGTAGTGTTTTTTACCATAAGCCTTGTTCTCTATATAATCGCAAGGCGTACAAACAAAAAAACACCCGGCAGATATAATGATGTGCAGATGCAAACAAGAAAGCTTTGCCTTATTTTTTCTTCGGTGCTGCTTGGCTTGCTTATTTTTGCGATATCTTTTATTTTCTCGCTGTTTTTTATGGCGATATCCTTTATGTGATGTTATGAAGAGACGTACCTTTTTGCTTTTTCTTTTAGCTGTTATCGCTGTCGGCATTTTGCTTACCGCGGCACATATTATTTATGCTTACCATGCCTATGAAAATTGCTCCATTATCTATTTTGTCGGAAAGGAGCTTTGGTAAATGAAAAAGCTGATTTTGCAAATTTCAGTTCTGCTTGCTGTGGTGCTGCTTTTTGCGTCATTTAATTTTGGGATTTATATGCTTCTCACAAGCAGGCTTTCAAATAATTTCAGCGGCACGGATCAGGCAAAAATGATAGATGTTGGTGCTTATCTGCCGCATGATGAGGATTCACGTCTTCCCGAAATCGAGTGTTCGATAACTCTTGAGGGCGAGCTTCCCGTGCTTGACGGTGCGGCGGCGCTCGTTCCTGTTTATGCTTCTGTTATCGACACATTATATCCCGTTGGATCTGTTACATATGAGGGCGGAGAATTTTCAGATAACAATTATTACGGTGAGAATTTTGCTCCCGACAGCAGGATGCAGTATAAAAATACCGTCAGAGGCTACAAAGCCATAGTTGATGGCGACACAGACATACTTTTTTGCGCTTCTCCTTCTTCCGATCAAGTCAAATACGCAGAGGATATGGGTGTTAAGCTTGTTTATGTTCCCATCGGGCTTGAGGCATTTGTTTTCTTTGTGAATGAGAATAATCCCATTGATAATCTTACCCCACAGCAGATAAGAAGCATTTATTCGGGTGAGATAAGAAATTGGTCGGAGGTAGGCGGTGCGAACAGAGTGATCAATCCTGTTTCAAGACTCAAAGGAAGCGGAAGCCAGACCACAATGGATGCTTTTATGAAGGATAATGAGATAGGGAATAAATCATTGTTTTCCATTTTCGGTGGCTCTATCGGCTTTTCCTTCAGATATTATATGAACGGAATTGTGGAGAATGAAAATGTCAAGATTTTGTCCTTGAATGGAATTTTTCCAACGCCACAAAATATCAAAAACGGAACTTATCCCGTTGTTGCAGAGTTTTTTGCTATCTATCGCGCGGATAACGAAAATGAAAATGTTCCCGTGCTTATAGATTGGCTTCTCTCGGACGAAGGGCAGACACTTATCGAGAAAAACGGGTATATCGGAATCAAATAATTTGAATAAAAAAAACAAGGTCACTGAAGTGAACCCCAAAGTTTAGACAAAAATTAAATATTAAGTTGTTTGTGAATGAGCTCGGTATTGAACTGGGCTCATTCCTTTTAGTTTTAGAGATATTCTCTCATTGTTGTAGTAATGTATGTATTCTTCCAACATCTC